>CAMDVN010000019.1 GCA_945877595.1 Cyanobium sp. NIES-981 | reverse complement strand
TGCGTTCCCTCGGCTCGAGCTGGGTCGAGGTCCAGGATCTGGTCACCCGCCAGACGGTCTGGGTGGATGTGCTGGAGCCCGGCACGGCGCAACCGATTCGCATGCGGCGCGGGTTGCGGATCCGTTCGGGTCGCCCTGATTTGCTGAGCGTGCAGATCGACAACCATCAACCGGTCCCCTTTGGCAGTCTCAATGGGGTGGACTGGCGCACGTTGCGGCCCCAGCAGGCCAGCCCGCCTTAAAACGGCAGCGGCAAGAAGGCCTTGGCCGCGAGCGGGGCCAAAAATTGCAGGGCGGTCATGGCGCCGCCCACGGCGGCGATGCCTTGGCCATTGCCGCTGCTGCCTCGGCTGGGGGGGGTGATCAGCGTGGTGGCCGCCCGCTTGAGCTGCTCGGCCTGCTGCAGGTCGCCGCTGCTGGCGTAGAGCTCGGCTGCATAGTTGAAATCACGGGCTGCCAGCTCGTTGTGGCCCTGCTCGCCGCGGCTGATGGCACGGGCCATCCAGCTGATCGCGGCCAGCGGCTGCTTGCGGATCGCTGCGCCGAAGAAACGCTCGGCCTCGGGATGGCGCCCCTGGTTGGCGGCCTGCACCCCGGCGTTGTGGAGTTCGGCATGGCTGAGCTCGCGGCTGTGGTCGATGCCCGTGGCCTGGTCCCAGTGGGTTCGGGCCAGGGCGCCTGGATCCAGCAGGCAGCCGCTGAGATCGGCCTGGCGCAGATCTGCGCCCTCAAGGATGGCGCCGCGCAGGTCGGCGCCGCGCAGGGAAGCGCCGTTGAAGCTCGTGTGGCGCAGGTCGGCCCCGGTCATCAAGGCGCCATCGAGCTTGGCCCGGCTCAGGTTGGCCCGTTGCAAGTGGGCGTTCTGCAACCGAGCGTCGCGCAGATCGGCGTGCATCAGATCGGCATCCTGAAGCTTGCAGTGTTTGCAGGATTTGCCTTCGAGCAGCCGCATCAGATCGTCTGGGCTGTAGGCGCTGCCGGGCAAGGCCAGGGGCCCCGCCACCAGCGCCGCCAGGCCCAGCGAGCCAGCCACAGCCGCCCAGCGCGGCGATAGCGGCCAGCTTGAAGCTCTGGACGGCGGCATCGAGCTCAGCCTTAAGGGCAGCATCGAGCTCAGCCTTGAGGGCAGCATCGAGCGCAGCATTGGCCTCAGCACCGGGGCCCCCAATGGTGACGCGCCAGTCCAGGCTAGTGATCACGTGCTGATGGAGCGGCTGATGCCCGCAGGGAACCCCTGCAGCCAACGTCATGGTGGCAACTTGAACCAGGCGGCCCACCGGCTGGCTTGCCGGCCTGGTCAGCTGCTCGATGCCAGCGCCTCGCTGGTGCCTTTTGGACCGCCTGGACTGCTGCTCGGGTTGGGGCTGGGGCTGGGGCTACTCAACCAGCAGGTGCGGGCCTATCCCGACCGCACCCACGCCACCCTGCGCGCTGCGATGGCCCGCATCCACGGGCTGGATCCTGCTTGGGTGCTGCCCGGCAATGGGGCAGCCGAATTGTTCACCTGGGTGGCTCGCGATGCCGCAGCCTGCGGTGTGAGTGCGGTGCCGGCGCCCGGATTTGCCGACTACGGCCGCGCCTTGGCCTGCTGGGGTGGCGCGGGGGTGCCGTGGCCCCTGCCGCTGCACTGGGACGGGGCCTTCCCCCAACCGCTGTCGCCCCCCCCCACGGCAACGGTGCTGTGGATCACCAATCCCCACAACCCCACGGGTCAGTTGTGGAGCCGCGCTTCGATCGAGCCGCTGCTGGCCGACCATCGCCTGGTGATTGTGGATGAGGCCTTTCTGCCCTTGGTGCCGGGTGGTGAGGCCCAGTCGTTGATTCCCCTGGTGGAGCACCATCCAAACCTGGTGGTGCTTCGCAGCCTCACCAAGCTCTATGGCATGGCGGGGCTGCGGCTGGGTTATGCGGTTGGCGAGCCCCAGCGCCTGCAGCGCTGGGCAAGCTGGCGCGATCCCTGGCCGGTCAATGGCATCGCCGCCGCCGTGGGCGAGCGGCTGCTGCGCAACCCGGGCCGCTACCGGCGTCACTGCGAGCGGGTGCAGCGCTGGACGGCCCGTGAGGGTGCCTGGCTCAGCCAGCGGATCGGGGCGCTGCAGGGCCCCGTTGGCCGGCTGACCCCCCTGCCTTCGGCGGCCAATTACCTCCTGCTGCACGCTGAGACGTCGCTGGGGCCGCTGCGCGAGGCCATGGAGGGCCGCCACTTGATTTTGCTGCGGGATTGCCAGTCTTTTGAGGGCCTGGGCGCCAATTGGTTGCGGATCGGTTATCAGAGCCGCCGTGGCAATCGGCGGCTCATGGGCGCCCTGCAGCAGGTTTGGGCCTCGCAACGGGGTTGATCCTGGCCAGCTCTGCCAGCAGCGAGGCCACGTGTTGGGCGGCGTTGTGCACCGCGAGTTGATCCATGCCGGCGGCCATCGTCACCAGCGGATCAGCGGTGGGGACGGTGCCCCGCAAGCGCGGACCCAGCAGGCGCCAGAGGGTGCGTTCCAGGGTGGGAAGGCCCGCTGGGTGCTGCCACACGATGACCGCGGCCCCCAGGGCAGCGGCAGCGGCGGCGTTGGCGTCTTGGTGGCGGTCGGCCGCGGCGGGGTAGGGCACCAGGATTGCCGGAGTGCCGCACACGGCCAGCTCGCTGAGGGCTCCGGCCCCACTGCGGCTGATCGCCAGATCGGCATGCTGCAGCAGTCCTGCGATCTCGTGGGCTTCGGCAAAGGGACGCTCCACCACAGCTCCGCCCCAGGCGCTCGGTAGCGCTTGGCCGGCCTCGGGATCCTGGCTGCCGGTGAGGTGCACCACCCGACAGCCGGCGGTCACCAGCTTCGGCACCAGCGGCCTCACCATCCGGTTGAGCCCCACAGCCCCCTGGCTGCCGCCGATCACCAGCAGCAGTGGGCCGCAGCCCTGGGGCACCCAGGCGGGCAGGGCCGCGGGTTGCAGCAGCTCCCGCCGCACGGGGGTGCCCGTGAGCTGCGGATGGCAGTGGGGCAACCGCTCGGCGGCGGCGGGCAGGCCCACCGCTACCTGGTTGCAGAGCCGGCCCAGCAGTCGGGTCACCCGGCCCGGGATGGCGTTGCTCTCATGCAGCAGCACGGGCACGCCACACCAGCGGGCCGCCACGATTGCAGGGGCGGCGATGTAGCCGCCGCTGCTGAAAACCACCGTGATGCCTTCGCGCTGGATCAACCGCTTCACCACCCCGATCGCCTGCACCAGCTGAAGCAGGTTCCAGAGTTTGCGCAGGCCCCGGCCTTGCAGCCCGCCGGCCTTCACGGTGTGGAGTGGGTAGTGGTTGGGCACGAGCTCCCGCTCGAGCCGATTGGGTACCCCAAGCCACTGCACACGCCAGCCCTCAGGCCCGGTCTGGGGAAGGGCCTCGGCCACCGCCAGGGCGGGAAAGAGATGGCCGCCGGTGCCGCTGGCGGCGATCAAAAGCCTCGGCATCGGGCGCGGCCGCTTTGCGCGCCTAACTTAAGGGCCTCTCCCCACCCCCAGCGCCCTTCGATGCCGCCTGTGCGCTCTCGGTTTCTGATCTGGCTGGCTGCCGCATCGGCGTCAGTGCTGGCGGTCGGCCTCGCTGCTCCCTGTTCCGTGCTCGCTGCCGCTGGCCCTAGCCAGGCCCAGTTGAAGGAGCTGGAAGTGGCCCTCAAGGCCGGTGGGACGGGGTTGTCGAGCTTGCTGGAGCGAGGACCGGGCCTGGATCCCACCCTGGTGGAGCTGCGCCGGCGGGCCCTCCTTAAGCAGTTCCCCGATGCCAGCTGGACCCTCACGCCGGGCCCCTCCCTGAAAGATGGCCGCAGCACGGTGCAGCTTCAACTCAGTGGCACCCACACCCAGGGATCCACCATCTACCGGCTGCAGGCCAGCCAGCTGCTGAGCCTCACCACGAGCGGCGGCAAGATCACTGGCCAGGCGGTGATCCGTGAGCAGTCGCTGTTGCGCAGCGGCGCTGAAGATGTCGCGATCAGCCTGCTGATTCCCGATGCGGTGCTGACCGGTCAGCGCTACGACGTCGATGTCGTGTTTGACGAGCCCCTCGACGGTGCCGTGGTTGCTGGCGGTTTGGTGGCCCTTTCGGCCCAGCAGACCAGTGCCCTGATGAGCCCCACGCTGCAATTGGGTGCCCTCGGCGGCGGCGGGCTGTTCAAAACGGTTCAGGCGCCTTACAGCCCCGGCGAGCAAACCTGGGCCGTGCTGTTGGTGCACCCCAAGGGCATCGTGAGTGCCACCAAACGGGTGCGGGTGGTGGCCGATCGCTCCCAGCTCAATCCCTGATCAGGATCCTGATCACAACAAGTGCGAGTGTTCGAGCCCTTGCTGGGTCTGGGGCGGCTCAAGCCAGTGGCAGCTCCCCCCCCTGCCCTGGAGAGAGCAAGGGGGGGAGCTGTAGCCCGATCAGGCTTCGTCGAGGGCGGCCACGCCGGGGAGCACCTTGCCTTCGAGCAACTCGAGGCTGGCGCCGCCGCCGGTGGAGATGTGGCTCATTTTGTCGGCCACGCCCACTTTTTCAACGGCGGCCACGGAGTCACCACCGCCGATGATCGTGCAGCAGCCCTTGGCGCTCAAATCGGCCAGGGTATGGGCGATGCCGTTGGTGCCGGCAGCGAACGCGTCAAATTCGAACACGCCCATCGGGCCATTCCAGATCACGGTCTGGCAGTCGGCCAGGGCTTCCTGGAAAGCCTTGAGCGAATCGGGTCCGATGTCGAGGCCCATCCAGCCATCGGGGATCGCGTCGATCGACACGGTCTGGCTGTTGGCATCGGGGGCAAAGTTGTCGGCGAGCACCACGTCGGTGGGCAGCAGCAGCTGGACGCCCTTGGCGGCCGCTTTGGCTTCGAGCTCCTTGGCCAACTCGAGCTTGTCCTCTTCCACGAGGCTCTTGCCGACCGCCAGGCCGCGGGCCTTGTAGAAGGTGAAGATCATGCCGCCGCCGATCAGCACCTTGTCGCATTTGTCGATCAGCGACTCGAGCACACCGATTTTGCTGCTCACCTTGGAACCACCCACGATCGCGGCCAGGGGGCGCTTGGGCTCGTCGATGGCGCCCTGCAGGTACTGCAGTTCTTTCTCCATCAGGTAGCCGGCCACGCTGGGGCTGAGGGCCTTGGTGACCCCTTCGGTGGAGGCATGGGCGCGGTGGGCAGCACCGAAGGCGTCGTTCACATAGACATCGGCGAGGGCAGCCAGCTGGGCCGCGAAACCGGGATCGTTCTTCTCTTCTTCCGCGACGAAGCGCACGTTGTCGAGCAGCACCACATCGCCGTCGGCCATGGCGGCCACCTTGGCTTCGGCATCGGGGCCGATGCAGCTGTCGGTCTTCACCACGCTCTTGCCGAGCAACTCGGCCAGGCGGGCCGCCACCGGGGTGAGGCGCATCGCCTCATTGACCTGGCCCTTGGGACGCCCGAAGTGGGCCGCCAAAATGACTTTGGCGCCCTTGCCCACCAGATCGTTGATCGTGGGCAGGGCGGCGCGGATGCGGGTGTCGTCGGTGATGGCGCCGGCGTCATCGAGCGGTACGTTGAAGTCGACCCGCACCAGGACCCGCTTGCTACGGAGTTGATCGGCGCTCAGGCTGGCCAGGGATCGCTTCGCCATGAAACTCGTGCTGCTAAAGGACGAGGGACATTAGCCCCTGGACTCCAGGCCCTTTCTACGGGTACCCGCCGTTTTGCCCCGTTGGCGGTTGGGTCTGGTCAATTCAGACTGCAACCAGACTGACGTCCAGACCGCCTTCCGCCGAGGCCAACCAGCTCCCGAGATCCCATGTTTAAGACCGTTCTGTTTCCGATCGACCAAAGCCGTCAGGCCATGGAGACGGCTGCGGTGGCGCTGAAGCTGGCCCAGCAACATGCCAGTCGGCTGGTGCTGCTCTCCGTGGTCGAGAGCGGCGATGACGCGGCAGCGATCACCCAGCTGCTCGACCAGGCCCGCAGCACCTTTGCGCAGGCCGGTGTGAGCTGTGAGGTGATCGAGCGCGAGGGCATGCCGGCCTTCGTGATCGGCGATGTGGCCGACGAGATCAATGCCGATGTGATCGTGATGGGCACCCGTGGCATCGCGATCGAAAGCGATCAACAGAGCACCGCCGCCCGGGTGATTCAGCTGGCCCCGTGTCCGGTCCTGGTGGTGCCCTGATGCTGCAGCTCAGCGTCAACGCGCCGCCGATTCAGTGGTACCCAGGCCACATTGCCAAGGCTGAAAAGGCCCTCAACGGCAACCTGGCGAAGGTCGACCTGGTGATCGAGGTGCGCGATGCCCGCATCCCCCTGGCCACCGGGCATCCCCGCCTGCAGCGCTGGATCAGCGGCAAGCAGCATCTGCTCGTGCTCAATCGTGTTGACATGGTCTCCCGTTCGGCGCGTGAGGCCTGGAGCGACTGGTTTCGCCAGCGCGGCGAAACCGTTTGGTGGTGTGACGCCAAGGCGGGCACCGGCGTCAAACAGCTGCAGCAGGCCGCGATCCGGGCTGGTGCAGCCCTCAATGCCCGCCGCAGCGGTCGCGGCATGAAGCCCCGTCCGGTACGGGCGTTGATGCTGGGCTTCCCCAACGTGGGCAAGTCGGCCCTGATCAATCGTTTGGTGCGCCAGAAGGTGGTCGACAGTGCCCGCCGTGCCGGTGTCACCCGCAGCCTGCGTTGGGTGAGGCTGGGCCAGGATCTCGACCTGCTCGATGCTCCGGGGGTGTTGCCGCCGCGGCTTGATGACCAGCAGGCCGCTCTCCGGCTGGCCCTCTGCGATGACATTGGTCAGGCCGCCTACGACAACGAGGCGGCGGCACTCGCCTTTGTCGAGTTGCTGGGTTTGCTGGAGCAGGTGCCGGCGGCTGGGGTACCGGCGGGTCTGCTGCAGCAGCGCTACGGCCTGGCCCTGGGCGTGCTGCCGGGCGGAACCCCCGACCGGGAGAGCTGGCTGCTGGCTGCGGCAGAGCGCCACACCAGCGGCGACACCACCCGCATGGCCACCAAGTTGCTGGATGACTTTCGCTGCTCGCGGCTGGGGGCGATCGCCCTCGAGCTTCCCTCGCGTGATCAGGTTTCTGGGGAGACCCAGCTTCCTGCGGAGGCCCAGCTTCCTGCGGACAGTTCAGTTCCGCTCGAGACAACACTCCTGGCTGCGGAACGACCGTGAGCGCTTTCGGCGAGGGAGAGGGGGAGTTGCTGGCCCTCACGTATCCAAAACCCCTGCCGATGCGGCTCGATCGCTGGCTGGTGAGCCAGCGGCCCGAACAGAGCCGAGCCCGCATTCAGAAATTCATCGATGCCGGCTACGTGCGGGTCAATGGCGTCACGGGTCGCGCCAAGACTCCCTTGCGCCAGCACGACGGCATCGAGCTGTGGATGCCGCCCCCCGAGCCACTTCCGTACCTCAGGCCCGAGCCGATTCCGCTCGATGTGCTCTTTGAAGATGAGCACCTCATCGTGCTCAACAAGCCCGTCGGCCTCACCGTGCATCCTGCGCCGGGCAACAAGGACGGCACCCTCGTCAACGGCCTGCTGCACCACTGCCCTGACCTGCCCGGCATCGGTGGCGAGATGCGTCCCGGCATCGTGCACCGCCTCGACAAAGACACCACGGGCTGCATCGTGGTGGCCAAAAGCCAGGAGGCCCTGGTCAAGCTGCAGGTCCAGATCCAAAAGCGGATTGCCAGCCGCGAATACCTTGCTGTCGTGCACGGCCAGCCGGCCGCCGACCACGGCACCATCATCGGCGCGATCGGCCGCCACCCGGTCGACCGCAAAAAGTATGCGGTGGTGAGTGATGCCTCGGGCCGCCATGCCTGCACCCACTGGCGCTTGGTGGAGCGGCTGGGCGATTACGCCCTGCTGCGCTTCAAGCTCGACACTGGCCGCACCCACCAGATCCGGGTGCACTGCGCCCACGTGGGACACCCGATCGTGGGTGATGCCACCTATTCGCGTTGCCGAAAATTGCCCATTGAGCTTCCCGGCCAGGCCCTGCACGCCGTGGAGTTGGGGCTGGACCACCCGATCAGCGGTGAGCGCCTCGTGTGCGAGGCACCCTTACCGCCGGTGTTTGAGCTGCTGCTCGCCAAGCTGCGCCGCCGGCTCAGCTAGCCGACCACCCCGACACCACCCCGACCACCGCCGGCAGCCGCGGGCAGGCGGCCACCAGTTGGCGGGTGATCGCAGCTTGGGGATGGCTGAGCAGCCGGGGCCCTGGACCGGATTCGGCGATGCGGCCCCCCTCGAGCACGATCACCCGGTCGCAAAAGCCACTGGCCACGGAGAGGTCATGGGTCACAAACAGCATTCCCAGCCCGAGCCGGTGCTGCAACGAGCGCAGCAGGGCCAGCACCTCGGCCTGCACTTCGGCATCCAGCATGCTGACGCTCTCGTCGCAGAGCAGCACCTTGGGGCTTAGCACCAGGGCCCTGGCAATCGCGACGCGCTGTTGTTGGCCGCCAGAGAGCTGGCGTGGCCGGCGTTGTTCAAAGGCTTCGGCAGGGCCCAGGCCCACCGCCGCCAGCAGCTCCCTGGCTCGCTGGCGGGCCTGGGCCGGCGTGGCCAATCCATGGATCAGCAGTGGATCGGCAATGGCCTCGCCCACCCGCATCTGGGGGTTGAGGCAGGCCAGCGGGTCTTGAAACACCATCTGAATCGAGCGGCGGGCCCGCTGCAGCCGCTGGCCGCGGCTGGCCAGCAGGTCGTGGCCCAGCAGCTGCACGCTGCCGCCCCGGATCGGGGCCAGACCCATCAGGGCGCGGCAGAGGGTGCTCTTGCCACAGCCCGAGGCCCCCACAAGTCCGATCGTTTCGCCCGGGTGCAGCTGCAGGCTGACGTCGTCGACGGCCTTGAGCCAGCGGCGTTGCCAGGGGAGCCCGGGCAGTGGATGCCAGCAGCGCAGGCCACTCACGTCGAGGAGGGGCGCCTCGGGGATGCCGTTGGGAGGGCTGGGGTTGGGCTGACGCTGGGCCAGGGCGCTGCCCTCCAGCGCCCTGGCGCGCTCCACCAGGCGCTGCGCCAACGCCGATTCGGGCTGGCACAGCACGCGGTTTGCCGGCCCCTGCTCCACCAGCCGCCCCTGGTCGAGCACGGCGATCCGCTCGCACCACCGGCCGGCCAGGGCCAGGTTGTGACTGATCAGCAGCAGGGCGCTGCCAGCCTCACCGCAGAGGCCGCACAGCTCGGCCATCACCTGGGCGGCCACGGCCACATCGAGGCTGGTGGTGGGTTCATCGGCGATGACCAGCGCGGGCTGGAGGGCCATGGCCAGGGCGATGGCCACCCGCTGGCGCATGCCACCACTGAATTCATGGGGATAGCTGCCGGTGCGCTCGGGCGTGATCCCCACCCGCTGCAGCAGATCCATGGCCCGGGCCTCGATCTGCGGCCGTGGCCATTCGGGTCGGTGGGCATTCAGGGTGTCGCTGAGGTGCTGACCGATGGTGAGCAGCGGGTTGAGCCGGGTCATGGGGTCCTGGAAGACCAGCCCCACCGCCTCGCCCCGCAGGCGCTGAAGGGCCTGGGGGGCCAGGTGGCGGGGATCCACCCCCATGAGCCGGAGCTCCCCAGCCCATTGGCTGCCGGCAGGGAGCAGTTGCAGCACGGTGCGGGCGACCGTGCTCTTGCCACAGCCCGAAGGGCCCACCAGGGCAACGCGTTCGCCCGGCTGCAGCTCCAGATCGAGCCCGTCGAGGGTGGGTGCGCTCGCCCCGGGGTAGCGCACCTGCAGAGCCCTGAGGCTCAGCACCGCGGCGGCTGGGGCAGGGGCCATGCGAGAGGCTGCGGCGCGCCAGCAGAGGAATCGACGTCCACTCTGCCTCTGCAGGGCTCGGTGCGCTGACCAGCACATCGCGCTATTACCGCACTGCGCAGCAAGCCGGCTGCATACGATGGGAAAACGACGCAGGCCGGGATGCTCAGGGCTATTCCCGATTCCGTTGCCCCTCCGGTGGCCCCTGGGGAGCTGATGTTGCGGAGCATGGGATCGCCTCCGATCCAGTCCCCTGCCGATTACGGCGTGCCCCTGCCCGAGTGGCTGCAGCGCTGCATTGAACATTGCCCGCCCGGGCCCGGCGGAAGCTGCCCCACCGATCCAGAGGCCCTGTTGGCCTCAGCGTTTGATTTCGCCTATCAGCTCCACGATGGTCAGTTCAGGGTCAGTGGCGAGCCCTACATCATTCATCCGATCGCCGTCGCCGATCTGCTGCGCGACATCGGCGCCAGCGCCGGGGTGATCGCCGCCGGTTTTCTCCACGACGTGGTCGAAGACACCGGCGTGACCCCCGAGGAGATCGAGGCCCATTTCGGCGCCGAAGTGCGGGCGCTGGTGGAAGGGGTCACAAAGCTGGGTGGCATTCACTTCACGAACCACACCGAGGCCCAGGCTGAAAACCTGCGCCGCATGTTTTTGGCGATGGCCAGCGATATCCGCGTGGTGCTGGTCAAGCTGGCTGATCGGCTGCACAACATGCGCACCCTGGCCGCCCTCAAGCCCGAGAAACAGCAGCGCATCGCCCGTGAAACCCGTGAGATCTACGCCCCCCTCGCCAATCGGCTGGGCATTGGCCGTCTCAAGTGGGAGCTCGAGGATCTTGCCTTCAAGATCCTCGAGCCCGAGGCCTTCCGGGATGTGCAACAGCAGGTGGCCACCAAGCGCAGCGAGCGCGAGGAGCGGCTTGGGGTCACGGTGCAATTGCTGCGCGATCGACTGGCCGCCGTGGGTCTGGGCCATTGCGATGTGAGCGGGCGGCCCAAGCACCTCTATGGCATCTGGAGCAAGATGCAACGCCAGCAGAAGGCCTTTCATGAGATCTATGACATCGCGGCCCTGCGCATCATCTGCCCCAACCTGGAGTGTTGCTATCGGGCGCTGGCTGTGGTGCATGACACCTTCAGGCCGATTCCTGGACGCTTTAAGGACTACATCGGCCTGCCCAAGCCCAATGGCTATCAATCGCTGCACACCGCGGTGATCGGTCGGCATCGGCCCATCGAAGTGCAAATCCGTACGGGCGACATGCACCAGGTGGCCGAGTACGGCATCGCCGCCCACTGGAAATACAAGGAGGGCGGTTCACCTGCCGAAGGTGGTGATACCGAGCGCTTCAACTGGCTGCGGCAGCTGGTCGATTGGCAGAAGGAAGGCGGTTCTCAAGACAGCAGTGATTACCTCGCCTCGATCAAGGAAGATCTTTTTGATGAGGAGGTCTTCGTGTTTACCCCCAAGGGGGAAGTGGTGGGTCTACGCAAGGGCTCCACAGCGGTGGATTTCGCCTACCGGATCCACTCGGAGGTGGGCAATCACTGCCAGGGTGCCCGCATTAACGACCGGCTTTGCCCCCTGGCGACGCCGCTGCAGAACGGCGATTTTGTGCAGGTGATCACCGCCAAGACAGCCCATCCGAGCCTGGATTGGCTCAACTTTGTGGCCACCCCCACGGCCCGCAATCGCATCCGTGCCTGGTACAAACGCAGCCATCGCGACGACAACATCGTGCGGGGCACCGAAATGCTCGAGCGCGAGCTGGGCCGCGATGGCTTTGATGCGCTGCTCCACGGTGAGGCGATGGCCAAGGTGGCCCGGCGCTGCAACCTGGTGGGCACCGACGACCTGTTGGCCTCCTTGGGCTTTGGCGGCGTCACGCTGCACCAGGTGCTCAACCGCTTGCGCGAGGAGATTCGCCTTGCCACGGCGATCGCGGCGCCCGTCCTCACCAATGAGCAGGTGGCCGCTGGTGTGGTTGCCCAGGCTGAATCCCAGCTGGCCCATGCCGCCCTGCCCAGCCATGGCAGCAGTCCAATCCTGGGCCTTGAAGGCCTTGATTACCGGCTCGGAGGCTGCTGCAGCCCACTGCCGGGAGAGGCGATTGTGGGATCGGTGTCCCTGGGGAACCACGGCATCACCATCCACCGGCAAGACTGCGCCAATGGTCAGCAAGTGCCAGCTGAGCGGCGCCTGCCCGTGCGCTGGAATCCTGTCCCCGAATCCCAGCAGCGCCGGTATCCGGTGCAGCTGCGGATCGAGGTGCTGGATCGGGTCGGCGTGCTCAAGGATATTTTGATGCGCCTCTCGGATCACCGCATCAACGTGAGTGATGCCCGGGTGCGCACCACCCCAGGCAAGCCGGCCCGCATCGAGCTGCGGGTGGAGCTGTTTAGTGCCACCCAGCTCACCACCACGATCGATCAGATCCGCTCGATGGCTGATGTGCTCGACATTGCCCGCACGGGTATCGGGGGTTGAGTTTGCGTTGAGCAACCCCTTGCTGGCCCTGCCCTTTGAGCCCTGGCTTGAGGGTCTAGGGAGTCAGTACTGGGATGTGGTGGAGGCGGCATCATTCCCGAGCAGCAGCCTGCGCTTTCGTAACGACGAGCTGCTGCGCCAGCTGGGTCTTGATCCGGCTGGGGTGGCCGATGACCACCTGGCGGCCGCCTATGGGCGTTTTGAGGAGCGCACCCCCCTGTTGGCCCTGCGCTACCACGGCTATCAATTTGGGACGTACAACTCCCAGCTCGGGGATGGCCGCGGCTTCCTCTACGGTCAGCTGCGTGATCGCCACGGCGATCTCCAAGATCTCGGGACCAAGGGCAGCGGCACCACCCCCTGGAGCCGGGGCGGCGACGGCCGCCTCACCCTCAAGGGAGGTGTGCGCGAGATTATCGCCAGCGAGGCCCTGCACCGGCTGGGGGTAACCACCAGTCGCACCCTCTCCTTGGTGGAGACCGGTGAAGATCTCTGGCGCAGCGATGAACCCTCGCCGACGCGCAGCTCGGTGATGGTGCGCATGGCCCGCACCCATCTGCGTTTTGGCACCTGTGAGCGCCTTCTGCACCTGCGCCGGCCCGATTTGTTGGAGCAGTTGCTGCGCCATGTGGTGCTGCACTACTACCCGCAGGTGGCTGCAGCCCACCCGATCGTCGCCACGGGCTCCAGCCAAGCCCAGCTGCTGGCGTTCTACGGCGAGCTCGTGGCGCGGGTTGCTCGGCTCACCGCCGAGTGGATGGCCGCTGGCTTTACCCACGGGGTGCTCAACACCGACAACATGAGCTTGGCCGGCGAGAGCTTCGACTACGGCCCCTTTGCTTTTTTGGACCGCTGGGACCCACGCTTCACGGCGGCCTATTTCGACCACAGCGGTCTGTATGCCTTCGGCCAGCAGCCGTCGGTGACCCACCACAACCTGCGGCTGTTGCAAGAGCCTTTGGCGATGCTGCTGCCCAGGGATGGGCTTGAAGCCCGGCTCGAGGGTTTTGCTCCGGCCTTTGACGCCCATTACCGCTTCTGCATGGGTCGGCGGCTTGGGCTGGTGGCCCAATTCGATTTGCCCGGCGCGTTGCCCACCGATCCCGAGAGCGATCCAGCCGAACACCCGGATGCGGTGGTGCCCACCGTGCAGTTGCTGGCGGCCTGGGATGTGGGCTACGGAGCCTTTTTTGCGGCCCTGGCGACCCGGATCGCGGTCGCCGGGTTGCCCGACACGGCAGACGAGCTGCTCCCCTTTGTGCCGGGTGCTCCTGAGCCGCGGCGCGATCGCTGGCGGGCCTGGCGCGATGCCTGGTGGGAGGCCAGTCGCCAGGTTGATCCCACCAACCGCGACGCCACGGCATCGGCTCTGCGCCGTTGGAACCTGCCGGCGCCACCGATTCGGCCGCTGATCGAGACGATCTGGGACGCCATTGATCAGCGCGACGATTGGCAACCGCTGCAGGATTGGCTTGCGGGCACGCTGTGGCGATCCAGTGATCTGTCTTGATCTGCCGACGGAGGTGTTTGGCCCGTTACATCGGTTACGGCCGGGCACCAGCGGCCTGATTACAACGGGCCCACCGCTGCTGTTCTCGCCATGACTTCAGAGCAAGCCGCCCATCTGATCGACACCACGCTCGACCTGGTGCATCAGCGTCTGCAGGACCTGCAGGACCGTTCGCTCAATCGGGAGCACCAGGCCTTGGCCGAGGAATTTCGCGAGTGGCGCCATCCCAGTGGCGGTCACATCGACCTCATGGTGGTTCCTGGCTTGGCCAGTTCTTGACGCCGCAGCTTGCACACCAGGCGGGTCGGGAGCCGAAACTGGGGTATCGCCCCATGTGGACGGAGGCCTGAGGCCGCTTGAACAGCTCCCACACCATTGCCGCGATCGCCACGGCATTAGCGCCGGGCCAGGGCAGTGTGGCGATTGTGCGGATCTCGGGGCCCAAGGCTGAGTCGATTGGTGCGGGTCTGTTTGTGGCTCCGGGCCATCAGGTTTGGGAGAGCCACCGGGTGCTCTACGGCCATGTGGTCGATCCGGTCAGCGGGGAACGGGTCGATGAAGCCCTGCTGCTGCTGATGCGAGGTCCCCGCAGCTTTACCCGCGAAACCGTGGTGGAGCTCCACTGCCATGGCGGCTTGGTGGCGGTCCAACGGGTGCTGGAGCTGGTGCTGGCCGCCGGCGCTCGCCGGGCCCAGGCCGGCGAGTTCAGCCAGCGGGCCTTCCTGAACGGCCGGCTCGATCTCACCCGGGCCGAGGCGGTCAGTGAGCTGATCACGGCCCGCAGTCGCCGGGCCGCCCAGCTGGCCATGGCAGGCCTCGATGGCGGGCTGCAGCGCCGCATCACGGCCCTGCGGGAGCGCCTGCTCGACCAGATGGCCGAGCTCGAAGCCCGGGTTGATTTTGAAGAGGATCTGCCGCCCCTTGATGGCCCGGCCGTGGCAGGGGAGCTCGCCGCCGTGGGCGCGGAGCTGGCCCAGTTGGTGGCCGAGGCCCGTCAGGGCGAACTGCTGCGCGAGGGGCTGCGGGTGGCCATCGTGGGTCGGCCCAATGTGGGCAAATCCAGCCTGCTCAACCTGCTCAGCCAGCGCGAGCGGGCGATCGTGACCGACCTGCCAGGCACCACCCGCGATCTGCTCGAAAGCGAGCTGGTGCTCGACGGGGTACCGCTCACCCTGCTCGACACCGCTGGCATCCGCGAGACGGGCGACCAGGTGGAGCGCCTGGGGATTGAGCGTGCCAGAGCCGCCCTGGCGGCGGCCGATGCGGTGCTGTTGTTGTTTGATCTGGCGGCGGGCTGGAGCCCTGAGGATCAGGCCCTCCGTGAGCTCGTGCCGGCGGGCACGGCGTTGCTGGTGGTGGGCAACAAGGCCGACCTGGTGGTTGCGCCAGTGGATCGAGAACCAGTGGATCGAGAACAGCCTGATGGCGTGCCTGCTGATGTGGTGATCAGTGCCGTCAGTGGAGCCGGCCGCGAGGCCTTGGTGGCGGCGTTGCTGCAGCGGTGCGGCGCCAGCGACCTGCAGGGGGTGCAGGTGGCGCTCAATGGCCGCCAGCGGGATCTAGCCGCGGCCGCGGCAGCCAGTTTGGCGCGGGCCCTAGAGGCGGCAGATCAGCAGTTGCCCTGGGATTTCTGGACCATTGATCTGCGCGCGGCAATCCAACGGCTCGGCGAGATCACGGGGGAAGAGGTGAGCGAAGCGGTGCTGGATCGGGTGTTTGCCCGCTTCTGCATCGGCAAGTAAAGATGGCTGTGCCGATCAGGGTCAATCCACCGCAACGCCATGGCGATGTCTTCTGTGCACCCTTTGGACGGCCTGACCCCTTCCCAGCGCGCCTTGTTGCGGATTGTCTGCTGGGTGGCCTGGGCCGATGGTGACTTCGCCGAGGAAGAACAGCGGCTGCTCGAAAAGCTGGTGATCGGCAGCCTGGCGCGTGATCGCACAGAGCCCCTATCCCAGGAGCTGGTGAGCACCCTGGTGGGTGAACATCTCCAAGAAGTCGATCTGGCTGCCCTGGTGGCCGATTTGGCTGATGCCGATGAGCGCCAGCTGGCCGTCAAGTTGGCTTTGCAGATGATCAGTGTCAACCAGCGCAACACCGACACTGTTCTGATCAACCCCAAGGAAAAGCAGGCCTACCGGCGCTTGATCGAGGCTCTCGACTTGCCCCCTACCGAGGTCGACGAGGCTGAGTGGGCCGCCCGCCAGGAGCTGCAGCACAAACGGGGGCTCTTGGAGATCCTCGCGGCTGCCTTCGACACCCACGGGGCTTGGCCGTCGTCCCAGGGGCTGGATCCCCAGTTGCCCATGGGCTACTGGCTCTGAGTGATGGCCATGCTCCCAATCACGCCTGGGCTTGAGGCCCAGCTGCGGGCTTGGTTGGCCGAAGACATTGGCCGTGGCGACCTCACGGCACCGGCGTTGACCGGTGCCGATGCTGGAGCGCACTGGATTGCGAAAGCACCGGGGGTCTTCTGCGGTGGGGTGTTGGTGGAGCCCCTGTTTCGGTTGTTGGATCCACGGGTCTCGGTGCGCCTGCTGGTGGCCGATGGAGAGCCGGTGCAGGCCGGTCAGCGGCTGCTCAGCCTCAGGGCCTCGGCGGCGGCCCTGGTGGCCGGGGAGCGCACCGCCCTCAATCTGGCCATGCGACTCAGCGGCATTGCCACGGCCACCAGAGCTCTGGTGACCCAGCTCAACGGCACAGGGGTGCGGTTGGCGGACACCCGCAAGACCACGCCGGGGCTACGGCTCTTGGAGAAATACGCCGGCCGCTGTGGCGGCGGTGTCAATCACCGTCTTGGTCTCGACGATGCCGCCATGCTCAAGGAGAACCACCTGGCTTGGGCGGGGGGCGTGGGGCCGGCTGTGGCAGCCGTGCGGGCCGCGGCTCCCTGGCCAGCGCGCCTGATCGTGGAGGCCGAGACGGCTGCGGAGGCCGAGGCGGCTGTGCGCGCTGGGGCCGACGGGATCTTGCTCGATGAGTTCAGCCCAGCCCAGCTCTTGGCACTGGTACCGCGCCTGCGGGCGCTGGCGGCGGGCACTCCTGTGGTGCTGGAAGCCTCCGGAGTGCAGCCCGAGCAGCTCGCGGCCTATGCCACCACCGGCATTGACCTGATCTCCAGCAGCGCGCCGGTCACCCGTAGCCCCTGGCTGGATCTCAGCATGCGCTTTGATTCAACCCCGGCTTGATGGGCCTATGGGAAGGCAGGATTAGCCGAACTGCTTGCCTGGAGTCTTGTGCCTGTGAGCGTCTGCCGTTCCCGCTGGATGGCCCTGATCGCCTGCCTGGGGCCGGCGTTGGCATCGCCGGCCTACTCAGCGCCCGCCTCAGGAACGTCTGCGCCACCGGCGCGGGCCGAGGGGGTCCTGGAGCGCGTGGCCCGCAGCGGCGAGCTGCGCATGATCGGACCGGCTGACCACCCGCCGCTGCTCAGCCTTGATGCCCAGGGTCGACCCCAGGGTTACGTCATGGTGGTGGCCACGCGCATTGCCGAGCTGGTCTCGGCGGCGGTGGGACGTCCAGTGCGGGTCCAGTTTGAGGCCGTCACCGATGCCGAGCCCCTGACCCGGCGGCTGGGGGAGGGCCAGGCTGAGCTGGCCTGCGCCCTGCCCTTCAGCTGGGCCCGCGACCAAATGGTCGATTTCTCGATGCCGATTGGCCTCTCTGGCCTGCGGCTGATGGCCCCGGCCGGCCGCTTCACGGGAGCACCGGCGTTGTTGGCTGGGCGCCGCATCGCTGTGGTGCGCGACTCCCTCGCTGAAACCCAGCTGCGTGGCCTGCAGCCGGCGGCGCGGCTGCAGGCCTATGGCGATCTGCCAGCCGCCCTCACTGCCCTCACTGCAGGTCAGGTGGAGGGGGTGGTCGGTGATTCGGCCCTGCTCGCCGGGCTCGCCCACCAGCGCGGACTGAAGGGGATGGCCCTCACCCCTGAGGTCCCCTATCTGCGCTATGCCCTTGCCTGCGCTGTACCAGAGAACAATTCCGCCTTTCAGCACCTGGTGAATCGGGCGATCACCCAGCTGCTGCAGGACTACATCGCCGGGGATGCGACCAGCGTCACTGCGATTAATCGCTGGGTGGGCCCCGGCAGTGCCCTCAACCTGCCGGCGCAGCAGATCCGAGGGGTGTTTGATGCCCTGCTGATCGGGGTTGAACCCCTGCGGCCCGCACCCGCACCCGCGGGCGCCAGCCGCTGATCGGCACGATCAAGCACCAGTCCAATCCAGCCCCCTCATCCGATCCTCACCCCACAGCCCCGATGAAGCTGATCACCCAATCCCGTCTGTTTGGTGTTCTGCTGATCACCGCGTCCCTGTCGATGGACCCAGGCGTGGCCCTGGCGGTGAACGCAGTCAGCACCGCCCTTGAATCGGCTGCACCTGGGCAGGTGGCACCGGCGCAGGCGGCACTGGAGACCCGCATGCAGCGCATTGCAGCCGCCGTTCGCCAGGGTCAGGCAGAGGCCGGAATCGCGGCTGAGCCTGGGGCCATTGGCGACGACGCGATCAGCTTCGTCGTCTTGGGGCCCGGCGGGATCGGCTGGAGCAACGGCGGCTGGGGCAATGGCGGCTTCTACAACGGCGGCTTCAACAACGGTGGTTTCAACAACGGTGGCTTCTACAACGGCGGCTTCCGCAACGGCGGCTTCGGCAACGGCGGCTACTACAACGATGGCTTCCGCAACAACAGGGGCGGGCCCAATGGCTGGTGAGGTGCGCTGATGGCGGCTGTCATCGGAGGGCCCTTGCGGCTGCTGGTGCTGCAGCCCACGCCCTTCTGCAATCTCGACTGCGATTACTGCTACCTGCCCAGCCGTGATGACCGCAGCCGGCTGTCCTTCGAGATTTTGGAGGCAACCCTGGAGCGGGTGCTGGAAAGCCCCTATGTCCAGGGGCCCTTCACCCTCCTCTGGCATGCCGGCGAGCCGTTGGCGGTGCCGCCGGCCTTCTACGACGAAGCCACGGTGCGCATTGCTGCGGCCCTTGATCGCCATGGCCTTCCGCGCGGCACCGTGCATCAGTCATTGCAGACCAACGGCATCACCCTGGATGAGGCGTGGTGCGACTGCTTTGTTCGCAATGGCATCCATGTGGGCGTGAGCCTCGATGGGCCCGCCTTTCTGCACGACGCCCATCGCCGCACCCGTACGGGCAGGCCGACCCACGCGGCCGCCATGCGCGGCATCGCTTGGCTGCAGCGACGCGGCATCCCGTTCAACGTGATCTGCGTGCTCACGGCCGACGCCCTCGATCACGCCGATGCCCTGTTCGAGTTTTTTGCTGAAAGCGGCATCGGCGAGGTGGGTTTCAACATGGAGGAAACCGAAGGCGCCAACGACCGCTCCAGCCTCGATCAACCCGAGCTCGAGGCGCGCTATCAACGCTTTCTTGAACGGTTCTGGCAGCGCACCCTCGCGGCTCCAGGCCAAGTGCGTTTGCGGGAGTTTGACGGCATCACCAGCCTGGCCTGCACCGATCAGCGGCTCGAGCACACCGACATGAACCAGCCGTTCGTGATCGTCAATGTGGATGCCCAGGGCCATATCTCCAGCTTTGATCCGGAGCTGCTGTCGGTTCACACCGAGCGCTTTGGCAGCTTTGCCTTCGGCCATGTGAAACAGGATGCCCTGGAGTCGATCGCGGCCAGCGAGCGCTTTCAGCTGGTTCAAGCTGAGATTGCCGCTGGCGTGGAGGCCTGCCGCAGCAGTTGCGCCTACTTCGGCCTGTGCGGCGGCGGTGCGGGCAGCAACAAATACTGGGAGCACGGTCGTTTTGATGGCAGCCAAACCCAGGCCTGCCGCTACCGCATCCAGCTTGTTGCTGATGTGGTGCTGGCCGGGCTGGAGAACCAGTTGGGGCTCAGTAGCCCAGCCCCACCGGGAGGGATGATCGGTTGATCTGCCTACGCCGCTGCGGCCGCTGAGTTCATGCTGCGCCTCGCCCAGACCCTCGAAGCCCAGCTGCGCGCGGCGATGGAGCGGGCCTTCCCCGCCGCCGCGGCTGAGGCCCAGGCCGCCGGCAGGGCCCTCGATCCCCAGCTGGCGCCGGCCAGCAAGCCCGAATTTGGTGACTTTCAGGCCAATGGGGCCCTGCCCCTGGCCAAGCCCCTGGGCTTGCCACCCCGCCAGATCGCCGCTGCGATCGTCGCCGAGTTGGCGGCGGAGCCTGCCTTGGCTGAGCTGTGCCTGGAGCCGGTGATCGCAGGGCCGGGATTCATCAACCTCACGGTGCGTCCTGAGCGGCTGGCGGCCGAGCTGGCGGCCCGGTTGGCCGACCCGCGCCTGGGGGTGCCGAGCGTGGCGGATCCGGGCCGGGTGATTGTCGATTTCTCCAGCCCCAACATCGCCAAGGAGATGCATGTGGGGCACCTGCGTTCCACGATCATTGGCGACGCCCTGGCTCGGGTGCTGGAGTTTCGCGGCCACCGGGTGCTGCGGCTCAACCATGTGGGCGACTGGGGCACCCAGTTCGGCATGCTGATCACCCACCTCAAGCAGGTGGCCCCAGAAGCGCTGGAGACCGCCGATGCGGTTGACCTGGGTGATCTGGTCGCCTTCTACCGCCAGGCCAAGCAGCGTTTCGATACCGATGAGCCCTTCCAGGCCGCCTCCCGTGAGGAGGTCGTCAGGCTGCAGGGGGGGAATCCCCTGTCGCTGAAAGCCTGGGGGCTGCTGTGTGACCAGAGCCGGCGCGAGTTTCAGGCCATCTATGACCGGCTGGCGATCCAGATCAACGAGCGCGGCGAGTCCTTTTACAACCCTGAGCTGCAGGCCGTTGTCGATGATCTGAGCGCTGCCGGGCTGCTGGTGGTCGACGCTGGCGCCGGTTGTGTGTTTTTGGAGGGGGTGAGCGGCAAGGACGGCCAGCCCCTGCCCCTGATCGTGCAAAAGAGCGATGGTGGCTTCAACTACGCCACCACCGACCTGGCGGCGATCCGCTATCGCCTGGCACCGCAGCCTGCCGGTGATGGCGCCCAGCGCGTCATTTACGTGACCGATGCTGGCCAGGCCAGCCACTTTGCCGGGGTGTTCCAGGTGGCGCGCCGGGCTGGCTGGATCCCTGCCCAGGCCAGTGTTGAGCACGTGCCCTTCGGCCTGGTGCAGGGCGACGATGGCAAGAAGCTCAAAACCCGTTCGGGCGACACCGTGCGGCTCAAGGACCTCCTCGACGAGGCGGTGGAGCGCGCCGGCGCCGACCTGCGCCGCCGCCTCGTCGAGGAGGATCGCCTCGAAGCGGAGTCCTTCATGGCGCAGGTGGCCACCACCGTGGGCATCGCGGCGGTGAAGTATGCCGATCTTTCGACCAATCGGATCACCAACTACCAGTTCAGCTTTGATCGCATGCTGGCCTTGAGCGGCAACACCGCCCCCTACTTGCTCTACGCGGTGGTGCGCATCGCCGGGATCGCTCGCAAGGGCGGTGATCTGGAGGGGGATGTTGCCAGCCTCCGGTTTGGCGAACCCCAGGAGTGGGCCCTGGTGCGCGAGCTGCTCAAGCTCGATGTGGTGATTGCCGAGGTGGAGCAGGAGTTGCTGCCCAACCGGCTCTGCGGCTACCTGTTTGAGCTCTGCCAGGTGTTCAACCGCTTCTACGACCAGGTGCCGGTGCTCAAGGCCCCGCCCGAAGCGCGCGGGTCGCGTTTGGCGCTCTGCCGCCTCACCGCAGCCACCCTCAAGCTGGGCCTTGGCTTGCTCGGCATCCCCACCCTGGAGCGGATGTGATGGAGTGGCCCGATCCCCAGGCCCGTCTTGAGGTCGAAAGCCTCCAGGCCTACAGCGCGCCATTGGAGGGGCGGCGCGGGCTGCTGCGGCTCGATTTCAACGAAAACACCGTGGGCCCCAGCCCCAAGGTGGTGGCGGCGATTCGTGCCATCCCCGCGGCTCACTTCGCCATCTACCCCGAATACGACGGTTTGCGCGAAGCCGTGGTGGCCAATTTGAGTGACCGCAGCGATGGCCGGCCGGGCCTGGGCCGCCCCCTGCTCCCTGGGCAGATCGGTCTGTTCAACGGCGTGGATGCGGCGATCCACGCCGTGTTCCATGCCTACGGCGACCGTGGCGAGCGCCTGCTCACCACCAGCCCCACGTTTGGGTACTACACCCCCTGCGCCCTCATGCAGGGGATGGAGATTGAGGCGATCCCCTATGGGGAGCCCGATTTCGCTTTTCCCCTCGAGGCGATCCGCGCGGCCCTCGGGGGCCTTGGTGATGCCGCTGATCCCAGCGCTCCGCCGCCCCGGATCCTGTTGATCTGCAACCCCAACAATCCCACCGGAACCCGTCTGGCTCCAGAACCGATCCTGGAGCTGGCTGCAGCGGCTCCCCAGACCCTGGTGGTGGTCGATGAGCTGTATGAGGCCTTTGGTGGCGACAGCGTGCTGCCCCGCGCCGATTTTGCGTCCACTCCCAACCTGCTGGTGCTGCGCTCACTGGCCAAAACGGCTGGCCTGGCTGGGCTGCGCATTGGATTTGCGGTCGGGGCGGCCGCGGTCGTTGATCGGATCAGCCGGGTCACTGGGCCCTATGACATCAACAGCGTGGCGGTCATCGCGGCCCATGCCGCCCTGGCTGATCAGGCCTACACCGATGCCTACGTGGCCGAGGTGAGGCGAGCCCGCGGCTGGCTTGTGGAGCAGTTGCAACGCTTCGGTGTGCGCCACCACGTGGCCGGGGGCAACTACCTGCTGATCTGGCCGCAGCGACCGCCGGCCGAGGTGGAGGCCGAGCTAAGGGCTGCCGGCATCCTGGTGCGCTCGATGGCGGGCAAGCCCCTGATCGATGGCTCCTTGCGGGTGAGCCTGGGCACCAGCGAGCAGATGCAGCAGTTTTGGCGGGCCTATGCCGCGATCGAGCCTGTGCTCTGAAGCTGGGCCGCCGCCCGCAGGCCCGAGAGGTAGGCGCCGTGGGTGGTGCCAAAGGCGCTCGTGTTGGTGGCTTCCCCCGCGAAGAACAACCGCTGAGCCAGGGGCTGGGCGAGTGCGTCCCGCAAGGATGGGGTGCTGCCTGCTGCGTTGAAGGAGTAGGACCCCAGGCAGAAGGGGTCCGATCGCCAACGGCTCACCTGCACACCGGTGGGGTCGGGGATGCCCGGGCCGTACAGACGTCGCAGGCTGGCCATTGCACTGGCCACAAGGCGCTGATCGCTCCAGGCCTCCAGGGTTTCGGCGTTCTGCCCGGCCTGAAAGCCGATCAAGACGGGTTGGCGGAGGGGGCCGCTCAGGCTCACCCATTCGCCCCACTCCCCGGCTTTGGCAGCGATCTGGCCGAACCAATCGACGCTGGCCGGCCAGAACGGGCGCGCAAAGCGCAGGCAGCATTTGTTCAGGGTACCCATGCCGATCCGGCTGATCGCGTCCTGTTTGGCCGCTGGCAGCGGGGGCTCAAACTGGAGGCTGCCGGCCTTCAGCACCCCGAGCGGCACGGTGATCACCACCCGGTCGGCCTGATGCACCGGGCTCGATTCTCCGGCCCTAGCCCCACACACCACCTTGACGCCGCCCTGGGCGGTGGCCCCGTCCCAGTGCACCTGGGTCACCCGTTGGCCGGTCTGAATCGTGAGCCCTTGGGCCAACGCCTGCACCACGGCGCTGTAGCCAGGCACCAGCAGGGCATCGCTGCCGCCGTAGGCCTGGTCGGCGTCGAGCCAACGGGCCGATAGGCGGCCGGCGCTGGCGCCATGCTCCTGTTCATACAGGCTGTTGATCAGATAGGCCAGCTGGTCACCCTGGCCCTTGGTCAGGCTGTGGTCGGGGAAGGAACGGGCAACCAGGTCTTGGAGCGAGAGGTCGTTGCCGGCCTGCTCAGCCGCCGTGGCGACCATGGCCACCAGGCGGTCCGAGAGCACGTCGAGCTGGGCTTGCTGGCTCTCATCGAGCGGCTGCCCATTGGGCCCGTAGACCAGGCTGTTGTCCAGCGAGGTGGTGGCCAGCCGGGCACCGCTGCGGCGGGCCAGGGCGGTGATCGGGTTGCCATCGAGGCCATGGATCCAGCCGGCACCCAGATCCAGGGGTAGGTCAGGCCAGGCCTGGCTGGTCCAGGTGCGGCCGCCAAGGCGGTCGCGCCCCTCGAGCACGGTGACGAGATGGCCCTGTTCCTGCAGGCGTTGTGCCGCTGCCAAGCCGGCTAGGCCGGCGCCGATCACAATCACGCGCAGGCCGGTGCTCGAAGGCTTGGCCCGACAAGCCGGTGCCAACAGAGCTGCGGTCAGCGACACGAAGCCCAGCCCTAGCGCTTGACGCCGCTTCAGCGCATCACCTCGATCACCAAGCCGTCCCCAAGTTTACCGGGCAAGCTCAGCGAGGCTCCGCCGCGCTTGATTGTGGAGCCAGCCATGGCCTTGAGGAAGGGTTCGACGCCTCCCTGGTCGCAGTTTTTGGGAGGTTGGCGTCCACTCACGTATTGGACCGGGATCACGCGACGGGGTTTGAGCTCGCGAACCACTTCGGCGGCCTCAGCCCCGTCGTAGACCTTGGCGCCACCACCCACACCGATGATCAGCAGATCGGGCCGGCCGAGCAGCACCCGGTCAGAGGGGCCGAGGCTGCCGGCGGTGCCACCGAGGTGGGCGATTTCGAGCCCCCCTTGCTTCCAGCGCCAGAGGGTGGCCTGGCCAAAGCGCCGGCCGCCGAAGCGGTCATGCGGGGCGGCGATCCCCTCAATGCTGAGGCCTGCAACCCGGTAGGACCCGGGGCTCACCAGCAGCTTGCCGCTGGCCACCGCAGCCCCCTCATCGAGCAGGCGGCTGCTGGCGAGGATGACATCGGCACTCACCCGGGGCTCGCTGAGGCCGGCTGCACATCCCACGGCCTTGAATGGATTGATCAGCACCGTTTTGCCGCCGCCCCTGATCAGCAGGGCACTGTGGCCATAACTGGTGACCGTGATGCCGCCATTGGCCTGGGCTGCTGCTGGCAACAGGGCGGGCAACAGGGTTGGGCCAGCCAGTGCTGCCGCCCCCACAAGGGCGGTCAGCACAACGGTCTGCCTGCGGCGTGCTCGGGTGCCGGCGTGGGTGGCCATGGAACGGGACGGCCCGGAGGCCCATCAGCTGGCGCGAAACTAGCAGCGACTCCCAAGACCAATGCCCAGACCTGGAGACTCAGCTTTGGGCCAGGCGCAGAAAATTGGCCAACAGGGCGTGGCCGTCCTGGGTGAGCACGCTCTCGGGGTGAAACTGCACGCCCTGCAGGTGGGGGTAGGTGCGGTGGCGCAGCCCCATGATCGTGCCGTCGTCGAGCCAGGCCGTGATCTCGAGGCAGTCGGGCAGCGAGGCGCGCTCGGCGATCAGGCTGTGGTATCGGGTGGCGGTGAGGGGGTTGGGCAGACCCGCAAACACGCCGGCCCCGGCGTGGTGCACCGGTGAAGTCTTGCCGTGCATTTGCTGGGCGGCCCGCACGACCTTGCCGCCATAGACCTGGGCAATCGCCTGATGGCCCAGGCAGACCCCCAGGGTGGGCACCGTGGGGCTGAGCTCGCGCAGCACCTCCAGGCACACGCCCGATTGATCGGGATCGCCTGGACCGGGCGAGATCAGGATGGCCGCTGGTGCCAGCGCGCGGATCTGCTCGAGGCTGAGGGCGTCATTGCGCTCCACCCGCAGCTCCGTGGCGATGGGATACGTGGTGGCCAATTCGCCCAGGTATTGCACCAGGTTGAAGGTGAAACTGTCGTAGTTGTCGAGAACCAGAAGCATCAGCCAGAAGCGTCAGAAGTTGGCGGTGTCAGAGACCCCAGCTGTCACAGAGCCCAGTCGTCAGAGAGCCCAGTTGTCACTGACCCAGCCGGGCCAGCAGGGGGGGCACCAGCAGCAGCAGGGCAATCATCAGGGAGGAGAGGGCCGCCACCAGCACGGCGGCGGCGGCGCAGTCTTTGGCGATGCGGGCCAGGGGGTGGAACTGGCGGCCGATCGCCAGGTCCACCACGGCTTCGGTGGCGGTGTTGAGCAGCTCCAGCACCAGCACCGCCGCCACGGTGAGCACCAGCACCGCCAGGCGATCGGTGCTCAGCCCGAGCCATAGGCCCATGCCAAACACCACCAGGCCGGTGAACACGTGAATCCGAAAGTTGCGTTGGCTGGCAAAGCCATAGGCCAGTCCCTGGGCTGCGTAGCGAAAGCTGGCGGGCAGATCTCCGGCCACTTTCCAGGCGCTGATCCTCAGCTTGCGGCCGCGGCGCTGTCCGTCGTGGCCTGAAGACTGGCCGGGTTGAAGCGGTGGAGGGGAGGGGGAGAGGCTGGTCATGCGCCGCCCTCTGTGGAGCCTGAGGGATGCACCTTAACGCCGTTCTTCGAGCTGGCCAGGCCTGATTGGAGCTGGTTCGGTTGGGGACGTCTCGGTTGCTGTGGCCAGCGGCTTGAGGGAGTGGAGCAACTGCTCCTGACGCCGCAGCATGGCGGCGAGGCTGGGGTCATCGGGGTGGTCCCAGCCCAGCAGATGCAGGAGGCCGTGGCTGGCCAAAAAGAGCAGCTCCTGGGGCAGCGTGTGGTCGTGCTCGGGGGCCTGGCGGGCAGCGGTTTCCAGGGAGATCACGATGTCGCCCAATTCCAGGGGCTCGGCTTCCTGGAGATCGGCCGGCAGGGGCATCGGCGGTGTCCCCTCGAGGATCGCCTCCTCTTGGGCGGCGAAGGCGAGCACGTCGGTGGGGCCAGGCGTGTGACGCCAGTTGGCATTGAGGTCGGCGATCTCGGCGTCGTCGACCAAGGCCAGCCCCAGGCTGTAAGAGGCGGCCTGCAACGGGGCAGGCAGTTCGGCGGTCAGCTGGGCCAACCACGCGCTCAGCAACTCGTGCCAGAGCTCCACGCCGGCCAGGGGATCGGCCAGGGGGCCGGCCGTTTTGAGCAGGGACGCCGGCAGGGCGCTGTCGGCTTCAAAGGCCAGGTCCAGATCCGGCGTGTCCAAGGGAGTGGTCAAGGCTCAGCCCCCCGGGAGCTGGGGCCGTCCCAGCCAGGCGATCAGCACCAGAAAGCCCATGAGCCCCAGGGCGGTCAGGCCAAAGTGAAACAGGCTCTGGCGACCTTTGCGCACCATGTTGCGCATCGCCAGCTTCACGAAGCTGGTCTGCTCGGCCGTGCGGCCGTCGCCGGGCTGGGGCACGGCTTCTGCTCCGGGGCTGTTGGTGAGGGGGCCGTCGCTCATCGGTTGTTCAGGCTGCCGCGTCGGCGGCGATGTCCACACCCTGGCGCAGCAACGCCTGAATGAAGGGATCGAGGTCTCCATCCATCACCCCCTGCACGTCGGTGGTCTCGTGCTGGGTGCGCAGATCCTTGACCATCTGGTACGGGTGGAACACGTAGTTGCGGATCTGGTTTCCCCAGGCCGCCTCGACGATGTCGCCGCGGATGTCGGCGATCTCGGAGGCCCGCTGCTCCTGGGCGATCACCATCAACTTGGCCATCAGCAAGGCCATCGCCTTCTCTTTGTTTTGCAGCTGGGAGCGCTCCTGGGTGCAGCGCACAAACAGCCCGGTGGGGACGTGCAGGATGCGCACGGCCGTTTCCACCTTGTTGACGTTCTGGCCGCCGGCACCGCCTGAACGCGAGGTGGTGATCTCCAGGTCCTTGTCGGGGATGTTGAGCTTGACCTCCTCGTCGAGCTTCGGCATCACTTCAATGCCCGCAAAGCTGGTCTGGCGTTTGTCGTTGGCGTTGAACGGCGAAATGCGCACCAGGCGATGGGTGCCCTTCTCATTTCTGAGGTAGCCGTAGGCGTAGCGACCCTCGATTTCGATCGTGCAGCTCTTAATGCCCGCCTCTTCACCTTCGCTGAGCTCGTCGACACTCACCTTCATGCCGTGGTCTTCGGCCCAGCGGGTGTACATGCGCATCAGCATCAGGGCCCAGTCCTGGGCATCGGTGCCGCCGGCGCCGGCGTTGATGCTGATCACGGCGCCCTCTTTGTCATAGGGGCCTGAGAGCAGTCGCTCGAGCTCCCAGCGGTCGAGATCGGCGCGCAGCGTCTGCAGGGCGCCATTCGATTCGGCCAGCAGGTCGGCGTCGGGTTCAAGGTCGTAGAGCTCGAGGGTGGCCTCGGCATCGGCTACGGCGGCCTGCCACCGCCCTAACTGCTCCAGCTGGGCCTTGACGTCATCGAGCTGACGCATCTTGGTCTGGGCCAGTTTCTGGTCGTCCCAGAAGGTGCTTTGCGAGGCCAGCTGCTCGAGGTCTTGCTGGCGGGCTTTCAGGGCCGGTACGTCAAAGACAGTCCTGGGCATGGCCCAGGCGATCGGTGAGCTCAGAGAGATCGCGCTTGAAATCAGTGAGATCAAGCAGGGGGGCGACCGAGGACGCTGGGGTGGCGGTCAAGGCAGGGTGCTGATTCGCGTGGCTTGACCGTACTCAACAGGACGGTCGGTCGACGCCCTTAAGGCTGCTTTTAGGATCCATCCAGTGGTGATGCAGACATGGCAGCAAAGGTTGAGATTTACACCTGGCGTTCCTGTCCGTTCTGCGTGCGAGCTAAGGCGCTCCTGGATCGCAAGGGCGTGGCCTACACCGACTACGCCATCGATGGCGATGAACAGGCCCGCACCGCCATGGCCGCCAAGAGCGGTGGACGGCGCAGCGTGCCCCAGACCTTCATCAACGGCCAACACGTGGGGGGCTGTGACGACCTCCATGCCCTCGAGCGCAGTGGCCAGCTCGACGCCCTGCTGGGGGCCTGACGCTTGAGCGACTCAGGCACCGGCGGTGGGGCCCAACGCGGCCGCGAGCCCCAGCTGTTTGTGATCGATCCGATCCAGCAGTTGCGTCCCACCAAAGACTCCAGCGTGGCCCTGATGCAGGCAGCCCAGCGGGCCGGCCAGCAGGTGTGGGTGTGCACGGCCGCCAACCTCGCGGTGCACGGCCGTGACCCGGCCCATGAACCGGTGGTGCAGGCTCAGCCGGTGCGGCTGGCCTCGATCCAGCCCAGCGCCAGTGGTTGGGACTTACCCGATCCCTGGTTTGAGGCCGGTCCCCTGCGCTGGATGCCGCTGACCGCGTTCCCGCGGGTGTGGATGCGCAAAGATCCACCGGTCGACGAGGCCTACCTCTATGCCACCCATCTGCTCGAGTTGGCCGAGCGGTTGGGAGTGCGGGTGCTGAACCGACCGGCCTCGCTCAGGGCCTGGAACGAGAAGTTGGGCGCCCTGCGCTGGAGCCACCTGATGGCCCCCAGCCTGGTGAGCAGCGATGCGACCCAGTTGGCCGGCTTTGCCAACGAGCACGGCGATGTGGTGCTCAAACCCCTGGGCGGTCGGGCCGGTCAGGGGGTGGTGCGCAGCCACGGTGGCGCACCGGGGCTCAGGGCGCTGTTGGAGCTGGTCACCAGCCAGCAGCAGTTGCCGGTCATGGTGCAGGCGTTTTTGCCGGCGGTCACTGCCGGCGACAAGCGCATCCTGCTGGTGGACGGGGAGCCGCTTGGGGCGGTGAACCGCCGGCCCGCCGCCGGCGAATTCCGCAGCAATTTGGCCGTGGGCGGCGAGCCCGAGGCCTGTGAACTCACCGATCAGGAGCGCGACATCTGCGCCGAACTGGCACCAGTGCTGCGGGCCGAAGGGCTGTTTTTTGTGGGCATCGATGTGATCGATGGCCGCCTGAGCGAGATCAATGTGACCAGCCCCACGGGGGTGCGTGAGGTGGAGAGCCTGGGGGGCGTCCCCCTGGCTGATCTCACCATGGAGAAGCTGCTGGCCTGAGGGGCAGGGTTAGCTGCTGTAGCAGCACGCCCAGCTTCAGCGCCACTTCCTGCAGCTCCCGCTCGGGTACCGAGCCCCGCACCAGGCCGGCTCCGGCGGTGAGCTCCAGTCGGCGCCCCTGCAGGGTGCCGCTGCGGATCGCCACGCGCAGCTCGGTGTCGCCGGCGCTATCGATCCAGCCGATCGGGGCGGCATAGATGCCGCGCTCGAAGCATTCGAGGCTGCGCAGCGCCGCCATGGCTTCGCGCCGCGGCAGGCCGGCCACCGCTGGGGTCGGATGGAGGGCCGCCGCCACGGTGAGGGGTTGCTGGCTGCCCAGCGCTGCAGTGATGGGGGTGTGCAGGTGCACCAGTTGGCCGTGGCGGGCCAGGCGCGGGTGGCGGGGACGCCTGGGCACCAGGCCGGTCTGCTGGAGCACGTCGGTGATGGCTTCGACCACCAGTTCGTGCTCGCGGCGGTCTTTGTCGGACTGGAGCAGCAGATCGGCAGCTGGCCCGATCGGGGCGGTGCCGGCCAGGGCGTCGCTGCGCAGCTGGCCCATGCGCACGGTGAGCAGCCGCTCCGGTGAAGCCCCCAGCAGGGCTATCCCATCGGCTTGCTGCCACAGGAAGCGGCAGCTGCCCGGTTGGCGCTGACGCAGCTGGGCCAGCAGGTGCAGCGGATCGAGGGGGCGCTCCAGCACCAGGTGTTGGCGCACCGCCAGCACCAGCTTGCGCAGCGTGCCAGCCTCCACCAGTTGGAGCCCCCGCTCGACGGCCGAGCGGTAGTCGGCCTGCCAGTTGGAGCTGCTGGCGATGGCCAGGCCAGGGCCGTCACCGTCACCGCCCCCGGCCCCGTCACCGCCCGTGGCCCTGGGATCGGTGGGCAGGCCCACCAGGTGCTGGGCCTGCTCCCAGAGCTCTTCGGCCAGGGAGCGGGCCGTGACCGCGCCGCCCAGGCTGCGCTGCAGCCGCAGCCAGCAGTGGCGGCCCTGGCGGCTCAGCTGCCAGCGGGGCAGCACCGCCTGCACACCGGGAACACCCTCGCCCTCCTGCAGGGGGCTATCAAAGAAGGCAAAGGCCAGCAGCACCCGTGGGCGTGCCAGGGGGGGGCAGCTCTGGGGGGCAGCCAGGCGGCTCAGGCTCACGGCGCTGAAGCGCTGCGCGAGCTCAAAACGGCGTGGTCCACTCAGCTCCAGGCTGTTGGTGCGGCCGCTGGCGGCCAGGCACAGCCCGGGGGCGCTGTCCCAGAGGAAGCGAAAGCGCTCGCCCTCCTCGAGGTGCGGCAGCAGGGCCATCGGGTCGCGGCCCGGCAGAGGCAGGGCCAGGCTCAGCACCCCATCATCTTCCAGTTGACGGGCCCCCTGGGCCGCCGCCGCCAGCAGATCGCTGAAGCTGGTTGTGACGCTGGATGGAGCCTGCACCGGGGGTGGGCCTTGGCGGCTGCTCAAATGTATGGGCCTTCGCCAGTGCAGCGTTGTCGGCATCCAGCTCTGGGCCCCAGGTCGTCGCAAGCCTTCACGCCACTGGGGGGCCCGATCGGCGCCGTCTCTGGAAGGCGGCGATCAAGTGGCCCATGTATGCCGTGGCGGTGATGCCGGTGCTGCTGGCCGCTGGCTGGCGGTCTGGCGCGGGCCTGGCAGTGCGCCTCGATCAGCTGCTGCTGTTTTTGCTGGCGGCGGTGCTGCTGCTGGTCTGGGAAAACCTGGCCAATGATGTCTTTGATGCCGACACAGGGGTTGATGCCCTCGGCAAGCCCCATTCGCTGGTCAACCTCACCGGTCGGCGCGACCGGGTTGCCCTGCTGGCCAACGGCGCCCTGCTGCTGGGTCTGGCCCTGATGGCCCTGGTGGCCCTGCGCAGCAGCCCGGCCGTGTTGGCCCTCGTGCTGGCCTGCTGCGGCATTGGCTATGCCTACCAGGGACCGCCGCTGCGGCTGGGTTACCAGGGCCTGGGCGAACCGCTTTGCTGGATCGCCTTTGGCCCCTTGGCCACGGCAGCTGGCTTGCTGGCGCTGGCGCCGGCCGTTCCAGGGGGCTTCGCTGGAGCCTGGGAGGTGCCCTGGCGTGAAGCGCTGGGGCTCGGCAGTGGCCCTGCCCTGGCTACCAGCTTGGTGCTGTTCTGCTCCCACTTTCACCAGGTGACCGACGACGCGGCCCATGGCAAGCGCTCGCCGGTGGTGCGGTTGGGCACGGCCCGCGCCGCCGCCCTGATCCCCTGGTTTGTGGCCGGCAGTCTGGGGTTGCAGTGGGTACCGGTGCTGGTGGGGGCCTGGCCACCCACGGCCCTGTTGGGGGCGATTGGCGTACCGCCGGCGCTGGCCCTGATCAAGTTGCTCGATCGCCACCACGATCAGCCGGCCCGGATCGCCGGTAGCAAGTTTTTGGCCCTGCGCTTTCAGGCCCTCAACGGCCTGGGCCTGGTGCTGGGCCTGGCCCTGGCCCCCTTGCTGGTGGCTGGCCGGTGATGGCCGTGGGCCCGCTGCGGCTGACCTGGCGCCGATTTGCCTTTCAGCTGCCGCGAAGTCTGGTCACGGCCCAAGGAACCCTGGCTGAGCGGTGCGGTTGGCTCCTGCGGATGCAGGCCAGCGATGGTCGCCTGGGCTGGGGCGAGGCGGCCTCCCTAACGGGCGATGTCCCCAACCCCGACTCCCTGGGTCGAACGATTGATCGCCAGGTGCTGGAAGGCTGGTTGCCGAATTTGCCCGCCTCGCTGGCCTGTGCCTGTGGCCTGGCCCTGGCCGAGCTGGATGGTCTGGGCAGCTCGGAGCGGGGTGGTTGGTTGCCAGCCCCTCCCTCCGCCTACCTCTTGCCGGCTGGTGAGGCGATGCTGCCGGCCCTTGATCAGGCCCTGGCCTCGGCCTCGATGGCCGGGCATTCGCTGGTCGTGAAGTGGAAGGTTGCTGCTGCGGCAGATGACCTGGAGCGGAGGTTGCTGCTGGAGCTGTTGGATCGCCTGCCCCGGTTGGCGCGGCTGCGGCTGGACGCCAATGGGGGATGGGATCGGTCGACCGCCAGCTGGTGGGCCGATCGGTTGGGGAATGAGGCACGGCTGGATTGGCTGGAGCAGCCCCTGCCACCCCAGGACCACGCTGGCCTGGAATCCCTGGCGGCCTCCCTGCCCGTCGCTCTGGATGAATCATTGCGGTGTCGCCCTGAGCTGATGGTGTGTGGATGGCGTGGTTGGCAGGTGCGTCGTCCTGTTGTGGAGGGCGACCCTCGGCCCCTGATGGCCTCCCTGGCAGCGGGGGCTCCCCGGCTGATGCTGAGCACGGCTCTGGAAACGGGTATTGGCCGTCGCTTGGTTGCCCATCTGGCGGCCCTGCAGGCCGAGGGACCCACCCCCACCGCGCCTGGCTTGGCCCCTGGTTGGCGGCCCCCTGGCCCCCTGTTCAGTGCCAACCCTGAGGTGGTGTGGGCGGCGGCGGCATGACCGGTTCGGCCCAGTTGCTCTGCAGCGATGGCGATCCCGCCCTGCTGGCCCAGCAGCTCGATGCCCATTGGGCCAGCGGTCAGACCGTGGCCATGGCCACAGGGCTGGAACACGCGACCCTGCGGGCAGCCTTGCCGCTCGAGCTCCCCAAGGGCTTGGGGCCGGCGGTCGTGTTGGGCACGGGCGGCAGCTCAGGCCGACGCCGCTGGTGCCTGCAGCCCCTGGCCCATCTGGAGGGGGCCGCCGCCGCCGCCGGGCAATGGCTGCTGGCACTCGGGCTCGATCCCGCTGGGGTGGAACTGTTCAACCCGTTGCCCATCCACCACATCAGTGGCCTCATGCCCCTGGTTCGGGCCCGGCGCTGGGGGGCGCCGCTGCGCTGGTTGTCGCCGGCCTCGATGCGTGATCCCGCCCGCCTGGCGGTTGAGCAACCCCTGCCGGCGGGGCGCAGGGCCGTGTTGGCTGTTGTGCCTATTCAGTTGCAGCGCCTGATCGATCACCCAGCGGGATTGGTCTGGCTCAGGGGGTTTGCCCTGATCTGGGTGGGGGGTGCTGGTTTGACTCCAGCCCTGGCGGAGCATTGCCGCCGGGAGGGCTTGCGGCTGTCCCCCTGTTACGGCAGCACCGAGACGGGGGCCATGGTCTGCGCACTGCCACCGGAGCGCTTTCTGGCCGGTGTGGGGGGGTGTGGGTTGGCTTTGCCCCATGCCGCCCTGCAGCTGGAACCCCAGAGTGGCGCTCTGCAAATCCGTGCCTGCAGCTTGGCGGCAGGGTTCGTTGAGGATGGCCTTTGGTGCCCCCTCAGCGTGGATGACGGCTGGTGGTCCAGCGGTGATCGGGCAGCCCTTTCCCTGGGGGGTTTGCAGGTGTTGGGGCGGTTGGATGGGGCCATCAACAGTGGCGGCGAGACCGTGTTTCCCGAGCAGGTGGAACAGCGCTTGCGCCAGTTGGCACGAACGGAAGGAGTGCCCCTCGAGGACCTGTTGCTGGTGGGCTGCACGGACACCCTCTGGGGTGAACGGCTGGTGGCTCTGGTGAGGCCGGGGGAGGGTGCTCCAATCGATCGCTTGGCAGCGCTGGCCCGTCGCCTGCCGCCCAGTCAGCGTCCCCAGGCTTGGCTCAGTTGCCCCGGCCTCGCTCCCACGGCCCTGGGCAAATGGGATCGAAGCCGCTGGAGAGCATGGGCGGAGAGCTCTCTCGAGGGGCAGAATCGCAGCGTTTAGGTTCTAGTTTTCCTGGTAACGGGCAGGCAGTTGCTGGGTGGGTTGGCCTTTTGGGGCTTGATCTGACCTGGCTTAGTTTGATGTCACATGAATTGGTTTGATGTCACATGAATTAGTTTAATGTGAGATGGACTAACTGTTGCTTCGTCGCACACGCTTAGGTCGGCTTGCTGGCTCTCCGCGATGTCATGAAATGGGCTGCATTGTGAAAGGTGCTGCATCATGAAAGGGGCTGCATTATGAAATGGGCTGCATCATGAGAGGGGCTGCACGCCGTTCCCCAGGGCTGAGGCCTCGAGCCAGCGGTTGATCGAGGCCGGCAGGTTGCAGCGCTGGCGGCTGTCGCTGGCGATGGCCAGATGGCGGGTGAGGCCTTGGGCCGCGGCAGTGCCGTTGTTGCTGAAGCGGTACCGCACTTCAAAGCTGCCCGCATCCAGCCGCCGGGGTTCCAGCTGGATCGCTAGGGGGTCGCCGCAGATCAGTGGCCGTTGAAAATCGGCGCTGCAGTGCACGATCGGCAGGGCCACGGCCAGGCTGTGCCCCGGGGTGGGGAAGACCATGGCGGCGGCGAGGCCGTAGCGCTCCAGGCTCTCTTCGTAGGCCTGGTGGCACCACTCCAGTAGCCGCGCAAAGTGCATCACCCCGGCGGCATCGGTGTCGCCGAAGCGCACGGTGTGCCGCAGCAGCAGCCAAGTGTCTGAATTCATGGGGGAATTCATCGGGTCCGATGGCGTGGCGGTCGTGGGCTGCCACGATGCGGGACAGTTTGAACCCAGCCCATGGCCGCGCCGATCGCCTATGAACAACCCACGCTCAACCGTGCCTGGGAGGCGTTTTTGGCCCATGTGCCCACGATTCTGCTGATTTGGATCGCCACGGCGGTGCTTGCTGGCGCCGGCCTCGCGGTCTACAGCGTGATCACCCTGGTGGGGGTGGGCCTCTCCGGTAGCGCCAGCTCCGACACGGCCTTCACCCTGGCGGCCGGCCTGGGCCAATTGGGCCAGCTGCCCTTTTCGATTCTGTCGAGCCTGGTGGGGGTCCTGTTTGTGGCCGTGCCGGCGATGCATTACGACAAGGGTGAGACCATCACTCTCCAGGCAGCCTTTGCGGCCCTGCTGCGGCGCCCTTTGCGCTATCTGCTGGCAGGGCTGCTGTTTTCGCTGGTGATGGGGATCGGCTTTGTGCTGTGCATCTTGCCGGGGATTGCCGTGGCCCTGGTGATGCCGGTCTATGTGAACCGCATCTTTCTGACCGATCAGTCGATCACGGATGCATTCGCGGCCTCCTTTCAGGCGGTGTATCGCTCACCCCATGGCTGGGAGTTTGTGGGGATTGAGGTGTTGGCCTGGTTGGTGGTGTTGGTGGTTTCGGTGTGCACCTGCGGCATCGGAGCTCTGCTGGCCGTGCCGGTGAGCACCTTCTATGTCCAGAACGCGGCCTACTCCAAAGGCGTGATCAGCTGATCAGGGAACCCTGGAAAGCCGCTGAATCCCAGGCCAGCGCCCAGCCGCAGCAGCCAGTAGCCCATGAGCCCAACGGCGCCCCAGCCCAGCAAGCGTTGGGCCTGGAGCCAACTCGGCAACCCCCGCAGCACCAGGCGCCGCTGGTGGATCGCCAGCACTGACCAGGCCAGCAATCCCGCCGCCACCAAGGGCCCAAAGGCATGGAGCTCAAGCGAGCTCTGCAGCTGACCTGTCAAAGCGGCTGCGGTAGCGCGGGTTAGATAGCAGGCTGGGCAAGGTATGCCGGTGAGGGCTCGCAGCGGGCAGCTCAGCCCTGGCAGCCCTCGATGCAGCCCCTTCAGCCACAGCCCTGCCGTGAGTACGGCAGGCAACACAAACCCGGCGTGCCGTAGGCGGCGCAATAGGCGAGTCATGGCCAAAGACTTGCTTGCAAGGGGCTCCGCAAGGCCTCAGCGATCCAGGCTGTTCAACGGTCAACCGAGCCCATGATCACGTCGATTGAGCCCAGGATGGCCATGATGTCGGCCACCTTGGCCCCCTTGAGGATGTGGGGCAGGATCTGGAGGTTGTTGGAGTCGGCGGCGCGGATCTTGAAGCGCCAGGGGGTGACATCGTCATTGCCCTGGATGAGCACGCCAATTTCACCTTTGCCCGATTCCAAACGGGTGTAGAGCTCGCCCGAGGGGATCTTGAAGGTAGGGGCCACTTTTTTGGCCACGTACTGGTAATCAAAGCCGTACCACTCGCTTTTCTTGCCCTCGGCCATGCGGTGGGCTTCGAGGTTTTCGGTGGGGCCTCCAGGGATCATGGCGCAGGCCTGCTTGAGAATCTTGAGCGATTCGCGCATCTCCCGCACCCGCACGCGATAGCGGGCAAAACAGTCACCTTCCTGCTCGCACACCACGTTCCAATCGAAGTCGTCGTAGCACTCGTAGTGGTCCACCTTGCGGAGGTCCCAGGGCACGCCCGAGGCCCGCAACATGGGCCCCGAAAGGGACCAGTTGATCGCCATCTCACGGCTGATTGTGCCCAGGCCTTCGATCCGCTTGCGGAAGATTGGGTTGTTGGTGATCAGTTTTTCGTATTCGTCGATCTTGGGGCCAAACCAGTCGCAGAAGTCAAGGCACTTCTCCAGCCAGCCGTAGGGAAGATCGGCCGCTACGCCACCGATCCTGAAATAGTTGTTGTTGATCAGGCGCTGACCGGTGGCGGCTTCCCACAGGTCGTAAATCATCTCCCGTTCGCGGAAGATGTAGAAAAAGGGCGTCTGGGCGCCCACATCGGCAAGAAATGGGCCCAGCCACAGCAGATGGTTGGCGATGCGGTTCAACTCCAGCATCAGCACCCGGATGTAACTGGCCCGCTTGGGCACCGGCACATTGGCCAGCCGCTCGGGGGCATTGACCACGATGGCCTCATAAAACATGCCGGCCGCATAGTCCATGCGGCTCACGTAGGGCACGAACATCACGTTCGTGCGGTTTTCGGCAATCTTCTCCATGCCGCGGTGGAGGTAGCCGATCACCGGCTCGCAATCCACCACGTCTTCCCCATCAAGGGTCACCACCAGCCGCAGCACCCCATGCATCGAGGGGTGATGGGGGCCGAAGTTGACCACCATCGGCTCCGTGCGCGTCTCCAGCTGCGTCATGGACCGGTGTGGGTGTGCAATGCCGGGATCTTAGGAAGGAAGCGCCCGTTGCTTTGGCTGCCCTGACCCCCGAGGCCCCTGCTGGTTTTGCCCACGTGCCCGTGCTGGCCGAGGCGGTGTTGGCTGGTTTTGAGGAGCTGGGGCCGCTGCTGGCCCAGCAGGGCGGTGGGGTGCTGCTCGATTGCACCCTTGGCGGTGGCGGCCACAGCGCGTTGCTGTTGGAGGCTCATCCGAGCCTGCGCCTGATCGGGCTCGACCAGGACGCCACGGCCCGCGCCGCCGCCGCTGAGGCGCTGGCCCGCTTTGATGACCGTGCCCTGATCGTGGCCACCAACTTCGCCGCCTACAGCCCTCCCCAGCCGGTGTGTGCGGTGCTGGCTGATCTGGGCGTGAGCAGCCCCCAACTCGATGTGGCCCAACGGGGCTTCAGCTTTCGCGCTGCGGGCCCGCTCGACATGCGCATGAACCCCACGGCCGGCGAAACCGCCGCTGGGTTGATCGACCGGCTCGAGGAGAGCGAGCTGGCCGATCTGATCTATGCCTACGGCGAAGAGCGGCTCTCGCGCCGCATTGCCCGGCGCCTCAAGGAGCAGGGACCTTGGGCTGATCCGGCCGCCCCCCGCACCACCGCCGAGCTGGCCTATCTGGTGGGCGGCTGCTACCCCCCCAAGGCCCGCCACGGGCGCATTCATCCAGCCACCCGCACCTTCCAGGCCCTACGCATCGCCGTCAACGATGAACTGGCGGTGCTCGATCACCTGCTGCAGGCCGCGCCGGATTGGCTGCTGCCCGGCGGGCTCGTGGGGGTGATCAGCTTCCATTCGCTGGAAGATCGCCGCGTCAAGACCGCCTTTGCCAGCGATCTGCGCCTGCAGCGCATCACCCGCAAGCCGGTGGTCGCCAGTGAGGCCGAAATGGAGGCGAATCCCCGCAGCCGCAGCGCCAAGTGGCGCCTGGCCCGGCGTCGCGAAGCCCACTCAGAGCCGTAGGGCTTGCACCGCCTCGGCCACGGCGCTGACCGCCAGCTCGATGTCGGCGGCGCTGGTGCCCCGGCCCAGCCCAAAGCGGATTGAGGCGGCCGCCTCGGTGCGGCTCCGCCCCAGGGCACGCAGCACGTGGGAGGGGCTGCCCTGGCTGCAGGCCGAGCCACTGCTCACGGCGATGCGGCGACGCAGCCGCTGGTGCAGCTGCGTGCCCTCAACGCCGGCCAGGCTCACGTTGAGGTTGTGGGCCAGGCGGGGCCCGTCGAGGGCTGGGCCATTGAGGCTCACCCCCCCTAGGGCCGCCAATCCCTCCCAAAGCCGATCGCGCAGGTCTCCCAACCGTTGGGCGCGGGCCTCGCGGTCGGCGATCGCCCCCTGGAGGGCGGCCGCCAGCCCCACGATCAGGGGCACGGGCAGGGTGCCGGCCCGCCAGCCCTCCTGCTGGGCGCCGCCATGTTGCTGGGGGGCCAGGCTGAGCTGGGGCCGCACTAGCAGGGCCCCGATCCCTTGGGGTCCATAGATTTTGTGGCCGCTGAGGCTGAGCAGGTCGAGGCCCAGGTCGTCCATGGCCAGGGGGATGTGGCCGGCGGCCTGGGCCGCGTCCACGTGCAGCAGCGCCCCGGCGCTATGCACCAGCTCCGCCAGCGCCGCCAAGGGTTGAAGCGCGCCGATTTCGTTGTTGGCGGCCATCACGCTCACGGCCAGCACGTCGGGTGTGAGGGCCGCCGCCAGCGCGGCTGGCTCCAGTAGGCCGGTGGGGCCCACGGGCAGCAGGGTGAGGCCAAAGCCATGGCGCTCGAGATGGCGCAGCGGATCGAGCACGGCGCGGTGTTCACTCACCACGCTCACAAAGCGTCGCCGCGGGGTGCCGGCCGCCAGGGCGGCCTCGGCCAGGCCCTTGAGGGCCAGGTTGTTGGCCTCGGTGGCGCCACTGCACCACACCACCCGCGCTGCCGGTGCCCCCAGGGCCTGGCGCAGCTGCTGGCGGGCCAGC
>CAMDVN010000018.1 GCA_945877595.1 Cyanobium sp. NIES-981 | reverse complement strand
CCACTTGTAGGCCTTGTTCATGCAGACGGCGGTCTGCACAAGATCGATGATATGGACTCCGTTACGGGCGCAATAGATGTAGCGCGCCATCTTGGGATTCCAGCGGCGGGTTTGGTGCCCAAAGTGGGCACCCGCCTCCATCATTTCGGCGAGAGTAACGACAGCCATGGTTAGGGGGTTTCGGGTTTGCCTCCACCTGCCAGGGACCTCATCAGGTTGACCAAGAGATCAACCGGTGATTCAGATCACCCGAAACACGCAGGTGTGCGGTATTGAGGGGACACAACCAAGCTATCAAACCGCGCTGCCGGCTTCGCGGTACAGGCAGCGAACGCCAAGGCGATTGAGGGGTAGCCGTAGCAATTCCATCGCTAGGCCCGGGTAGCCGCGCCGAATGCACCAAGCCAAGACCGGCCTGAGGCTGCGCTCGTTGAGAAGCCCTCCCAGGGTGAGCAACTCCCAGAGCAACCGGTGCAACCAGGTGTACTGAATGATGAACCTGACCCTGCGGGTCGGGTGCTTGCGGTAGAAAACCAGCCCCATTTTGGCTCGCTCCTGCTCCACCTTGATCAAATGGGGGATCTGTTCAAGGCTGAGGGGTGGATGCCAGTGGTAACCCACCGCGTCGGGGCAGCGGATCAGCTGCACACCGAGGCGCCTGAGCCGTTCGCCAAGCTCGAGGTCCTCCCAGCCGTAGAGACGAAAGCCTGGATCAAACAGTCCGGCACGTTCCAGTAGCGCCCGATCCACGGCCACGTTTCCCGTCGCGAAGTAGGCCCAGGAGAGATCGCGCAGCTTGTGGGGTTCAGATGTGGGATTGTCAAAATTGGCCGTGTTGATGACCGCGCCATAGGTGAAACAGAGCCGATTCCTCTGCCGCCTCCAGGCCTTCTCAAGGGCTAGGGCATGGGCGGCCAGAAATCCAGGGGTGACGACCAGGTCGCTGTCAATGAAGACGATCACATCACCCCGGGCTGCCTCCACGCCACGGTTGCGTCCCGCAGCCGGGCCACCATGCTCCTGCTGAATCAAGCGCACATGGGGCACAAGCTGGCTGTTCTCTGCCAGCCAGGTCACTGTGGCGTCGGTGGAGCCGTCATCGACCAGGACCACCTCATAGCCGGCGATCGGCTCCACGAGCTGCTGCTGTTCGAGTGCCCTTAGGCATTTCTGCAGGATCGGCAGCCGGTTGTACGTGGGGATGACAACGCTGAGAAACATGGTCAAGCCAGGAGCAAAAAAAAGGGCTGCCTGCTGGCAACCCCGGTGGGAACAGGCATCGGGACCGATGCCCGAGACTCAATCCGCTGCGCCGCCGTTGTTGGCGGTGCCGGTCACGCCGTTGCCAGCACCCTCACCACGGCCGTCGTTGCGAAGCTTGCGCTTCTTGAACTTGCGGGCGTAGGCGCGGTTGCGTTCCTGCTTTTCCTTCTTGAGATTTCTGCGCTTGGACATGCGTGCGGTGGCGTCCTGAAAGGGTTGATCTTTTAACTCTACTCAACCGACCTGGAGCTGTTGGCTGAACAGCTGACCATCTTCCATGCGCAGAAGCCGATCAGCCACATCCAGGATGCGGGGGTCGTGGGTCACCATCAGCACCGCACAGCCCTGCTCTCGCGCCAGCCGCTTCAACAGATCCACCACTTCGCGTCCGGTGCGACTGTCGAGAGCTGCGGTGGGTTCATCAGCCAACAACAGGGCGGGCTTGGCCGCCAGCGCGCGGGCAATCGCCACCCGCTGCTTCTGGCCCCCCGAGAGGTCGTGGGGGAGCTTATCGAGATGGTCACCCAAGCCCACGGCCCTTAGCCACTCACGGGCCTGATCGCGTCGGGCCCGATAGCCCAGACCCTCGAGCAGATCGGCCCCCATCTGAACATTTTGCTCTGAGCTGAGGCAGCGCAACAGATTGTGGCCCTGAAAAATCATGCCAATTCGCCGCCGCAACTGCTGGCGCTGGGCGCGGCCGGCACCATGCAGCTCCTCACCAAAGAGCCGAACCGAACCCTCCTGAACCTGGCGAAGGGCACCAACCAGGGTGAGGAGGGTCGTTTTGCCACACCCCGATGGACCGGTGAGCAAGACCACTTCTCCTGGCTCAATCTCCAGGGCCACCCGCTGCAGCACCTGGCGCCTGGTCGTGCCACTGCCATACCAATGGCAAAGCTGTGAAACGGAAATTGCTGCTGATGTCAACGCTCGACCCCGCTCAAAAGATTTCGGCCGGATCGGCATCACCGAGACGCCGCATGGCCAGGGCAGCCGACCCCAGGCACATCACCAGGATCATGGTGAACACCAGCACGGCCCGCTGCGGATCCATATAGACGGGCAGCCGCGTGCCCGATCGCACCAGGGCATAGAGGCCTTGCCCTGCCACGTAGGCCGGCAGATAGCCGAGTACCGCCAGCAGCAAACCTTCGCGGGCCACAACCCCCAACAGACCGGCGAGTTTGTAGCCCATGGCCATCAGCGTGGCGTATTCGGGCAAGTGATCGCTCACATCGGAATAGAGGATCTGATAGACAATCACGCAGCCCACGACGAAACCCATGGCGGCCCCGAGGGTGAAGATGAAGCCGATCGCCGTGCTGGTGCGCCAGTAGGTCTTCTCCAGCTCCTCAAACCCAGCTTTGGTGAGCACGGTCACATCGGGGGGCAATTGCTCCTGCAAACGCTTGGCCACGCGGGCGGCATCCGCCCCGGGTCGCAACCGGATCAGTCCGAGCTCGATGCTGCCGGGGCTACTGCCGGGCATCAGGCGCTGGAAGGTTTCGCGGCTGGTGATCATGTTGCCGTCGGCACCGAAGGAGGCCCCAAGTGACACCAGCCCCGCCACCCGCACGCGGGTACCACCCACTTCGGTCTCGACGGTTCGGCCCTGCTTGAACCAGGCCTCAATCGGCCCGAATTCGGGCCTGGAGCGCGCATCAAAGAGCACTCGGCCCAGCTGGGTCAGCAAACGGGCCTTCTCGCTCACCGTGGCATCGATGAAGAGAGGATCCCCTGGCTCAAAGCCGAGGGTAAGGATCGAGCGGGTGGTGCGCTTGTCGGGGTTGCGCCAGAGCAGCAGGTTCCAGTTCACAGGCGTGATCCCCACCACATCGGGATCGGCCATGGTCTGCACCAGGCGGCGCCTGGGAAAACTGGCCATGGCGATCGAGCTGTTGGTGCGTGGACTCAGCAGCACCACATCGGTATCAAACAACTTGTGCACCGTGACGCTGGCCTCAAACAGGCCATCCCGGAACCCCAGCTGCATGAACATCAAGATGCCGGCAAAGGCAATGCCCGCCAGGGCCACGGCCAGCCGGACCGGCTGGCGGGTGAGCAGCAGCCAGGCCAGCGGAATGCGACGAGCTCTCCACAGGCTCGCCAGGGCGGTGAGAGGACTCAGCCGCATCGCTTAGGGCTCAAACAGGGCGATGATCTTGAGCCCTTCCAGGCTGCGAACCCGCTGGGCCTGGCCAGGGTCGAGAACGAGGCGCACCTCAACAATGCGGGCGTCGGCATCGGCGCTGGGATCGCTACTGAGCACCTTGCGCTGCTGCACCTGGGGACTGATCCGCAGCACCCGGCCCTGGAGGTCGCCCTTGAAACCACCGGTTTCACTCTTAATGCGCACCCGCTGACCGATTCGCACCTGAGCGATGTCACTTTCGTAGACCTCGGCCACCGCCTCCATGTTTTGATTCGCGCCCAATTCCAGGATTCCGCTGCTGCCTGGTCGCTCGCCTGGTTGGGTATGGATCCGCAGAACCAGGCCGTCGATCGGGGAGCGAAGTTCTGATTGCACCAATTCGGTGTCGAGCTTGGTGAGTTCGGCGCGGGCCTCGCTGAGTTGTAGCCGGCGAGACACCAATTGGATTTCGCGGTCATCGAGATCGCCGGGCGCAGTGGCCCCGGCCTGGGTGAGACGCCGGTAGCGGCTGGTCTGGGCCTCGAGGATGCGCACTTGGTTGGCCAGGCTGGCGATGCGAGCCGCCAGCAAATTGCGTTGGGCCAGCAGGCCGGGGCGGCTGTCAAAGGTGGCCAGCAATTGTCCGCGCCGCACTGCCTCCCCCTCCACCACCTCCAAACTCGCGACCCGGGGGCTCACTCCCGTGCCGCCCGAAGGCGAGGCCAAGCTGCGCACATCGCCGCTGGGCTCAAGGCGGCCCAGGGCTGCAACGGTTGGCAGGCGAGTCGCACTGGCCGCCTGGGGTGCCGGGGCAGGAGGGGTGGAGCGGTTCTGCGACCGCACCACCACGAGCAACAGCAGCACCAGGCCAGCAGCCCCAGCCAACCACCAAGCCCGGGGTCCTTGACGGAGCTGCTGGATCAAGGAGCTGGGGGATCGTCGAAGAGAAGGGCCTCGATGTAGCGATCCGCCCAGGCTGGGTTGAAGGCCTTCTCCAGCACCCTGCGGGTCTTGTCGTTCTGTTTCTGCTGCCTGCAATAGCCCAATTGCCCTTCCCAGCGTTTAACGGTAGCCGGATGGTCAGGGGGATCAGGCACGTTTGTGCTGATTGCTGCTCCTAGCAAGGCAAGCAATCGGTCAACATGGGCCACAAAAGCGGCCTCATCATCGGGCCCATTGGGACGCACAAACAGCACCTGCGGCGAGAAGATCGCGCCCCAGTCGGGCAGCTCCCTTGGCTGGCTAAAGGGGTGGCGCGGTGTGGACGCCAGGGCCTCGGTGATCTGGGACGGCAACAACCCGCGGGTCGGCGAGAGGTCGGCAATCGCCGCTGAGACACCGGCCGGCGAGGCCACCACATCGGCGCCAAAAACTGGTAAGTCGTAGCGGGGGTCTGGAAATAGAACGCAGTGGAGGATCTGCAATCCGGCCCCAAGGCGCGCTGTCTCCAGATGCAATTTGCGCAGGCCCCGACATTGGGCAAGCTCGTTGCGAATGAACAGGGACTCGCCATCAAGGCTGCCGCTGATTTCTTCGAGGTCTGGATCGAGGCGGAGCGGCGCCAGCTCTGGCATGGTTTGCCAGTGGCTGCGGATGCAATCCGCCAAGGAATCCATCAGGGGATGGAGGCTCAAAGCGGTCAAAGGCCCAGCAGAATAAAGATCCTGCCACGGGTCTTCCTTGCCGACGGTTGCTCCCCCATCGCCGCTTTCAGGCCTCGAGCCGCTGCAGCGGCGCAGCGTGGGGTCTGGTGCTCAGATCGTGAGCCTGGCCCTGCCCCAGTCTCCCCTCGTGTGTCTCGACCTCTGGTGTCGCGCCGGGAGCGTCTTTGAGGATGCCGGCGAGAGCGGCATGGCCCACTTCCTCGAGCACATGGTCTTCAAGGGAAGCCAGCGGCTCCAGGCCGGCGACTTCGACCGACGGATCGAAGCCCTTGGGGGTAGCAGCAATGCGGCCACCGGTTTTGACGACGTTCACTATCACGTCTTGATTCCGCCCGGGGCCCTACTCGAGGCCAGTGACCTGTTGGTCAATCTGGTCTTTGGACCCCGCCTCGATTGCAGCGATTTCCACATGGAGCGCCAGGTGGTGCTCGAGGAGTTGGCCCAGAGCCAAGATCAACCCGAGGAGAAAGCACTGCAGAGCTTGCTGGAGCTGGCCTGCGGCTCCCACCCCTATGGACGCCCAATTCTGGGGGAACGGCAGGCGCTGCTTGCCCACACCCCTGAAGCGATGCGCAGTTTTCAACAGCGCCATTACCGCCGTGAAAACTGCGTGATGGCGCTCAGCGGCGCCATCACCCCCAGCAGCATCGCTGCCCTTCAGGCGCACCTGGAGGGAAGTGAATTTGGTCAACTGGCCTCTGCTGAGCACCCCCAGAACCTGCCCCCCCTGGCCGTGAAGGCTGGCCACCACCACGTTGCGATCAAGCGGCTCGAGTCAGCCCGGCTGCTGATGGCCTGGGCCCTGCCACCGGCTTCGCAATTGCCGGCGGTGATGGCCATGGACCTGGCCACCACCCTGCTGGCCGAGGGGCGCCGCAGTCGCCTTGTTGAGCGCTTGCGCGAAGACCTGCGCATCGTGGAGAGCATCGACCTCGATCTCCATATGCTCGAGTGCGGCAGCCTGGCCCTGCTCGAAGCCGTGTGTGAACCCGACGAGCTTCTGGCCGTGCAAGCTGCGATCGGTGAGGTCTGGGATGACGTCATGGGTGCTCCCATTTCAGCGGTGGAATTTGAACGATCCAGGCGCCTGGTCGCCAATTCCTATTGCTTTGGACTCGAGGCGGCAGGGGGCGTGGCCTCCTTGATCGGTAACGGCACCCTCTGGAAGCGCTCCGATGATCTGGCCGCTCCACTGCGAGAACTGGATCAACTGGATCCGGCCTCACTCCAGGCCCATTGGCTCTCCCTGCTCAACCCCGCCCAGGCCTGCGTCCTCCAGGCCGTGCCCCAATGAGCTCACCACGTCTGATCACCCTGCCTGGCGGGCTCACCCTGGCCACCCTTGAACGAGGCGGACCACCGATTCTGGCGGCACGCCTCTGGATGGCCCACGGCAGCGGCCTGGATCCAACCGGCGCGCGTGGTGCCCACCAGTTGCTGGCCGGCGTACTCACTCGGGGTTGCGGCCAGCTGAGTGCTGAATCCCTGGCCGACCTGGTCGAGGGCCGAGGCGCTGCTCTGCGGGCCGAAGCCAGTGAAGACAACCTCCTGATCAGCCTCAAATGCGCCACGGAGGACGGGGCAACCTTGTTGCCTCTGTTGTTGCAGATGGCCTCCAGCCCGAGGCTCGAGCCCGATCAAATCGAACTCGAGCGCCAGCTCAACGTTCAATCGCTGCAACGCCAACGGGAAGACCCCTTTCAGCTGTGCCATGAGGCCCTGCGCTCCCAGGTCTACAGCGATGGTCCCTACGGTCACGACCCGCTAGGGGTGATCGATGAGCTGGAAGCCATCCCCTTATCCCAGCTGCAGAGCCTGGTGGGGACCTTGGGTCAGCGCGGCGCCGTGCTGGTGGTGAGTGGCCATCTTGATGGGGATCTGGATCAGCTTCTCGCCTCCACCTTGAACCAGCTCCCCTGGACCCCGGCCCGTCCTGGCCACGACCTCCCGCTGGCTGTCGATACGACCAGCGGTCCCTCCCTGGAGCTGTTGGAGCAAGACACCGAACAACTTGTGCTGATGCTGGGCTGCGCGACCCCGCCGCTGGCCCATCCCGACAGCCTGCCCCTGCGCCTGTTGCAGGCCCATCTGGGCCTCGGTATGTCGAGCCGTCTGTTTCTGGTGATGCGCGAGGAGCGGGGCCTCGCCTACGACGTCGGGGTCCACATGCCGGCACGGCGGGCCTCAACGCCCACCATCTGGCACCTGTCGAGTTCGGCTGAGCGGGCTGGTGAAGCCTGCACAGCCCTGCTCGATGAGTGGCAGCGGGTGCTGGAGGTGCCCCTCAGTGCGGCCGAGCTGCACCTAGCCCAGGCCAAATATCTGGGCCAAGACGCCATGGGCCGCCAGACCTGCGGTCAAATTGCCGAGCGCCACGCTCTGCTGCTGGGCTTCGGCCTGCCCGCGGATTTCATCGAGACGAGCCTGCAGCGGGCTGCTCAGCTCAGCGCCGAAGAGGTGTTGGCCGTGGCTCAGCGCTGGCTCGTGAGGCCCCATCTCAGCCTGTGTGGATCGGCGCCAGCCCTGGAGGCAGCCGCGACAGCCTGGAGGAAGCACGGCCTTAACGCACACCTCTAGCCCCTCGCGCTGCATTGGCTGCATTGGCTGCATTGGAGCTAGGGGGACTTGAGCTGGGTGCTGTCGAGCAAAAACGTGCCGCGACGGAACCGTACCGCCAGTTGATTGCGGGCCCGAAGCCCCACCACCTGGCCCACGTCATCGAGATCGACAAGATCGGCAGGCCTCAGCATCGGCATTGGGTCTGCGGTCTTGAGATAGGGAAGGGGCTTGGTCAGCTTCACCGAATCCCCCACTTGCCAAGACCGATCAGCATCAGCAGCCTTGGCAGCGCTTGCTGCCAAGTCAATAGCCGAGCGATCAGCAGGATCAGGGGCTTGGGGTGTGGTATCAGGCGGGGCCATGGCGCAAATTGCCCAGCAAGACGCTCAAGAGATCGACCCTAGCTGCAGCAGGATGGGACGTTGTTTCCAGGGCAGATCTTGCGCGCACTAGCGACCTGGAGTGGCGCCCTGGCCGGGCTGATGTTGATTCTGGCCGGCGGCCTGATCACCGCTGCCATCCCATGGCCATCAGCGGCGGGGGACCTGCAGCTCCAGACCCTGCCGATGACCCTTCAGGTGCCGGCACTGTTGCTCACGGCCCTGGTCTGCGGACCACGGAGCGCCATGCTGGCGGCAACGGCTTATCTGAGCGTCGGTCTGTTTCAGTTACCGGTCTTTCAAGGGGGAGGTGGCGTGGGCTACCTGCTGGATCCAGGCTTTGGCTATCTGGCTGGATTCGTGCCGGCCGCGTGGCTCACCGGTCGGCTGGCGCGCCAGGGGGGCATGGATGATCCAGCCAGCCTGTTTGGGGCCAGTGTCATCGGTCTGGTGGTGCTCCAGCTCTGTGGCCTGGCCAACCTGCTGCTCGGTGCCGTGGCGGGGCGCTGGGCTACAGGCTTGGGCCAGCTGCTGCTGAGCTACAGCTTTGCCCCGCTACCCGGCCAGCTCTTGCTGTGCTGTGCCGTGGCCCTTGCGGCGGCCGTGCTGCGTCGCTGGCTGAGGTTGAGCCCATGAGCCCGCGCGCGCCCCAAGTGCCCTGCTTTGGACTGGCAGCAGCAGTCGTGCTAGCCGACCAGCTGAGCAAAGCCTGGGCCTTGCAGCACCTTGGCCGGGGCCCCTGGAGGGGCTGGCTGCCTGGCCTGCTCGATCTGGAGCTGCTCTACAACCGGGGGGCGGCCTTCAGCCTCTTCTCCGGTGCCGGTGGATTGTTGGCGCTGATCAGCCTGCTGGTCGCCCTGGGCCTGGGGCTCTGGATCCTCGGCCAACGCCAGATGAACTTGGTCCAGATTGCCGGTACCGGCCTGCTGTTGGGCGGCACCATCGGCAACGGACTTGACCGCTGGCGGCTTGGCGCCGTTGTCGATTTTCTCGCCTTGGTGCCGGTGCGATTCCCGGTGTTCAACCTGGCCGACATGGCGATCAACCTGGCCGTGATCTGTTTTCTCTTTGACTTGCTGAACCGTCGTGGCTCTCAACAGCCTTAAGCCCATGGCGGTCCAGTGGCGCAGCCGCTGGCAACGCTGGCGTGCCCCAGCCCCAGCCCAGTTGATCCTGCACCTGCCGGGTCAACCCCAGCGTCCGATCACCTTGGTGGGCGGGGTGTATCGAATCGGCCGCGACAGTGGCAGCGAGATCGTCGTCGAGCACGATGCCGTCAGCCGCTGCCACGCCCTGCTGGAGTTCCAGCAGGGCCGTTGGATCCTCAAAGACCAAGGCTCCACCAATGGCCTCTGGTGGCAGGGCCGACGGATTCAACAGCTGCTGCTGAGCGACGGCGACAGCGTGCGGCTTGGGCCTGGCCAATTACCCGGCCTGCCCGAGCTCGCCTTCCACCGACCGCCGCCACCCGAACGCATGCAACTGCGCCGCGGCAGCGGAGCTCTGCTGGTAGCCGCGGTGGTGGGAGGTGCGGCCCTGCTGGGGCTTTCGGTGCTGCAGATGCCCATTCGCGGCAGCCTGGCCACGGTGCGCGGCCCCCTTGCGCTCTATGACCGCCAGGGCCGACCAATCAGCAGCCTCGATGCGCTCAAGCACCACGAATTAAAGGGACTGAGCGACTACCCAGGCGGGCTCATCGATGCCCTGCTGGCCAGTGAAGACAGCCGCTTCTGGTTGCATCCCGGGGTTGATCCGATCGGCATGGCCCGGGCCCTCGTTACCAACCTGCTGGGCGGCCGGGTGCTCGAGGGGGGCAGCACCTTGACCCAGCAGTTGGCCCGCAGCCTGTATCCCGAAGCGGTGGGCAATGGTGAAACCCTGGATCGCAAGTGGCGCGAACTGCTGGTGGCTCTGCAACTGGAGGCGCGCTTTAGCAAGCGTGATTTGCTGCTGAGTTACCTGAATCGGGTCTATTTGGGTGTGGGCTGGGGGTTTGAGGATGCGGCGCGCCACTATTTCGACAAGTCGGCCGCGGATCTCTCCCTCGAGGAGTCGGCGCTGTTGGTAGGGCTGCTGCCCTCCCCCAACGGCTACGACCCGTGCGTGGATCCAGCCAGTGCCTTGGCTTCGCGTAACCGCGTTCTCAACAAGATGGCCGACACCGGCCGCATCACCGCCGATCGGGCCCGGCGCGGCCGCCGCAGTCCGATCGTGCTCTCCCCCCAGGCCTGCCGCAGCGATCCGGCCCATCGCGGTGCTCCGTATTACACCGACCAGGTGCGCCGCGATCTCGAGCAACTGGTGGGGCAAGAGGCAGCCCAGGAGGGGAATTTTCTGGTCGACACCTATCTCGATCCCAGCTTGCAGCAGCGGCTCGAACGGCTGCTGCGCCAGCGGCTCGCCAGCAGCCGTGATCTCAACGTCAACGAGGGTGCCGTGGTGGTGCTCGACCAGGGCAGCGGTGGAATCCTGGCCATCGCCGGCGGACGCGATTACCGCCAGAGCCAGTTCAACCGGGCCTCAATGGCCCTGCGCCAGCCTGGCAGCACCTTCAAGTTGATGCCCTATCTCGCAGCCCTGGAGCGCGGTGCCAAGCCTGGGGATTCGATCGACTGCGGCAGGCTGCGCTGGCGAGGCCAGCTGTTTGAGAGCGATTGCCACGGCAGCCTCAGCCTGGCAACAGCCCTGGCGATCAGCAGCAACACTGCCGCCTTGCGGTTGGCCCAGAGGGTGGGGCTTGATGCCGTGGTGCAAAAGGCCCGCGACTTGGGCATCACCAGCTCACTGAGGGCGGTGCCTGGTCTCGCCTTGGGGCAAGACGAGGTCACCCTGCTTGAGCTCACCGCGGCCTATGCCGCCGTCGCCAACGACGGCGTCTGGCATTCCCCCAGCTCGATCCGCCGCATCAGCGATGCCGAAACCTGCCAAGGGCTGGCTGATCGCCGCTGCCGGGAGGCCGCCGACCGCAGCCAGCCCCGACTCAACCCAGGCCGACGGGTGGCGCCGGTGGCCATCAGCCGGTCGCTCAAGGGCATGCTGCAAGGTGTGGTGAGTCGGGGAACAGGCCGAGCCGCTTACCTCGGCGGTGGCGAAGGGGGCAAGACCGGCACCACCAACGACAACCGTGACCTCCTGTTTATCGGCTTCGATCCCCAGCGTCGCTGGGTGATGGGGGTCTGGCTTGGCAATGACGACAACAGCCCCACCCAGGCCAGTAGCGCCCTTGCCGCTGGCCTCTGGAGCGAGATCATCCGCTCAGGGGGGCGCTAATCGGTGAACACCCGCAAGCGCCTCTGGATGGCCGTAGCGCTGGCTCTGGCAGCGCTGGTGGTTGTGGGCATGGTGCTGCAGGCCATCAACCAATTGGTCTGGCAGCTCAGTGCCGTATTGCCCTACGGCTTCGTAGCACCGGTGCTGTGGCTGCTGCTACTGGCGCTGGGCGCCCTCCTGCTGCAACTGGCCTGGCCTTGGATTCGTCCTGTGTTGCAGCAGCGGCTCGGCTGGCCTTTGGGCTCTGGGGGCTCCGCTGGAAGCAGCCCCCAGGTGGCGAGCAGCCGCCGGCAGGCCGCCCAGCAAAACCTCACCGCCATCGACCAAACCCTCGAGCGCATTCGGGATGCGGTCGAGCGCGATGTGCTGAGCGAAGAACGCCGCCGCATGGAGGCCGAGCTGGAACGGGGTGACCTCGTGTTGGCGGTGTTTGGTGCTGGTTCGGCTGGGAAGACCTCCTTGATTCGTGCCTTGCTCGGGGAACTGGTGGGCACCGTGGGGGCCGCGATGGGTTCAACGACCAGTGCCGGTCGCTACCGGCTGCGGCTTCGCGGTCTGGAGCGGGCCCTCTGGCTGGTCGATACACCGGGGATCCTCGAGGCTGGCCTGGCTGGTCAGCAGCGCGATGCCGAGGCTCGTCAGCAGGCCGCCAAGGCCGACCTGTTGCTGCTGGTTGTCGATGGGGATCTGCGCGCCACCGAAATGGAGGTCTTCAACACCCTGGCGGCCCTGGGTAAGCGGCTGATCCTGGTTTTTAACAAATGTGATCTGCGCGGTGAGCAGGAGGAGGCTCGCCTACTCGAGCTGCTGCGTGAGCGCTGCCGTGGGCTGATCTCCGCTGACGATGTGATCCCCACCAGTGCGGCCCCCCAGAGCTTGCCCCGCCCAGGAGGACGCCCGTTGCAACCTCCCCCGGAGGTGGAGGCCCTGGTGCGTCGCATTGCCGCAGTGCTCCATCAAGACGGTGAAGAATTGATCGCCGACAACCTGCTGCTGCAGTGTCGTCGCCTCGGCGAAGCCAGTCGGGCTTTGCTGGCCCAACAGCGGCGCAGCGACGCCGAGGCGATCGTGGAGCGCACCATGTGGATCGGCGCTGGTGTGCTGGCCCTGAACCCCCTGCCGGTGCTTGACCTGCTAGGTGCCGCAGCGGTGAACGCCCAGATGGTGATTGAGGTCGCCAAGGTCTATGGCATCAGCCTGAGCCGCGAGAGCGCCCAGGACCTGGCCGTGTCGGTGGCCAAAACCCTGGCTGGTCTCGGTCTGGTTAAGGGAGCCATCAGCGTGCTGAGCACGAGCCTCAGCCTGACCTTGCCCACCCTGGTCGTGGGCCGTGCGATTCAGGCTGTCAGTGCAGCCTGGCTCACCCGGGTCGCCGGCCTCAGTTTCATCACCTACTTCGCCCAAAACCAGGATTGGGGCGATGGGGGCATGCAGGAGGTGGTGCAACAGCAGTACGACCTGAGCCGTCGCGATGCCGACCTGCGCCGTTTCCTAGAAGCAGCTCTCAACCGGGTGGTGGCACCGCTGCAACGCCAGAAGAAGACCCGTCAGCTACCGCCACGGCCCCAGCCAAGGTCATCGTCGTAGCAGCAGCGCTACCGCCAAGACCGAGGGCCTCGGGGGGAGGGGGCAGAAGGGGACCACGGCTGTCGAGCAGCGTGATCAAGAGCAGATAGGCGACCCCGATCAGCACCGAGATCGCCCCGGTGAGGATCGCCACCCAACGGCCACGTTGATTCTGGGGCTGGGGATCAGGCCCACTCATGGCTGCGCTGCAAGACTCGCCCCCACAATGGCGGCCAGTTTTTGTAGGTGCTGGGGCTGGGTGTGGGGATTGCCCAGCACGGCCTTCAGGTGGTAGTGACCTTGATAACAAGGCCTCGAGAGCATCAACTGAGCCGTTAACAGCTGCTGGCGCGTGCTCTCACTCCAGATTTCGCTCTGGGCGGGTGTGAGGGCGGCAGGCGTGAAGGCCAGCAGGTGCATCGGCCCACCGCGCAGCACAAGATCGGGAAGCGGTTGCAGCAGGCTCTCGAGTTGCCGTCGCCGCTGAATCGCCCCGTCGCAGATGGCCGCAATGCCATCGAGCCCGAGCTGCCGCAACCCAAGCCAGAGCTTGAGCACCTCGGCTGGGCGGGTGCCCTGCAAGCCGCATTCACCGCCATGGCCCCCACCCCAGCTGGCCTCCATGTAGGGAAGCCCTGTTTGAAAGGGCTTCTGCAGTTGGGAGGGATCGGCGAGGAGGAGGAGCGAGGAGGTTTTGGTGATGCCCAGCAGCTTCTGGGGGTTCACGGTGATGGAATCGGCAGCACCCAGACCCCTCACCCGATGGGCCTGGCTGGGTGCCAGGGCAAAGACGGCGCCAATCGCCCCGTCCACATGCAGCCACACCCCATGGCGTTGGCACAGCAGAGCCATGGCCTCGAGCGGATCCACAGCCCCGCGCACCGTGGTTCCTGCCGTGGCCACCACGGCGAGCACTGGATGCCCGGCCACCGCGCAGCTGTTGAGCTCGGCCGACAAAGCCTCGAGCTGCAGCTCCCCCTGCTGATCGACCGGTATCAGCCGCAGCGCCTCCCGGGGCAGCCCCATCACAGCCAGAGCTTTGGCCAGGGAGACGTGGGCATCAGCGCTGGCCAGCACCACGGCTCCTTGGCAATGCTGCAAGCCCCGGGCATGGCGCGCCGTCACTAGGGCCATCAGATTGGAGAGCGTGCCACCACTGGCCGCCACCCCCCCCGATCCGGGCGGCAGCCCCAGGGCTTCGGCCAGCCATTTGCAGAGGCTGCGCTCCAAGCGACTGAGGCTGGGGGAGAGCTCCTCGGCCAGAAGGTTGTTGTTGAGACCGGCACAGATCAGCTCGGCCGCAATCGAAGCGGACAGCGGGGGCGGGTCAAGATGGGCCAGAGCACCCGGGTGGTTGGGGTTGTAGGCCCCATCCATCAAGAGTTGAAGATCAGCCAGCAGGGTGGTGGCGTCGAGGCCACGCTGCTGGGGCTCCACCGCCGGCAAAATCGACAAGCCCGGCAGGGGCGAGCGTTGATCCGCACTCCCGAGCCAACGGCACAGCTGGACCGAGGCCCGCTCCAAAAAGTCTTGGAGGAGCGGATCAAGCTGGCTGGGGCTGGCAAAGGGGAGGGGCTGGATCGCCCGTGGGGCAGGTGGCGCGCTTGCCAACAGCGATCGATCGGAACCCAGCCATTCTCACCTGCAGCCCTCAGCTACAAGGGATAGATGGAGCAACCCGCCTGGAAGCCAGTCGTCTTGAGGCCAGTTCTCTTGAAGCCTGTCGTCTTGAAGCCTGAGCTGCAGCGTCACTGGATGGCGCGGCTGCTGCGCCATGCCCAGCAGGTTGGCGAGAGCGGTGAAATACCGGTGGCCGCTCTGGTGCTCGATGCCCATGGCCGCTGTGTGGGCTGGGGCAGCAACACACGTCATCGTTCCGCCGATCCCCTCGGCCATGCGGAGCTGCGGGCACTGCACCAGGCGGCCCAGCTGTTGGGGGATTGGCGCTTCAACCACTGCACCTTGATGGTGACCCTTGAGCCCTGCCCCATGTGCGCCGGAGCCCTGGTCCAAGCCCGCATGGGACGGGTGATCTATGGCGCCCAGGACCCCAAGCGCGGCGCCCTAGGGGGCTGCCTCAACCTCGCCACCGACCCCAGCGCCCATCACCACATGGAGGTGGTGGGTGGCGTGCTGGGGGAGCAGGCGCAGCTTCAGCTGGAGACCTGGTTTAGGCGGCGGCGGTCGTAGGAGCCCCATTGCCAAAGGCCGGCAGCTCAGTTTCGAACAGATTGAGCAGGCGATCCACGTTGTTGGGCTGGCTGTTGTAACCCATGAGACCGATGCGCCACACTTTGCCGGCCAGAGCGCCGAGGCCGCCGCCCACTTCGATGCCGTGCTTGTTGAGCAGATGAAGGCTGAAGGCCTTGCCATCGACCCCTTCGGGAATGCGCACCGTGGTGAGCGTGGGCAGACGCAGAGGTTCAGGCACATGAAGCTCGAGTCCGAGAGCCTCAAGACCAGACCAGAGCCGCTCGGCGTTGCCGCGGTGGCGGGCCCAGGCCGCTTCAAGGCCCTCCTCGGCCAACAGCCGCAGAGCTTCCCGCATGCCGAAGTTCATGTTGACCGGAGCGGTGTGGTGATAGACCCGATCGCTGCCCCAATACTGGTTGAGCAGGGTCACGTCGAGGTACCAGTTGGGAACCTTGCCTTCGCGGCCCATCATTTTGGCTTCGGCGCGGGGGCCCATGGTGAAGGGTCCAAGGCCAGGAGGGCAGCTGAGTCCCTTCTGGCTGCAGCTGTAGGCCAAATCCACCTTCCACGCGTCAAGGAAAAGTGGCACACCCCCCAGGGAGGTCACGGTGTCGAGCAGCAGAAGGCAGTCGTGCTGACGGCAAAGGTCTCCAATGCCATCCATCGGCTGGCACACACCGGTCGATGTTTCGGCATGCACCATCGCGAGGATGGTGGGCTTGTGGGCGGTGATCGCCTCCTCCAGCTCGGCGAGGCTAAAGGCCTCACCCCATGGTTTTTCAATCGTGACGACATTGGCGCGGTAACGGCCCGCCATATCGGCCAAACGGAGGCCGAAATAGCCCTTGATTGCCACCAACACCGTGTCGCCGGGCTCAATGGTGTTGGCGAGGGTGGCCTCCATGGCGGCACTGCCAGTGCCGCTCATTGGAATGGTGAGGCGGTTGTCGGTTTGCCAGGCATAGCGCAACAACTCCTGCACCTCACCCATCAATTCGACATAGAGCGGATCGAGATGGCCAATCGGAGTTCGGCTCAGGGCCTCAAGCACCGTGGGATGGGCATTGGACGGACCAGGGCCCAGCAGCAGCCGCGAAGGGGTGTCGATCGGCTCCAAGCTGCGCCGGTGAAGGCCACTCACCTTGGGAGGGGGCATGGGGGATGCCGTGGGCAAGGCAGTCGTCTGGGGAAGGGACACCGGGGCAGGATCTGGAACGTTCAGGGGAGATTACGGGGCGATCAACGGGCCCGCACGTTGGTGGCGGCCAGACCACGGCAGATGTGCTCGAAGGGAGCCCTCACCACAGCATCCGGCCCGGCAACACCATCTTCAGCCAGTTTTTCGCAAACCACATCGGCAAGCAGGGCAATGCTGCGCACGGTGGGACCGGTGGGCACACCCAAACTCTTGTAGGTGTCGTCGAGGCCATTGAGGACCCGCTCGTTGAGCATGGTGACGTCGGCAGCCACCAGTGCGTAGCTGGCGTAGCGCAGGAAGTAGTCCATGTCGCGCAAACAGGCCGAGAGGCGGCGGGTCGTATAGGCATTGCCCCCGGGCAGGATCAGCTCGGGATCTTCGAGCCAAAGACGTTGGGCCGCCTCCCGGACAATCTCAGCGGCCTCGCGGTTGATCAATTCCACAGCTGCCAGCCGCTGGGCCGCTTCGGCGTAGAAATCAGCCATGCGATCCATGGCGTCCCGATCCAAATAGCGACCGAGCTGGTCATAGCGGCCGATCAGACCGGAGATGGCATCGCGCATGGCGGAGACGTTTCGTCGCTGCTGCTGAGAGAAACTAGCACTGCTGAGATGATAGAAACCCAGGCCAGGCTGGCGATCTGGGGAATTTGACAGAAACGGTTACGGAAACGGCACCGGATCCGTCAGCCGACAAATAGTTACGACAAATACACAAAGGCGGCGCGAGGGCTCCTTACCTTCCGGCCACACCGCCCATGGCGGTATCCCTGCGCCCCCGGTCATGGCCAAAACAGCCCAAGACATCCTTCGCCTGATCAAAGACGACGGGATCGAGCTGGTCGATCTCAAGTTTGTGGATCTGCATGGCAAATGGCAGCACCTCACCGTGTGTGAGGACCTGCTCGATTCCGATGCGTTCACGGCGGGCGTGGCCTTCGACGGCTCCTCGATTCGCGGCTGGAAAGCCATTAACGAGTCGGACATGGCCATGGTGCCCGACCCCAACACCGCCTGGATTGACCCCTTTTACAGCCACAAGACCCTCAGCCTGATTTGCTCGATTCAGGAACCGCGCAGCGGCCAGCCCTACGGCCGCTGTCCGCGGGCTCTGGCCCAGAAGGCCCTTGAGTATCTGGGCTCCACGGGCATTGCCGACACGGCCTTTTTTGGCCCCGAACCCGAATTTTTCGTGTTCGATGATGTGCGCTACAGCTCGGGCTCAGGCAGCAGCTTCTACAGCGTTGATTCGATCGAAGCCCCCTGGAACACAGCACGGCTTGAGGACGGCGGCAACCTCGCCTACAAAATTCAATTGAAGGAGGGCTATTTCCCCGTCACCCCCAATGACACCCTTCAAGACATGCGCAGCGAGATGCTGCTCACCATGGGCAGCCTCGGAGTACCGATCGAGAAACAGCACCATGAGGTGGCCACGGCCCAGCATGAACTCGGCATCAAGTTTGCCGAGCTGATCAGCGCAGCTGACAACGTCATGATCTACAAATATGTGGTGCGCAACGTCGCCAAAAAATATGGCAAAACTGCGACGTTTATGCCCAAGCCGGTGTTTGCCGATAACGGCAGTGGCATGCACGTGCACCAAAGCCTTTGGAAGGGTGGCAACCCTCTGTTTTTCGGTGAGGGTACCTACGCCAACCTCTCTCAAACGGCCCGGTGGTACATCGGAGGCCTGCTCAAGCATGCGCCGAGTTTTCTGGCCTTCACCAACCCAACCACCAACAGTTACAAGCGACTGGTGCCCGGCTTTGAGGCCCCGGTCAACCTGGTGTATTCCCAGGGCAACCGCTCAGCAGCGGTGCGCATTCCGCTTACAGGCCCAAACCCGAAGGCCAAGCGCCTTGAGTTTCGCTCCGGCGACGCACTCTCCAATCCCTACCTCGGCTTTGCCGCCATGTTGATGGCCGGCATCGATGGCATCAAGAACCAGATCGACCCGGGCAATGGGACTGACGTCGACCTTTTTGAGCTCACCGCTGAAGAACTGGCCAGGATCTCAACGGTGCCCTCCTCCCTCAATGGCGCCCTGGAGGCGCTCGATGCCGACAAGGACTACTTACTGGCAGGAGGCGTCTTCACCGACGACTTCATCAACAACTGGATCGCCCTCAAATACGAGGAGGTGCAGCAGCTGCGCCAGCGGCCCCACCCCCACGAGTTCGTGATGTACTACGACGCCTGATCTCAGGGGCCTGATTTCAGGGGTTTGATTTCAGGGGTTTGATTTCAAGAGTCTCAATGTGACCTCATCTGAGCCATGGCACTGTCGTGAAGATGTTTGTGCCGCGCCTGGCGCGCGGCCCAGGCCTGCAGCTGATGCACCGCATTGCCGGCGGGGTTGAGGTCATGGTGTTGGGTGATCTGGGCCAGCTCAGCGGCATGGCGCCGGCGCTCTCGCTGGTGTTGGAGCGCCCAGGTTTGGAATTCAGGATCAGGACGCCGCGGGGCTGGCCCGTCCTGATCTGCAGCATTGGCTGGCAGGGGGAGGTTGATTCCGGTCATGGCAGAAGCTCAGGAATCCACAAAAATTCTGATCCAGCAGCCTGGTGTGGCTGGGAGCCGATTGAGGGTCTTCACGGTTCTTACGGGTTGATCCCCCTGCTCCAGGGATCACGCTGGCCCCGCCTGATCCGTTGAAATGGGTGCATTGCTACGGGTTTTCCCGCTCCTGCCACCATGGCCGATCCGCTAACCAAGCTGGCCTACCAGACTCTGCAGCAGGGAAAAGGAGTTCTCGGCCTGGTTCACAAGGAAGCCAGCACCCGGTTGATGAACTTGGTGGCCCCCGAGGGGGCCCCAAAAACCCTGCCCGTCTCCCCCGAGGTGCTGCGCCAATTGCGCCATGCGATGGATGCCCTCCACGAGCGTGACTGGGAGGAGGCCGAGCGGGGCACCTATCCCGCTTCGCTGCTGTTTGATGCCCCATGGCTTGACTGGGCTGCTCGCTATCCCCTGGTGTGGCTCGACACGCCGCGCACCTGGATGCGCCGCAGCCAGCGTCAGGTGCGTGACCTTCCCCGCAACATCGATCCGTCCAATTACCCCGATTATTACCTGCAGAATTTTCACCACCAAACCGATGGGTACCTGAGCGACCACTCCGCCTCGCTCTATGACCTTCAGGTGGAAATTCTCTTCAACGGCACCGCCGATCCGATGCGCCGCAGGATCCTCGCTCCCTTGGTGCGAGGTCTCAAGGCCTTTGCCAACCGACCAGCCGCCCAGATCCGCGTGCTCGATGTGGCCACAGGCACTGGGCGCACCCTGCGTCAGATCCGTGGAGCCCTTCCCTCGGTACAGCTGGTGGGGCTTGACCTCTCCACCGCCTACCTGCGCCAGGCCAACCAATGGCTCAGCCAGATCCCAGGCGAGCTACCCCAGCTGGTGCAGGGCAATGCCGAGACCATGCCCTTTGCCAACGGCAGCGTTCAGGGGATCACCTGTGTGTTTCTGTTCCATGAATTGCCGGCTGAAGCTCGTCAGCACGTGATCAACGATTGCTACAGGCTCTTGGAGCCAGGGGGGGTGTTGCTGCTGGCCGATTCAGTGCAGCTGGCCGATTCCCCCCAGTTCCAGGTTGTGATGGACAATTTCCGCCGCTTCTTCCACGAGCCCTACTACCGCGATTACATCAGTGATGACATCGACGCTCGCCTGGCCGCCGCCGGTTTCATAGCGATTGCAGCCGAATCACACTTCATGACGAGGGTCTGGAGTGCCCGCAAACCACTCTGATCCCCTCAGCGTCGCAATAGCCAGGCCAGCAGCATCCCGGCACCGCCCCAGCGCATGATCACCCAGAAGCGCTCCGCAGCAACCGGTGTCCGGAGCCCAAGGGGCAGGGGGTCAAGCAGACGTTGGGCCAGGGCCAGCCGTTGCTGAGCCCGGCGCCCGCTGACGCCACTGCCCTGCTTTGCCAGCCCGGGCAAGGTCAACAGCGCAGCCAGCTGATGCAGCAATGCAATCGGTGGCCGCCGCATCGGGCGTTCAGGGCGAAAACGAAACACAGCCTGCGTTGCACTCACGCCAGGATGGCCCCGACCCCCATCCCCACCTACCGCGTGAGTGACCGGCCCAACGATTGGCCCACTGGGGCCCCAGAAGCAGCGGTAGAGCTCCAACGACTGCTGAGCATCGGCGACCGCCAGTGGCATGCCCTGAAGCACCAACGGTCCCGTCGTGGGGCCGAGCAGCTCGCCTCAGCCCTGGTGATGTTGCTGCAGAGCGATGAACCCGCCCGTTTGAAGCCAACGGCCGCCAGGCAGCAGGCCGTGGAGCTGCTGGAGCATGCCCTCGGTTGGCTCAAAGGAGAGGTCAGCGATCCCGGTTGCCCAAGCCACCACTGACCAGGCTGGCCGCAGCCATGACCCCATCGATTGGGTTGAGGGGCAGCCGCGATCGGCTGGCGGCCACCTGCAGGCGGTTGCCACGCCGGCTCCAACGCACGTCATCAAAACAGTGGTGAATCAGGAACAGACCACGGCCTGAGGGCGCGTCATGCCGAGCAGGCAGGCCGTTGCAACGGCACAGCGAAGGGACCCCTGGTCCCTCATCTTGGACCTGCCAGATCCACCAGTTGGGAGCTTCGATGCGCCGAATCCTGAGGCATTTGCCTGGGTCACAGCCATTGCCATGCCGTACGGCGTTCACGAGCACCTCTTGCAGGCCAAGGTGCAACTCGGCCTGCAGATGCCGGCAGCGAATTGGCTCCAGCAGCAGCTCCAACAAAGGGGCCAGCTGCAAGGTGGAGGGCGTGATGTAATCGAACCAACGCAGGGACACTGAGTCGGATCCGCAGCCGTTGATTTGACCCTATCGCCCCATCACCCCAGGCCCAGCTGCATTGATGCGTTGCTGCAGGGCGGGGTGGTTCAGCAGGGCGTCCATCAGACGAACGCCGCGCAGTTGGTTGATCAGGGGCATGTGGCCGTCTGGCGCCTGCAGAGACCAGGTGAAGGCACTGGGATACCGGGTCCAAATGCCACTCAGCTTCCAGCCAAGCCGGGCCCAGAGCTGCTCCCAACGACCATTGCAGCTCCGCAGAAGCTTGCCTTGTATCGAAAAACCGAAGCGGCCCTGGGAATAGCAAACCCACAGTCGATCCAGCGTGTCGAGGTCGGCTCCAGACATCGGGGGCACTTCGCTGAAGTACACGTAGCCACGGCTCTCAGCGGCCGATCCGGCCAGCCGACGCAGCAGGGCACTCGTAATCCGGTCGGCTTCTTCAAACTCTTGGGCAGCCAAGGCCGCCTGCAACGCGGTGTAGGCCACACCGACCGCTGAGCTGGTCGCCAGCCAGCCCTCCGGGTGACGCTCTTGCCATGCCTGACCGGTGGGTGTGTCACCTTGATTCAGCATCAACTGAATCAAGGTTCCGGCGACCCAGTCGTCACCGGTTGGATCAAGCTGATCAAGCTGATCGGGGATCAGGGGGAGAAGCGCCTCACGCTGCTGCTCCAGCTGGGGCAACAACACACGTCGCTGCCGACCAGTGGCCGCCACAAAACGCTCCAGGAGCTGCTCGGCGGTGACGGCAGTGTCGGCAGCAGTGACCGGTGGACCGGAGAGCATGGGATGGGCTCAGAGATCAGCCAGGTAGGGGACACTATGTCAGTTGAAACCATCGCTTCGTTTCTGGTCGGGGTCGGGCCGCTGGTGGATGTGCGCGCACCAGCCGAGTACCGGCAAGGTCACATCCCTGGGGCGATCAACCTTCCCCTCTTTTCCGATGCTGAGCGAGCGCAGGTGGGCATCGCCTACAAGCAGCAGGGCCGCCAGCAGGCCGTTCAGCTTGGTCTCGAATTGGTGGGCCCGCGGCTCGGAACCCTCGCTGGGCAGTTGGGGTTGATCGCCGAGACCAGCGATCAACCCCTGCGGCTGTACTGCTGGCGCGGCGGGATGCGCTCAGCCAGCGTGGGCTGGCTTGCCGGTGGGTTGGAGCTGCCCCACCATCGGCTCGAGGGCGGCTACAAGGCCTTTCGCCACTGGGTGCTGGAGCGCTTTGAGCAGCCGTGGCCACTGCTGTTGCTCGGCGGACGCACCGGCTGTGGCAAAACCGACATTTTGCTGCAGCTTGAGGCACTGGGCTCAGCTGTGATCGATCTGGAGGGACTCGCCCAGCACCGGGGAAGCAGCTTTGGAGGCCTGGGCCTGCCCGAACAACCGAGCAGCGAGCACTTCGAAAACAGGCTGGCCGTGGAGCTCCATCAGCTGGCTGACCGTCAGCCGATCTGGCTTGAGGCCGAAAGCGCCCAGGTGGGTCGCTGCCGCATCCCTGCTGGCCTTTGGTCTCAGATGCAACGCGCACCTGTGGTGGAGTTGCAGCGTCCCCTGGAGGAGCGGGTCGAACGCCTTGTGGTCGTTTACGGGGATCAGGGTCAAGAGGCCTTGCGGGAGGCCACCAGTCGAATTGCCAGGAGGCTTGGCCCCCAGCGCACGGCTACGGCCCTGGAGGCGATTGAGCGCAGCGACTGGGCTGAGGCCTGTCGGCAGATGCTCGATTATTACGACCGTTGCTACGACCATGAGCTGGCCAAACGCCAGCCCGACGTGCTGTTCAGCCTGCCCAGTGACCAGCTGGGCGATGGCCCCCTGGCCACCCACTTGTTCAACTGGGAAAGCGGTGAGTGCTGGGGCAACTCTTAGGATCTGTTTTTCGGACGATTCCCATGGGCGCGGCCATTCAGTTCTTCCGCGGCGTGGATGAACCTGTGGTGCCCGACATCCGCATGACACGCTCGCGTGACGGTCGGACCGGCCAGGCGATTTTTGTCTTTGAGGAGCCGGATGCCCTGGCCCCGAATGCGGTGGGTGACATCACCGGCATGTTCATGCTGGATGAGGAGGGTGAGCTTGTGACCCGCGAGGTCAAAGCCCGCTTCGTCAACGGCAAGGCCAGCGCCCTGGAAGCCACCTACACCTGGAAAAGCACCGAAGACTTTGACCGGTTCATGCGCTTTGCCCAGCGCTACGCCGACAGCAACGCCCTGGGCTTTTCCGGAAGCCCGGGCGATGACGACGGCCCAGCAGCCGACGACAACACCTGAGGATCTGGCCTCGGTGCGATCGAGTGAGGAATCAGCGATGAAATTTGGTCAATGGCTCGGGCTCATCGCGCTATTGGCAGCGCTGGTCTTGCTCTGGAGCCTGCGGGACAGCCTGATTCACCTGTTCAGCTCCGTGGTGGTGGCCATGGCGCTGTGCACGTTGGTGGGCTGGATCCGTCGAAGGCTGCGGTGTCCTAGGCCCCTGGCCCTCGGGCTGGCCCTCCTGCTTGTGGGCCTTTTGGCAGTGGTGGTAGCCACCGCAGTGATTCCTCCTTTTATTGGCCAATTTGGCCAATTGGTTGCCAAGTTGCCGGTCGCAGCCAGCGAACTCGTCAACTTGCTTCGCGAGGGCATGTCCCAGGGCAGCCAAATGCTCTACGGGCGAGAGGACGCCGGCATTGCTTGGCTTCGCGAGTCGCTTCGCCAGCCCCCTGCAGGGCTTGGGGGAGGCGCAGTTCGCCTACTTGGGTGGGCAGGAAACATGGGTACCGGGCTGTTGCAGAGCCTGTTTGTGGTGGCGGTGGCGTTGATGGTTTCAAGCCAGCCCAGTGCCTACCGCGAGGTGGCTGTGCTGCTGGTCCCGTCCTTCTACCGGCGGCGTTTCCGGCAGGTGCTAATGCAGTGCGGCGATGCCCTCAGTGCCTGGATGCTGGGGGTGTTGATCAGTTCGTTGTGTGTGGGCACCCTGGCGGCGATCGGTCTTTCGCTCCTCGGCGTGAAGCTTGTGGCCGCCAACGCAGTTCTGGCTGGGCTGCTCAACATCATTCCCAACGTGGGCCCAACCCTGAGCACCATCTTCCCGATGTCAGTCGCTCTGCTGGAGAGTCCGTGGAAGTCGGTGGCGGTGCTATTGCTCTACGTCTGCGTCCAGAACTTGGAGAGTTATGTGATCACCCCCTCGGTGATGCATCATCAACTCAAACTTCTGCCCGGGCTCACCCTCACCGCCCAGCTGGTCTTCACCGTCGTGTTTGGACCGCTTGGTTTGCTGTTGGCACTGCCTCTGGCTGTGTGCGTGCAGGTTGCTGTGCGTGAGATCCTGATCCACGACATCCTTGACCCCTGGAGGAGACAACGGTTGCAATGCTCACCCTGACCCGTTGCACCCCATGAATGCCCGCACGATGCTCGGGGCCCTAGCCCTGATCGTGCTGGGTCTGCTCACTTGGGAGCTGCGTTGGGTTCTTCTGGTTCTGTTTGGTGCCGTGGTGCTGGCGGTCGCCCTCGATGTACCGATCACGTTGCTGCGGCGGCTCCTGCCCCTGAACAGGCCAGTGGGGCTGTTGGTGGTGCTGATCGTGACGATCCTGGCCGGTGGTGGCTTGGGCCAACTGTTACTGCCTGAGCTGGTGCAGCAAGTGCGCCAGCTCGGCGAACTGCTGCCCCAGCTGCTCCTTCGCCTCGACAGCCTCACCCGCAGCATCAGCTGGCTCCCCGATCTTGAGCGCAGCCTTCTTGACAGCTTCAGCTGGGAACGGCTGCAACCCCTGGGAAGCCAGCTGCTCGGCTTTGCCGGTGGGGCGGCCAGCACCACAATCCAGCTGCTGCTGATGGGCTTGCTGGCCATCCTGCTGGCCCTCGATCCCCGCGCCCACCAACGCCTGGCCATTGCGATCACGCCCAGTTTTTATCGCTCTGACATCCAGGCTTTGTTAAGCCATTGCCGGGCCGCCCTGGGTGGCTGGCTAGCCGGTATGACGATCTCAGCTGTGAGCGTGTTTCTGCTCACCTGGGCCGGTCTGGCGTTGTTGAAAGTCCCCTTGGCATTGCTAAGCGGCCTGGCCTGCGGCCTGCTCACGTTTGTTCCCACGATTGGACCGACAGCCGCCACCCTGTTGCCGCTGTCGGTCGCGTTCCTGGTCTCCCCGACAACCGTGGTGCAGGTGTTGGTCTTGCGGCTGGCGCTTCAGAATTTCGAGGCCTTTGTGATCACACCGCTGCTCCTCAGCCGCACGGTCAACCTGCTACCCACGGTTGCGCTTATGGCCCAGTTGAGCCTTGGAGCCCTACTGGGACTGCCCGGGGTTCTTCTGGCCCTGCCTTTGGTGGTGGTGCTCCAGGTGATGTGTCAGCAGCTCGTCGTCAAGGACGTGATGGACCGCTGGACTTAGAAGGTTGATCTCGCTCAGCCCGTCCAGATTGGTAGTGACGCCACAGTGAGGGCTGCGTAGCCAGCACGGCTACGGCCAGGGGATGGCCCCACAGTGCGGCCAACACACTGGTGATCGTCACATGGTCGAAGAGCAACCGCAATTCAACCCGCAGGTCGATCAAGGCCAGAAAAGCCAAGATCACTGGCAGGGTGGGGATCTGCCAGGGCTTCCGCCCGATCGACAACAACATCTTGATCAGCACCAGTGGAGTTGAACAGGCCTGAGAATCAACGCGCAGCCCTTAATCAACGCGCAGCCCTTGAAGGTTGTTGCCTTTGGAGTCATGCTCATTGCCGCGAAAAGTTCATCGTCGCGAAAACAGGGGCAACAGGGTTGGGGCCACTCCGATACTCGACCAGCTGCCCACAGCAATGCCGATAGCCAAGGCCACAGAGAACCAGAAGAGGCTGGCACCTCCGAAGAAAATCAGTCCAAGCAGAGGCAACAGAGTCGTCAAGGAGGTGTAAAGAGAGCGGGTTAATGTGGCATCCACAGCTACATCAACTTGCTGCTGAATCGATAGGTGACCAAGATTGATTTTTTGTTCACGAATGCGGTCAAACACGACCACAGTATCTGTGACTGAATATCCCGCAACGGTGACCAATGACACGGCAAAGAGGGAATCCACCTCGATCCCAGCCACTAAACCCAACCAGGCAAAGACACCACAGGTGATCAGCACGTCATGCCCCAGGCAGACCAGGGCCAAGAAAGCAAACACCTGGTCATAACGAACGGTGATGTATAACGCGATCGCCACAAAGCTGACCAGCAGTGAGATCACGCTGCCCTTCAACAACTGTGAGCCAAGGGTTGGACCAATGGTGTTGACCTCCGTGCCGGATGGTTCCAAAGGACCGGCCACCGCGCTCACCGCCTGGATCACGGTGTTGCTCTGTGCAGCAGTCAGAGCCGGCAGACGCATCAACAGCGAGCGGCCCTGGTCCAGCAGTTGAACCGTGGTACCGCCGAGGCGAGGCAATTCCTCACCCTCCTGAGCTGGCAAATTCAGCTCAGCGAGAAACTGCTGCACCTGGGGTGCTGTGATCGCCCCACAGCTCACCGTGGTGCAACGGCGTTCAATCTGAATCTGGGTACCGCCGGTGAAGTCGAGGCCGGGCTTCAGCGGTGAGCCGATGGCCGGATTCAGCCAGCAGAGCAGCAGACCCACCACGCTGAACAGGCAGGCCAGGCCCGAACCCCACCAAGCCAGGAGCCGATAGCGACTGATGCAGAAGCGGGGGCTGGGGGCGGAGGTCACGGGGAAGGAGCTGGTCATCAGGATTGGACCCCCTGGGGCAACTGGGACTGGGGCAAGAAATACGCCGTGCGGCGTAGCGATGGATACCCCATCACCAGCCGCAGCAAGGTGCGGGTGCACGAGAGGGAGGTGAACAGACTCACCAGGAGCCCGATGGCCAGAGTCACAGCAAACCCTTTGATCAGTCCGGTTCCTAGGGCAAACAAGGCCGCACAGCTGATCAGGCCGGTGACGTGGCCATCCAGAATCGAGGAGAAGGCCAGCGAAAAGCCTGTGTCAATCGAGCGGATCAGGGTGTTGCCGATCCGGAGCTCCTCTTTGATTCGCTCAAAAATCAGCACATTGGCATCAACTGCCATCCCGATCGACAAAATGAATCCCGCGATCCCGGGAAGGCTCAGTGTGACTGGAATCAAGGCATAAACCGCCAGATTGAACAGGGCATAGAGGCTCAGGGCCACCACGGCCACCACGCCGGGCAGCCGGTAGGTGATCACCATGAACACGGCCACCAGCGCCAGGCCCGAGAGCGCTGCCACCAAGCTGGTTCGGATGTTCTCGGCCCCTAGGGAGGGGCCCACCGTACGAACCTCGATCACCTTGATCGGCAACGGCAGGGAGCCCCCCCTGAGCTGAACCTCAAGGTCACGGGACTCATCGGCGCTGAAGTTGCCGGTGATGCTGGCGGATCCACCCGAAATACCGGCAGCCTTGAACTCGGGCCCCACACTGGCCTCACTGATCGAGCGGCCGTCGAGCACGATGCCCAGCAGGCGCCCAGTACCGGCGATCGACTGGGTCAGGGCTGCAAACTCTTCGCCCCCTTGACGGTTAAAAGACAGCGTCACCTCCCAGCCACTGCCGCTTTGCTGCTGTTGACGCCCAGCCGTAACAAGGTCTTTGCCCGTGAGCTGAGCCGGTCCGTAGAGGGCCACGATGCGCTGGTTGACGGTGTCAAGCAGCAGCTGCAATTGCTCGGCCTCGGTGCTCTCCGCTGGCACAGTGATACCTAGCTCCCGCAGGGATCTCGCCAACTCTTCGCTGGGAATGCTGGCAGGAGGCGTGGGCGGCTTAGGCCCTTGGGCCTCGGTGGAATCCGAAACGCGTCGCTCAAGCCTGGCGAGCACGGCGGTCGCCTGGCGCTTGAGCTGCAACAGCCCTTGCATGGCCTGCTCAGTTCCCGGTTGCTGGGCCCTGAATTCGAGCAGGGCCGTGGTTCCCAGAACCTTGGCTGCCCTCGAGGGGTCTTGCTCACCAGGCAGTTGCAGAACGAGTTGGTCATTGCCAACGGTCTGCAGGGTGGATTCAGCCACCCCAAGGCCGTTGATGCGGCGCTCCAGCACCTCTTTGACAGCCTCGAGCTGTTCTGCCTGAACAACCTTGATCAGACCGGCCGGCATCACCTGCAAGGTGAGCTGGCTGCCGCCACGGAGGTCAAGACCCAGCTGCAGTGGAAACGATGCCAGCAGGGCACCGGCTGCAATCGCCAGCGCCAAGATCAGGGCAAACCATCCCTGTTGTCGTGCCATGGGATCAGGGGCGGATGGGACTCAGACCTGGCCGGCCTGAAGAGCCCTGGCCGCCTCCACGATCTGGTGGGGCTGAATGATCGTCAGATTCTCGAGGGCCCCGTTGTAAGGCGTCGGGATGTCTTGGGAGGACAGGCGAAGCGGGCGAGCGTCGAGATCATCAAAACAGTGTTCGGTGATCAAGGCGATCAGTTCAGCGCCGATGCCACCGGTCTTCATGCATTCTTCAACAACGATCACCCGGTGCGTCTTGGCGATCGAACGGCGGATCGTCTCCATGTCGAAGGGCTTGAGACTGACGAGATCAATCAACTCGATATCGATGCCCTCCTGTTCGAGCTGCTCAACAGCCTTTAGACAGTGATGCCGCATGCGTGAGTAGGTGAGAATCGTGACATCACGGCCTTCGCGCACCACCTCAGCCTGGTCCAGTGCACAGATGTAGTCCCCTTCGGGGATTTCTTCCGAGAGGTTGTACAGCAGCACATGCTCAAAGAAGAGGACGGGGTTGTTGTCACGGATCGCCGCCTTCATCAGCCCCTTGGCATTGGTGGGGGTGCTCACCGCCACGATCTTGATGCCGGGAACGGCATGAAAGTAGGCCTCGAGACGCTGGCTGTGCTCAGCGCCCAGCTGGCGGCCCACCCCACCGGGCCCGCGAACCACCGCAGGGATGGTGTAATTACCACCGCTGGTGTAGCGCAGCATCCCCATGTTGTTGGAGATCTGGTTGAAGGCGAGCAGCAGGAAGCCCATGTTCATGCCCTCAACGATCGGCCGCAGACCCGTCATCGCTGCCCCCACCGCCATGCCGGTGAAGCTGTTCTCGGCAATCGGGGTATCCAGCACCCTCAGTTCGCCGTACTTGGCGTAGAGATCTTTGGTGACCTTGTAGGAGCCGCCGTACTGGCCGACGTCCTCCCCCATCACACAAACATGGGGATCACGGGCCATCTCTTCGTCGATGGCATCGCGAAGCGCGTTGAAGAGCAGCGTTTCTGCCACGTGGGGCCAGGTACCAGTCAGCCGCCAACCTATCTCAGCCGCCTGCAGCCAAGGTGGAAAGCAGCAGCACCGAGAGCAACATGCCCGGCAGTAACAGGGTCACCAGCAGGCCCAAATCATGGGGAGTCATGTGCTGAACCTAGGGCGATTCCCCATGGGTGCCGGGATCCTGTGGGGAACCCGACAACAAGCTGCGCCCAAAGACCAACATCAAGCCCAAGGCAATGAAGCCAAAGCTGAAGGTCGAGAGAAAGGCCATCCCCACGATCAGGGTCTTGAGCGCGGTGGCGATGCTCTGGGCAATCGCTGAGCTGTAGTTCGGGGGGTGCAGGGCGTAATAGGTGACCATCCGCCGGCTCAAGCCCAGACAAAGCCACGAAAGCAGCCCGGCGGTGAGTGCTCCGGAGAGAAAGCTGAGCGGCCCCTTGCGGCGGCTGGGCAGGGCCGAGGCGTCTGGCTTGGTCGAGTCAGCAGCCTTGGTCGAGTCAACAGCCTTGGTCGGTTCAGAGGCTTCGGGGGCCTGGTGGGGGTTTGGGGTATCCATCACGCAACCAAACTGACACCTTGCGCACTGAAGCGGCAGCACCAGGCTTCAAAACCGGCCGCATCAAGCTCGTCGGCCAGCCGTGCACGGGCGTTCTGGGCCTGCTCCAAGGTGGCAAAGAGGGCAAACAGGCTGGGACCTGACCCGCTCATGGCCACCGCAAGGGTTTGGGGGGCCTGCTGCAACAGCGCCAAACCATCACGAACACTGGGCACCTCCGGGGCCACCACCATCTGCAGATCGTTGCGCAGCCTCGGCAACGGGAGTGGATCGGCTTGGAGCCCGTCAGTTGCGCTGGTCGCTACGCCCAGCGCTGCAACCAAGGGCCCTGTGCGCAGGGCTTCGCGACGCTGGCGAAAGTCGTGGTCGTCAGTGAGGTAAAAGTCGGCGCGGAGCTCGCGGCAACGGCCATAGGCCCAGGGTGTGCTCACGCTGGCCTGGGGATGCTTGATCAACAGCAGCGCCAGGCTGGGGGCCACGGCCGGGTTCAACGGTTCGAGCACCTCGCCGCGCCCAAAACACAACTGCGTGCCGCCAGCCAGACAAAACGGCACATCGGAGCCGAGTTGGGCCGCCATCGCCGCCAACTCCGTGGGGGCCATGCCAAGCCCCCAGATCGCATTGAGACCCACCAGCGCAGCAGCGGCATTGCTCGAGCCACCGGCCAGGCCCGCCCCGATTGGAATCCGTTTGCGGAGCTCGATCTCGGCACCGAGCTCCGCAAACCCGGAGCGTGCTTTAAGCAGCTCCCCAGCCCGCACGATCAGGTTGCCGGCATCGGTTGGCAACTCTGGTCGATCACAGCTGAGGCTGATCAAGCCATCGGCGCTGGGCCGAAGCACCAGGGTGTCTGCCAGGTCAATGGTCTGCATGACCATGGACAGTTCGTGAAAGCCGTCGAGGCGCAAGCCCAGCACCTCCAGGTGCAGGTTGATCTTGGCCGGTGAGACCACAACCCTCTCAGCCATGGATGCCTTCAAGCGCTGCGTGATTGGTGGCCTGATTCAAACCCGTCGCCAAGGCCACCCAGGCTGCCGGCTCGATCTCCTGTGGGCGTTGCTGCAAGCCGATACCTGCAGCCAAGGCGATGGGCTCAAGCTGATTCGCCGGCAGCAAGCCAGCCAAGGTGTTGCGCAGCATCTTGCGGCGGGCCACAAAACAGCGCCGTAGCAGTTGCTCCACCGTGCGCGCCAATGTGGCGTCGAGTTGCTGCTCTGGCGCAAGGGGTTCAAGAGCGATCACCTCGGACTGGACCTTGGGGGGCGGCTGAAAGCAACGCGGTGGCACGGCGCAGACGCAGCGGCAGCTGGCCATCAACTGCATGCGCACGCTCAAGGCCGAGTAGGCACTGGATCCTGGCCGGGCCCGAATCCGCTGGCCCACCTCGTGCTGCACCAGAAGCACCAGTCGCTCGTAGGGCCGGGCTACGGGCCGATCCAACCGGCCCACAAGGCGCTCCAACAGCGGGCCTGTGATGTTGTAAGGAATATTGGCCACCACCTTGGTTGCTTCAGGCAGCTCCACCGCCAGGACATCGCCTGAAATCAGGCCAAAGCGGGGGTCATCGCCAAAGCGTTGCCGCAAACCCGCAATCAGATCACGGTCGAGTTCGATCGCAGCCACGGCTGCAGCTGGCGAGGCCAGCAGCCGAGCGGTGAGAGCACCCCGGCCAGGTCCCACTTCGAGCACCCGATCGGCTGCTCCCAGCTGGGCCGCAGCGGCAATCGATTCCAGTACCCCCTCGTCGACCAACCAGTGCTGGCCGAAGCGCTTGCGGGTCCTGTGGCCTAAAAATGCAGCAGGCGCTGATCCCATCGCGGCACTGAGCCAGCTACACCTAGATGGTCTAGCGCTGAGGATCCAATGATGCTGCAAACGAGGTGTTGGCAAAGCTGGGCCATGCCGTTGGCAATGCCGTTGGTCACCGGGGTCAGCCTCCTGGGCCTGGGCCCATCAGCGGCGTTGGCCGGCACGGCCATCGGCGAATCCATCTGGGACAAGGCCAATGCCATTGCACGGGCCAAGCAATCTGTGCCAGCTGGGGCCGTGGTGACCGACACCCGTTGCCAGAGCATCGAGGTAGGCCTGGGCAATTACCGCTACATCTGCACCCTCACCTTCACCAGCCCCGCTCCTGTGACGCCGATCCCCAGTCGCTCAGGACCAGCCAGCGCACCGGCGCCCTAAACGGGGGCAGGCTCACCAAGGCGGCCACGAGCTGCACAGCATCGTGGTCATGCTCCGGATGGCTGGCCAGCCAACACAACCAAGCCCGTTCCAAGCGCAGCCGTTTTGGTCGGCGCAGCGCCGCAAGCCCACGGCCATCACGGCTTTGACGAGATCGCCCTTTGACCTCAACCAGCAACAGGCGCCCTGGTTTGGCCATCACCAGATCGAGCTCTCCCCAGCGGCAGTGCCAGTTGCGGTCCAGCAGCCGCCAACCACGGCTCTGCAGCAATCGCAGGGCCCGTTGCTCAGCCCATGAGCCACTCAGGCGCGGATCGGCCATGACCATCGGGAGCAGCTGTCCCTAGGGTTCCCACAACCTCAACAAACCCATGGCCAACCGGGTGTGGACGTTGCTACTGGCTTCCCTGCTGGGACTGGTCCTTTGCTTCGGCCCAGCTGCCCCTGGCCAGGCGGCCATGGATGTGGCGAAGCAGGTACTGATCGGAGCCGATTTCCACGATCAAGACCTGCGTGGTGCCACCTTCAATCTCACCAATCTGCGCGATGCCACCTTTGCGGGTTCAGACCTGCAGGGGGCAAGCTTGTTTGGAGCCAAGCTGCAGGATGCCGATCTCAGCAACACCAATCTGAGGGAAGCCACGCTCGATTCAGCCATTTTTGATGGTACCGACCTCACCAACGCGGTGCTCGAAGACGCCTTTGCCTTCAACACCAAGTTCACCAACGTGAAAATCGACGGCGCCGACTTCACCAACGTGCCCCTGCGAGGTGACGCGCTCAAAACCCTCTGCGCTGCGGCCAGTGGCACCAACCCGATCACGGGCCGTGACACCCGCACCAGCCTCGACTGCAGCTGATCCCACTCGACCGATGAGCTTCGACTCCCGCAGCCGCGAACGCCTGCAGGCCCTTGGCCGCACCCTGCCCCAACCCTTGCCCAACCCGACGCCTCCCCAGCAGGTCAAGCCCAACGCCAGCGAGACTCGCCACCGGGTCGAACTCGAGCAAAACCCCGAGGCACTGTTCCACGAACTGATGCAGGTCAGCCGGGATGGAACCGTGCCACCCCATCTGATGGAGCGCCTACGCGACCTTGAAGCTCGGCGACGTCAATCCGGGCCTGTCTCCGGCAGCCAGGTGATGCCATCGAGCCAGGCCAACCGTTCCAAAGCACAACAGCAGGCCAAACAACAGCCCAGCAGTCGCACCGTTCGCAACAGCCTCGGCCGCGCTGACGCCCGCACGGCCGCCGAGCACCCCGATCTCTACACAGCCTTCCAGCAGCTGCTGCTGGAAGACGACATCGACCCCTGAGTGGCGCCTCGCCGCCCCCAATCGGCCCTGTGAAGTGGCTGCTCGTCGAAGCCGACACCATGCTCATGCTGTGATGGCTTCGCGGCCTTGGAGCTCACCCGCAACAAGGCGCTGATGCCGTAGATCCAGCACCGTTGCGGCGTTGAGTCTCAGGCCTTGATTGCCGCTTGCCGGGGTGTTGCCGTCGACCGTGACCGTGGTGCCCTGGCTGAAGCAAGGGTCGGGGACGTGAATCGGCCAGCCCGTCATGGGCAGCCTCACGATCGGCTCCTGGGCGGCGACAGAGATCCGACGGGCCAGGTCTGGGGAACACCCCTATGGTGACGATTACGACTTGTTCTCAAGCTTCCAGGAGCGCCGCAATGACCATTCGCCTCGGGATCAATGGCTTTGGCCGCATCGGCCGTTTGGCATTTCGCCGGGCCATGGCCCTCTCCGAGGTCGAGGTTGTCGGGATCAATGACCTGATCGATGTTGATTATCTGAGCTACATGCTCCGCTACGACTCCACCCACGGTCGCTTTCAAGGTGAGATCAGTGTTGACAACGGTCAGCTGGTGGTGAATGGCAAGGTGATCCGGATCACCGCAGAACGCGACCCGGCCAACCTGGCCTGGGGCGACGTGGGCGCCGATTATGTGCTGGAGAGCACCGGGTTCTTCCTCAGCCAAGAGGCGGCGAGTGCCCACCTGAAGGCCGGTGCCAAGCGGGTGGTGATGAGTGCCCCATCAAAAGACGACACGCCGATCTTCGTGATGGGCGTGAATCACAACAGCTACGCCGGGCAAGCGATCGTGTCCAATGCCAGTTGCACGACCAACTGCCTGGCTCCGGTCGCCAAGGTGCTTCACGACAATTTTGGCATTGTCAATGGGCTAATGACCACGGTGCATGCCGCCACCGCAACCCAAAAAACGGTCGATGGCCCCTCGATCAAAGACTGGCGCGGGGGTCGAGGTGCCGCCCAAAACATCATTCCCAGCTCCACCGGAGCAGCGAAGGCCGTGGGTCGCGTGATCCCCGAGCTCAATGGCAAGCTCACTGGCATGGCCTTCCGGGTGCCCACTCCCGATGTATCGGTGGTGGATCTCACCGTCAACCTGGCCAAACCGGCCAGCTACGCCGAGATCAAGGCCGCCATGAAGGCGGCGTCTGAAGGTGCCATGGCAGGCATCCTCGGTTACACCGAGGATGAAGTGGTCTCAACTGACTTCCTCGGCGAGAGCTGCACCTCAGTCTTTGATGCCGGAGCGGGGATAGCCCTGACCGACACCTTTGTGAAGCTGATCGCCTGGTACGACAACGAATGGGGATATAGCTGCAAATGCATTGACCTTATGCTGCATATGCATGACTCATCTCCTGTTTAGTCTGTTTTCAGCATAACTTGAGTCAGTTTGGATCGTTCAATAGCCATGGTCAATTCACGACCATTGAATCTTGGCTATGTCGAAACATGATCTTGTGGCCGTCCGTGCCTGGTTGACGGATGGCAATCATGGTCTGCTCTCGATACAGGATCGGCAACAAAGTCCCCATCAGGCCCTAAAGGTCGATGGGGAAGTGCGCTGGGTCAAGCATCACCGCTTGATCACGGTCTTTGGCATCCAGCTTGATGGGTCAGCGCTTCAAACTGGCCAGGATGCTGATGGCAAAGGAAAAGCTTTTGGCGAAGTAGGAAGTAGGCATTGCCCCACACGGTTTTCGAATTGCCCCAAACGGTTTTCGAAACGATGCGGGGCAGGGTCTTGGTGTCACTTGTGCCGTAGATCAACGGCGAATCACAGGCCCGGGGATCAACCTCAGGGCCCCAACGTTATGGGATGACGGGCGTCAAGGCAAGTCGATGGCCCCAATTCCTGTCACAACGAGCTGCTACGTCGTGCGATTGCGTGAGCTCCGTGAGCAACTGGCTTTGCTTCAACATCAAAACCGTACGGGTGGACTCTCGGAGGAGTTGGAGGAACTTCTCACTCACCAGATCCGCACCATCTACGCCTCACTGTGGGCGATTAATGCAGAGATGGAGGAGGAGTAGGGCGCAAGCCCGCTTCAGCGAAGGTCATCTGCATCTGTGCCATGACCCCTGGCACCACGTCGTCCAGCAGCCCTTGAGCTGCGGGGTGGTCCAGCGGCCGACCCCGTCACAGTCCCAACACTGGCAGCGCGGAAGGTCCCCAGGGTTTACGACTGGGCAGAGCCCTGTTGTCGCAGGGGCGAGAAGTGGAGCGAATGAGCGGGCGGCGATTGATCAGCAAAGCTGAGCGATCGATCTTTTCCACAGCCCCTGGGTGTTTCCCCCAGATCGCGGGATCTTTTTCCACAGGCTCGATGGCCGAGACCCATGCCCTGAGGCCCCAGCGGCCTGCTGGATGGGGAAAGAGAACGATCCGTTGACGCCACTGCATGGTGCTGACCATCGCCAATGGTGGAGTTGGGAAATCACCCAAAACGGCTGTAAACACTGGAGTCCAACAGGGCGTCCAATGAGATTGTGAATGGCGCTGCCGGTTTGACGCCGCGCGATGGTTGTGGCGTCATAGACCTCGAAGCGCCCGAACGAATGAGTCAGATCCCCGACCACGCCCCCCGCAGTGTGAGCATCGAAAACCAATTTCCAGAGGACCTCTACGACGCCATGCGGGAGTTTGTTCGGGCCCACCCCCAGTGGGACCAGTACAGGCTCATGCAGTCGGCTTTGGCGGGGTTCCTGTTTCAACAGGGATGCCAGAACAGGGCCGTGGCCCGCCATTACCTCGATTCGATGTTTAATCGCGGTCTTGGCGCACCGGCCACAGAGCCAACAACCAGCACATCTGCCGCTCCTGCCATCCGATAGACGTCATGGCCCCGACAGCCTTCCAGCAGAGACAAGGCCCAGTAGTCGGCAGAAGCGGATTGCGTCTGCCGGAGATCTGGACCCTCCACACCCACTCCCTCAATGATGGCGAGTCGGTGATTGAAGCTGTACGCAACAATCGCACCGTGTTGGTCAACCTTGGCGGCTTAAGCCAATATGTTGGGCAACGACTGATCGATTATGTCTGCGGCGGCGTCGTGGCAATGGATGGCCAAGTCCATCGCCTTGGGGAGGGGGTTGTGCTATTTGCCCCCGCCCTGGCCAGAGTTGAGCTTGCCTGAAGCTCAGCGACGAGGTTCGGCTTTGTTGACCCGAATCATGCGACCCATCCACTCGACATCCTGGAGATCGTCGATGGCCTTGGTTTCATCGGCAGCATTGGCCAACTCCACAAAGGCAAAACCGCGCTTGCGGCCGGTGTCGCGGTCAAGGGGCAGGCTGCACTTGCTGACCTGCCCATATTCACCAAACAGTTGCTGGACGTCCTCCACTTCGGCATCGAAGGAGAGGTTGCCCACATAAATAGTCATGGAAAACGGAAAAAAGACTGAGCCAATCCGAGGAAAGCCCTGAAGAAAGTTGCCGGCCTACGGGGAAATCTGGTCGAGACATCCTGTGGGAAAGAAACCAGCTGAAGAGAAATCTGCGAATCTCTATAACTGTACACCCGCAGATGGACACTCGGGCAACCGGCATTTCCCCAACAATGGCCAATGGCTGCTGGCGTTGCTAGGCATGGGTGAGGCCAACCACACCAGAGGGATCCATGTCCAAAGCTCAGTTGAATGCCTTCATGGTCAAGGTGAATGCCGATACGGCACTCCGGGCTCGGGTGGATGCAGTCACAGATGCTGCAGCCGTTGTGGAAATTGCCGCCAGCGAGGGACACGCATTTTCAGCAGCCTCCTGGAGCCGTCACCTGCGGGGCTAAAGCGGTGGACATGGATGGGATGCTGCCCATGGCTGCTGGCATAGGCCTAATTGTGCTGATTGTGGTGGGCTCTCAGGAGGTCATGCTGCGTCCCGCCGACAACCCCTAACAACGGATCCAAGCGGGGCTTCGGGGCCCAGGGGCCTCCACTTCGGCTGGGGCCCCAGCCACGAACCCCGCCCCCAGGCTTTTCAGCAAAACGTGTCCACCTCACCCCCGCCATGGCCAACACCCTCAGCATCATCACCACGGCCAAAGCCTTTGACCAGGCTTGCCAAGACCTTGAACAAGCTTGCAAGACCGAGGGCTATGGCGTGCTGGGACACCACGACATCGGCAAAACCCTGCGCAGCAAGGGAATTGCCTTTGGAGAGGAATGCAGGATCTATGAGATCTGCCAACCGTTTCATGCCAGCGCAATTCTTGGGATTGATCTCAGCCTGAGCACTAGCTTGCCCTGCAGGATTTCTGTCTACACCGAAAACGGCGTCACCTGTTTTGGCATGGTCAATCCCCATCAGCTGCTCACCGGTCAAAGTGATGATCCACGCCTTGAACCGATCGCCAGGCTGGTGCAGCAGGAAACCAGCAGGATCCTCGAGCTGGCACGCTGAATCTGCCGAATCGATCAGACCAGGCATGTCCCTGACCCTGATGGCCGAGCTGATCGACAGAAATCAAGTTGAGGGCCGGTCTTCAGGCGATCTGCAACTGTTCGAGCTGGGCTTCAAGACGCTGTTTCATGCGCTTTTGCACCAGGTTGCAGAGGTCTGAGACCAGTTCGTCCTGGGCTTGGTAAATCATCCGCACCCCATCACGCTCGCAACTCACCAATCCAGCACGTTGCAGTTGACCGAGCTGGCGACTGATATGGGACTGGCTGAAGCCGGTGGCCTCGATCAGCGCAGCCACATCCATTGGTCCTTGTTTGAGGTGGCAGATCAGTTGCAGGCGGGCCGGTTCGCTCAACAGGCGAAAAAACTGGCTGAATTCCTCCAGCAGCTGGGGGCTGGGCATGTCCCCTGACATTGGGGTCATTGGCACGTCTTCAAACCCGCTGGCAACTCCTCAATCTTATGACGATGCCAGCATTAAGGAATCAAGTGTGCGCAAACCCCGAGCCCGAAGCCCGGTTCAAAGCAGTTGTGTCGGCCAGTCCAAACTGAGCTCGGCGTGGTCCGCCGAGCAGTGCGAACAGCAGGTGTTGCCTGAAGTGCGCTGCACGAAGGAGGTTGTGGGGCCCGATGGCCGATGTGGGTGGCCAAAGTCCGGGTCGTCGCCCCATCTCCTTGGGCACGGCACCCCCCAGTGTTTGGCGCCGACTGGCAGGCACACCTGGTGGGCATAGTTGCCGAAAAAGCCGTCTTGCGATCAGGCTTCAATGGCGCATCCATCGATCAGCCATCCCATGACCAACAACGTTTTCGATTTGATTGTGTTGGGGGCTGGTTCTGGGGGCTTGGCCGCTGCCAAACGGGCAGCGGCCCATGGGGCCAAGGTGGCGATTGTTGAGGGTGATCAAGTTGGTGGCACCTGCGTGATTCGCGGCTGTGTGCCCAAAAAATTGTTGGTCTATGGCTCGGCCTATCGCCACCTTCTGGCGGATGCGGCCAGCTACGGCTGGCAAATCGGATCAGTGAGCCACGACCCATCGGTGTTGCTGGCCAATGTGCGAGCCGAGGTGGCGCGGCTTAACAGCCTGCACATTGGCTTGTTGGAGAAAGCCGGGGTGGAGCTGGTCAAGGGATGGGGCAGCTTCAGCAGCTCCAATACTGTTGTGGTGCGTCACGGCGATGGCGAGTCGCGCCAACTCAGCGCTGAACGCATTCTGATCGCCGTGGGTGGACGGCCCCACAGGCCCAACATCCCCGGTGCAGAGCTGGGTTGGGTCAGCGACGACCTGTTTCTGCTCAAAAGCTTCCCTGCCCATGTGGTCGTGGTGGGAGCTGGCTTCATCGCCTGTGAATTCGCCTGCATCTTTGCCGGACTGGGGGTGAAGGTCACCCAGCTCGTACGCGGTGACCATCTGTTGAGGGGCTTCGATTCCGAGGCGTCCAAAGCTGTCCAAGACGGCATGGAAGCGCTGGGAATCACCATTCGGACTGCCCATAGCCTGGCCTCGATCAGTGGCACTGCTGGTGAGCTTGTGGTGAGCACTCAGGGAGGCGAGCTGATTCCATGTGGTGGTGTGTTGCTGGCCACAGGGCGGCGCCCCTTCCTCGACGGTCTTGACCTCGAGACTGCGGGGGTGGCCATCGAAGGGCATCGCATCCCGGTAGATCCAGATCAACGCACCAATGTCCCAAACATCTATGCAGTGGGTGATGCCACTGATCGCATCAACCTCACACCGGTAGCGGTTGACGAGGGCCGGGCATTTGTCGATTCAGTTTATGGCAACATGCCCCGGAGGGTGAACCATAATCTCGTGGCTAGTGCTGTGTTCAGTCAACCTGAACTGGCCAGCGTTGGCCTCAGTGAAGCGCAGGCCATCGAACGCTATGGCTCCGATGACATTCGCATTCACAGAGCCCGGTTTCGGCCCATGATTCAGGCCCTACCCAACCGTGATCCAAAAGTACTTCTTAAACTCATCGTGCTTAAAGCATCGGGCAAGGTGCTCGGCTGCCACATGGTGGGCGACCATGCAGCCGAGATCATTCAAATGGCTGCCATTGCGATCGGTATGGGAGCGACCAAAGCTGATTTTGATCGCACCATGGCCCTGCATCCCTCCGTGGCCGAGGAATTTGTCACCATGCCAAATTGAACAACTACGTGCTCAACTCAATATGCAGATGAATTATGCCTGAGTCACCCATGTCGGTGACGCCTGCGTTCTAGCAAACGAGCATCAGTGGGCTTCTCAAATCTCTGCTTCAAGGATGTGGGGCTGATCCTGTTTGCTGAATGCAGGCAGCGGAGATGCAATGGGTGGCCATCCAGCTGCCGCAGGTCAGCCCCTGCTGCGGCAGCTGGATAGGGCACAGACGCCTGGGACAAGGTTCGCATTGGTCTCTGCTGGGCCCAACACCAACGCGAACGGCCCATTGACGTCGAACCCGAGGCCGCCCCAACCGAAGCCCCCCCAACCCGCAGCATTGATCAGCCGAGCTAATCCGTGTCATCAGCAGCGCTGCGGCATGGCTGCGGCGCCGGTTCTCACCATTTGCGCAATGTTCCGTTACAGTCCTTGGTGACGGGATTCCGTCAGCGGGTCACGTTTTGTCCTTCATGACGTGCCTGGCGCCCGCCCTACTTCCCCGCTCTTCACCGAGCACTCTTCTCTCGTTCTCATGACCACCACTCTCCAGCAGCGCTCCGGCGCCTCCAGCTGGCAGCAGTTCTGCGAGTGGGTCACCTCCACCAACAACCGCCTCTACG
>CAMDVN010000017.1 GCA_945877595.1 Cyanobium sp. NIES-981 | reverse complement strand
AGAGAGGCACCCTGGGGTCGCGCGCACCACAGCGCTGATCTCGGGAATCACCGGCGTGAGCACCTGCTGGAGCCGTTGGGCGGGCTGGGGGGCGCGCTGAGGGGCGCGCTGAGGGGCTCCGTTCATGGCTAGACCACGGCTCTGGCCTGCGGCGGCATGGCCGTGGGTTCGGGCAGCGGCTTGTGGGCCACCACTGCAAAAAAGGGATCCCCCTTGCTCCCCAGCCAACCCAACGGGGCGGGCGCGCGGGTCTCCTCGGCAATCAGCTCGGGGCTGGGCCAGCCCTGGGCGATCAGCACCCGGGCCACGTAGGCCAGATGGTCGCGATCTGAACCGTCCGTCCAGATCTGCGGAGCCTTCTGGAAGAACATGCGGTTGCTGAACGCCACGATGAGCTGGCCCGCCGGGCGCACCACCCGCAACAGGTCGGCGGCGACCGCCTCAGGCTGCTGCAGGTACTGCCAGCCCGCCACGATCAACACCGCATCGACACTGGCATCAGCCAGGGGCAGGTGCTGGTCTTGGTTGAGGTTTTGCACCCAGTGGCGATCCAGGCGCGGATTGGCCTGCAGTTCGCTGCCATTGAGGCCATGACCGATCACCTCCTCGTAGCTGATGTCGCTCGGCAGGTGGCTCACCCAGCTGCTCATCAGGTCAAGCACCACGGCACAGGGCGGCAGACGTTGGCGATAGAGCGCCGTGAGCCGGGCCCGAAAACCGGCATCGAGGTGATGCACCAAGCGGGGCTCGGCGTAAAACGCGGCGTCATCCCCCTGGTCGAGCTTGTAGCGCTCGGCCTCGCTGAGCACGCTCACCACCATGGGAACACCGTTGCAATCCTGCTAAGTGTGGGCCCCACCCTGCCTGCTGACGATGGCTGAGCGTTTCGTGCTCTGGGGCACCTACTGCGACAACGCCCTCGAGCGGCGTACCCCCTACCGCAACGAGCACCTGGAGCGCCTGCAGCAGCTCAAGGCTGCCGGCACCCTGGTCACCCTGGGGCCCACTGCTGGCAGCACCCACGTCTTCGGGATTTTTGAAGCCAGCAGCCAAGCGGAAGTCGAAAGCCTGGTCAAGGCTGATGTCTACTGGCGCCAAGGCATTTGGAGCGCGGTCGAGGTCTACCCCTGGATCCAGGCCTTCTAAGCCGGGGGCCAGCCCGCCTGCGCCTGGGCCCACACGTAGGCCGCCACCGCCTCGGGGCCGCCCTCGCCGAGCACCGTTTCATAGCCTGACATTTGCCCTTGGCCCCGGGCAGCCACCGCGGCGATCGCCTCGGCACTGGCCAAACCCTGGCGCTCAAGGGCCGCCAATTTGAGGGTTTTACCGCGACGAATGATGTTGCCGCCACTGCGATGGCAGCCGGCGCAGTGGTTGGCAAAGAGTTGGGCGCCCTGGCTCGCATCGGCCCAGACCGGTGTCGGCCAGAGCACCAGCAGAGCCGCCAGCAGCAGCACCAGGAGTTGACCGATCTTGCGGCCCCAGGTCTTTGGCGCCATGGTTCGTGCCCCGGTCAAGGATCCCAGTCTGCCGGTTCAGGCGCTAAAGAGGGTCTCTGCTGAACCCGCTGATCTGGCGCCGCTGCTCCAACCCTTGACCGTGCTGCACAGTGCCGACTGGCAGATCGGCAAGCCCTACGGCCGGGTCTCCGACCCCGACAAACGGGGTCGCCTGCGCCAGGCGCGCCTCGATGCGATCGGCCGGAATGGCCCGGTCATAGAACCCTGCGGTGCCCAGCTGCTGGTGGTGGCCGGCGACCTGTTCGACTCGCCGACCCCCAGCGCCAGTGATGTGAGCGCCGTGTGTGCAGCGGTGGGGGCCCTGGGCTGCCCCACCCTCGTGATCCCGGGCAACCATGACCACGGAGCTCCGGGTGGGGTGTGGCACAGCCCCTTTTTTGAACAGGAGCAACGCCGCCGCGCGCCCCAGCTCCAGGTGCTGTTGGAGCGTCAACCGCTTGAACTCGAGCAGCTGGTGGTGCTGCCCTGCCCATTGCTGCAGCGGCATGAAAGCGAAGACCCCTGCGCCTGGTTGGGCCAGCTCAACTGGTCATCCCTGCCTGATGGCAAACCGCGCCTGGTGATCGCCCATGGCGGCGTGACCGGTTTCAGCACAGCTGACCTCGATCCGGAGAACCCCAGCAGTGATCGCAATCTGCTCGGCCTTGCCGGCGCCTGGACCGACGCGGTCGACTACATCGCCCTGGGCGACTGGCACGGATGCAAGCAGATCTCCGCCAAGGCCTGGTACAGCGGCAGCCCTGAACCCGACCGCTTTCCCCGCAGTGCGGACTACCGCAGCGGGCAGGTGCTGGCCGTTGGGCTGCAACGGGGCCAACCGGCGCTGGTGAGCAGCCACAGCACTGGTGCGATCGGCTGGCATCCGCTGAGCTTTTGCTGCCAGGGCGATGGAGATCTGGACCGACTCGAAGCCCAGGTGGAGGCACTGCTACAGGGGCGCATCGGTCAAGATCTGCTGCTCTTGGAGCTCTCGGGCAGCCTGAGCCTGGCGGGGCAAGAGCGTTTTGCGGACCTGCAAGAGCGCTGGAGCGCCCAGCTGCTGCGCCTGAAACAACGCGGCTCGCTGCAGGTGAGCCCCAAGGCCGAAGAGATCGACGCCCTGAGCCAGCGGCCCGATGCCCCCCTGGTGGCTGCGGTGGCCCGCCAGCTTCAGCACCAGCTTCAGGATCCAAGTGGTACCGAGCGCCAGACCGTCGAGCTGGCCCTGGCCGATCTGCACCGGGCCGTGGCCGAGGCCAGCCAGGCATGCGCCTGATCTCAGCCCGACTTCAGCAGATCCGGCAGCACCAGCGGCTGGAGCTCGAATTTGACCCCCACTTCACCCTGATCGGCGGGCCCAATGAGGTAGGGAAAAGCACCGTGGCCGAGGCCCTGCACAAGGGGCTCTTTCTCAAGGCCAACGCCACAGGCAAGGGCGTCGAGGAACTGCGCTCACGGAGCCACAGCGGCCTGCCCGAAATCGAGATTCGCTTTGAGGCGGCTGGCCAGCCATGGCAGCTGCGCAAACGCTTCTCGGGGGCCAGCGGCACCTGCCAGCTCAGCAACAGCGCCGGGCTCGCCCTCAGCGGCAGTGCCGCCGAAGCGCAGCTGGCCGCCCTGCTGGGGGTGGAGGGTCCAGTGGAAGGCCGGCGCATCGCCCAGCTGCCGCTGCGCTGGGCCCACCTGTGGGTTCGCCAGGGAGAGGCCGGCCATGACCTGCTGGCCGGCGGACCAGAGGCCTACGACCTCCCCCGCTTGCTGCAGCAACTCCAACATGCCGAGGGCAGCGCCAGCCAACGGCAAGCGGCAGGCCGGGCCCTTGAATCGGGCCTCGATCGACGCGTCCTCGAGCGGCTCGAGCAGCGGCTGGGCGAGCTGTTTACCGGCACTGGCCGCATCAAGGCGGGCTCGCCCCTGGCGATCGCCCAACAGCGCGACACCGAGACCCAAGCGGCCTTGACCCAGGCACAACAGCGTCTTGCCGACCTAGAAGCCGCCATGGAGCAACTGCGCCAAATCGAGTTGCGGCTGCAACAGATCGACGGCCACGAACGCCCCGACCTCGAACGTCAACTCGAGCAGAGCCGCCTGCAGCAGCAGCAATGGGCTGATCTGGAGGCAAGGCTGCTGCTGGTGCAGGCCCAACGGCAAGCGCCAGGGCAGCAACGCAACCAACTGATCCAGGCCCAGGCCCAGGCCATCGACCTGGAGCAACAACGCCAAACCCTCAGACTCCAGCAGCAGCAGCAACAGCAGCGGCACCAGCAACTCCTGCAGGACGCCAGCGTGGTGCAGGCCACGCTGGAGAGCGCCCTGCATCAACGCCACCAGCTCGAGCAGCAGCAGCGAGACATCCAGATCCAGCTCGACGCCATCCAGGTTCAGCTGGACCTGGCGGCACTGGAGCGCGAAGCGAGCCAGCTGCGGCAACACCAGCAGCAGTTCGAGCAGTTGCAGCAGCAGGCGAGCGCCGTCAAGGCCGCCCTGCAGCAGCTGCCGCCCCTCGGTGAGGCACAGGTGAAGCAACTGCGCGAGGCCGAACAACAGCTCGCCCAAGCCGAAGCCCGCTGCCAGGGCATGGCGGCCTCGGTCCATCTAACAGCCACTGATCAGAGGGTGGAGCTCGATGGCGTGCCCCTGCTGCCGGGCCAGAGCCGCCAACTCGAGCGCGATGGCCTGCTCAAGGTCGGCTCGGGCGTGCAGGTGCGCATCAGCCCAGGGGGTGGCGGTGCCATCGAGCGGGCCCTGCAGCAGAAACAACAACGGCTCGTGCAGCTCAAGGCCCTGCACGAGCAGCTGGGGGTGAGCAGCAGTGAGGTGGCCGAGGGCTTGGCCCAGCAACGCCTGGCCCTCGATGCCGAGCTCACCAACCTGCGCCAGGCGGCCGCCAAGATCCCCTGGGCCCAGCTGGGCCAACAGATCGGGGCCCTGCAGCCGCGCCGCCAACGGCTCCTGCAGGCCCTCGAGCGCCTGCGGGCCGGCGGCGCGACCAGCACCGCCAGCCCAGCCAGCATCCTGCTGCAGTCCAACCTCGACGCTCAGCGCGAAGGGCTCGAAGCACAACAAGAGAGCCTGCGCCTCCAGGCCAGCCAACTGGCCAGTGCCCAGCAACAACTCGACCAAACCCTGAAGCAAAGCCAACAACACCACGACGCCCAAGCGATCGAGCGGCAACAGATCCAGGCGGCACTGGACCAGCTCACGGCGGCCCTTGTCAGCACGGAGAGCCAGGCCGAGCGTCTCACCAGCACCTATGGGACGCCAACGGCCATCGCCGTTGGCGTGCAGGCCTTGAACGATGAGCTGGCCAACCTCGACCAGCAGCTCAACCAACTGGCCACCCAACGCCAGGCACTCGAGGCCACAACGGCAGCTCAAACCACCCCGGAACCGCTGCGCCAAGGGCTCCTCGCCCACTTGCAGCAGCTGGAGGCCGAAAAAGAGGCCCTGCTCACCAACCGCGGCACCCAAGACCAAATCTGCCGCAGCCTGGGAGCCCAGGATCCGGTGGCTGCCGTTGACCATCACCAAGCCGCCTGGGAAATGGCGAATGCAGAACTGGTGGCGATCCGCGAGGGCGCCGCAGCCCTGCAACTGCTGAAAGCGCTCTTTGATCAAGCCCAGCAAGCGATGGCGGAGCGCTATGGCCAGCCGCTCAGCCAGGCGATCCACGTCTATCTCGACGCCCTCAACCTGCAGGATGAAACAGCAGCCCAGCTGCGTTTCGATCCCCAACAAGGGTTTACTGATTTAAGGCTGCAACAGAGCGAACAGAGCTATGCGGTGGGCCAACTCAGCGGCGGAATGCGCGAACAACTGGGTGCTGCCCTGAGGCTGGCACTCGCCGATGTGCTGAGCTCTGCCTATGACAACGTCTTGCCATTGCTGTTTGACGATGCGTTTAGCAACAGCGATCCGCTACGACTCGCTGGAGTGAAACACATGCTGGCCATCGGGGTGCAACAGGGTATTCAAATCCTGCTGCTGTCGTGCAACCCCGATGACTACACCGATCTGGCAGCCACCCTGGGTCGCCAGATCAGCCTTGAGCCTGGGATCAATCCACTTCGTCTTCGTTGAGGCCCACCGGGATCAGCCGAATCTGCTTGCGGCCGAGCTTGATCTCGAATTCATCGCCCGGCTTGAGGTCAAGCATGGCGGTGTAAGCCTTGCCGATCAGCAGATTGCCGTTGCCCTGGACCGTGGCGACATAGCTCAGTTTGCGACCGCCTTTGCCCACTGTGCTGGAGCCGCCAAGCTCAACGCCCTTGGCCTCGAGCAAGGCCTCATAGAACGCCGTGAAATTCAGACGCTCGCCACCATCTTTCTTGGTGGACACATAGCCACAGGCACGCACGATCTCTGATTTGCCCAGATCGCCAAGCTCTTTGACTTTGGCGAGCAGTTCGGTTCCTATGAGCATGTAGTGGTGAGGATCAAGATCCACAAACTTCGTTTAACATACAACAGCATGCACCGCGATTACGCTGTGTGAATGCATGCCATGCGTCGATTGGTGCCGGCCGATCTTGATCCAGTGCTCGCGGTCTATCGCGACGCTGTGATCAGCCAGTGCCCCAACCTCTACAGCCCCGATCAGATCAAGGCCTGGGCACAGCATCCCGAGAGAAATGACACTGTTCGGCTGGCTCTTTTACGAGGCTTTGGATTGGTGAGCCTGGGCTCTGAACCCTCTGGAACGATCGAAGCCTTCGGACTTCTCGATCCCACTGATCGTCTCTCCCTTCTCTATTGCCGCGGCCGCTCCACGCGCCAGGGCAGGGCCAACGCCCTGCTGGCCAGCCTCGAGGCCCACGCAGCCGGCCAAGGCTGCCCGGTTCTGCGCACCGAAGCCAGCCAACTCTCCAAGCCGCTGCTGCTACGCCGCGGCTGGCAGGTTGAGGCGGAAGAGGAGGTGATCTTCGCCGCCAACCTGTTTCGTCGCTGGCGCATGATCAAACCCCTGACCACAGCGGCGTCTCCCCCCACCGCCCCCCATGGCTGAAGAACAACTGCAGCAATTTCTGGCCAAGATTCAACAACTCAATGCGTTTGTGGCCCTCAGCGAAGCCCAACCAGCCCTGCGCCAGGCCCTGCGCGACTGCAACAGTCACCACGAGGTGGTGGCCCTCGCTCGCCAGCATGGTTTTGAGATTGGCCGGCGCTGGGGCGAGGGCGTGGCCGAGCCAACATCCACCCGCAGCCTGCTAGCCGGCCCCATGCCTCCCGAAGGCGAGGAGCTTGCCACCGTGTTGCTCCAGGGTGATGGCTGGCGCCTGGAGCGCATCCACTCCAACCGGGCTACCAGTCCCGCGGGCTTTTGGTATGAGCAGGCAGAGCATGAGTGGGTGCTCTTGCTGCAGGGCAGTGCCCTGATGGCCTTTGAAGGGGATGCTGACCTGGTGGAACTCAACCGCGGCGACCAGATCCTGATCCCCTCCGGCCGGCGGCACAGGGTGCTGGCTACCGATGCCGTTCCCGGAACCCTATGGCTGGCCCTGTTTTGGTCTGGATCCTGCGCAGATTGATCGAGCGCACCAACCAGTAGGCCGCCGCCAAGGAGAGCACCGCAATCCCCAGGCCAGCCAGCAACTGGGGCTTGCTTTCGGCGCCGGGCGGCAACACGATCACCTTGCGCGCCACGGCGGTCATGGCCGTCACCAACACCAGTTCGATCTGAACCACGTGGCGGCGCAAATACGACGTGATGTTCTGGAGGACCTCCAGGGCAATGAGGATATTGAGAACGTCACCCAGCACCTTGATCAGTTGGTCGCCCATCCAGGAGTTGCCCGGCACCGTGAGCGCCCAGGCCAGATGGCCCAGCAGTTGGACCGTGGCCATCAGCATCACCACCACCAAGACCAGGCCGAGCAGCTTGGCGAGCTGACGCTCCAGGCCGTCAATCAGACGCAGATACGACGCGTCATCAAAGAGGCGAATCACGACGTCAACTCAATTGCTAAAGGGGGTGTACGACGGTTTGGCCGGCGTGTTGCCCGGTGGGTTCTCCAGCACGGTGTCGCAGGTGATCGAGCCATCGGAACCCGTCGTGCAGTTCTTCGGCTTCACCTTGGTCTGCTCTCCAACCGAGCTGCCTGGACCCAGCAGAAACTGCTGGACCTGGGCAGCTGCCGGCATCTCGCTGCCCGCCAGGGAGAGGCTCACCCCTGCCAGCATGGCCCCAACCATGGCTCCACCGGCAACCCAGCGAACGGGAACGGTCCAAATGCGGCGGGGAGGAAGGGCAACCACAGCCAGATCCAGCGAACGATGAACCCACTATGACCAGTGAAGATGGTCCGAGGGTCAGGCCTGCTGGTCTTGACGTATCTCCTGCAACAACAGATCAAGCTGCCCGAGGGAGTCAGCCGTCTCGGGGGTGCCACCTGGACCATCCTCCCGTTGCCAACGATCCTCAATGCCGCAGAGCTGGCTGACGAGATCAACCAGATCGCCCCCGCTGTAGGTGCGATCCAAGGCTTCAAGCAGCACTGGCATGCGGATCGAGCTGGCCTGCAGGGCCCGGCGCAGGTCGGACTGACTGCGACCCGTGTGCCGCAGCCAATCCTTCAGAAAATTCTGCAGATCGTCGAGCTGATCTGCCGTGAGGCTGGACATCGCGGTCAGCGGCCAAAGGGAAACCAGAGATCCAGTCTGCGTTGCGCCCGCTGCTGGAGCTCTGGTGTGCGGTGACGCCAACAGGCACCGAGCAGCGTGGTCAGGGCCACCAGGTCATCGCTGAACCCCGCGACAGGCAACAGATCCGGCACCAGATCAAGGGGCATCACCAGATAGGTGAGCGCGGCCAGCATGGTCAACTTCACCCGTGGTGGCGTGGTGGGATCGAGCAAAAGCTCCAGACATTCGAGGGCGGGCAGGGCAAGCAGGCTCCCAGCACGACGCAACAACTTGAACAGCAGCTGTTCCTCGACGACGGTGCCTTCCACAAAGGTGCCCTCGACGACGCTGACCTCGACCACTTCCACATCGAGCGCGTCAGCCCGATCACTGCGTTGGTTGGGTTGATCAAACCACGAAAACACGGAACGCCCCATCGCAACGCCCAGGCTAGGCACTAGTCATGCTCAACCAGTCCTGTTTCAATGCCGGCCTTGCGCAGCTTGCTCAGGGCACGCTGCACCACCTGGCGGCAGTATTCACGGCTGCAACTGAGCTGCCGGGCCACCTCGGCCAAGGTGCGCCATTCATGACTGCCGTCCAGGCCGAAGCGCATCATGATCACCGTGCGTTCCTTGGGAGTGAGGTTGGCGCGCTCGATCAGCGTCCACACCGAGGCGGAACGTTCGGCCAGCTCGGCCCGCTCCATGGGCGCAAGTTCGGGGGAGGGCAACACATCCACCAATTCGGATGGGTCCGATTTCGATTTCACCACCCCCTGCAGGCTCACGGTGACGCTGCGCAATTCACAGCCCAGCAACTCTTCCACCTCGGCCAAAGGAATCTGCATGATTTCTGCCAAGCGAGGTGCCTTGGGCAAAACCCCATTCGATTGGAGATACCGGGCCTTAGCAGCCCGCAGTTTGGTGAGTTTTTCATTCACATTGACCGGAATGCGAATGGTGCGGCTTTGGGTGGAGAGGGCACGGTTGAGCCCTTGCCGGATCCACCAGTAGGCATAAGTGCTGAAACGGTGACCCCGGGTGGGGTCGTATTTCTCAACGGCGCGGGTGAGGCCGAGGGTTCCCTCCTGGATCAAATCCAACAGATCCAGGCCTTTTCCCTGGTAGCGCTTGGCCAGGTTGACGACCAGCCGAAGGTTTGACGTGATCATGTGATCTTTGGCGCGCTCACCGCTGCGGAGGGTGCGCCGCTCAAGGTCGTTGTAATCACAGGCTGGTCCCAGCCCTCCTGCCTCAGAACAGCGCTCGTGCAACGCCACCATGGCCTGCACCTTGCGACCCAAGGTGAGTTCCTGTTCAGGCGTGAGCAACTGATGCCGGCCAATCTCACCGAGATAGGCACTCAATGAGCTGGCCATGGAAGGGGTGGATGGTGAAATGAACCTAAGGGCATTTACCGCTGAACGGAAAACCAGCGGAAAAGCTTCCAACCTTCGCTTTTGCTTCCAACATTCAGCTTTTCTCCCTAAGTTTTGATCTCACCACCTGCTGCCATTTCAGCCCTTGTGCTGCAGGCCCCTGCTGCTCCGGCCCCTGGTGCTCCGCCGTGGCGAGCTAGCTTTCAAGGCTGCTTCCTTTCCTGCTCCATGATCGGCTTTGCCGCCATTCCCCCTGAGGTGCTCTCCCAGGCCGGGGTTGCCTATGTGCACTATGTGAGCTTCATGGTCTGTTTTGGAGCCCTGGTGCTGGAGCGGCGGCTAATCAAGCCCAATCCGAGCAAACAGGACGCCACTTTGATGGTGATCACCGATGTGGTTTATGGCCTAGCAGCCCTCGCCCTGTTGGGAAGTGGCATTTTGCGGGTGCTGTACTTCGGTCAGGGCAGTGCTTTTTACACCGAGAACCCCCTGTTTTGGTGGAAAGTTGGCACCTACCTCGCCGTTGGGGGACTCTCGCTTTACCCCACGATCACTTACATCTTGTGGGCGATCCCCCTTCGCAAAGGGGAGCTCCCCAAGGTGAGTGAGGCCCTCGCCAAAAGGCTTGGCTGGATCCTCAACATTGAATTGGTTGGCTTTGCCGCCATCCCCTTCCTCGCCACCTTGATGGCGCGTGGTGTTGGGCTGCCTGCAGCTTGATCGGGTGATGCCACGAGCGCACTGCTCCGACGCCACTGGGGTTGCGTTGAGCCTTGCCCTGCTGGGTGCCCTGCTCGGTGCGCAGTTGCTCACCGCAGCGGTGGCACAGAGCAGTTGTGATCCCGCCCAAGACAGCCGCGAGCTCGATCTCAGCCAACATCCAGACACCAGCACCGCCCCAACCAGCAAAGCCCCAACCAGCCCCCCCACAACCAGCCCAGCCAAGGCCATCCCCGTTGCGGTTAGCGCCCTTGCACCCCCTGCCGCAAGGCAGGGTTCGAATCCAAGGATCCCCCCCCTCGACTACCGCCACCGGCTAGCCAGCACGCCCTATGGATGGGCGCGGCTCGAGCACTGGTGTGTGTGGATCGAACCCGGCCAGGCCGAAGCCGGTACTGCAGCGGCCGGGCGTGAACGGGTCTGGCACCTTGCCGTTGAGGCGGCCCTGGCCCAATGGCAGCCCTTGGTGCGCTTCAGCCTGGTGCCACAGGCGGATCAAGCCCAGTTGCGCATCTGGCGGCGCCGCCCTCCCCTACAAACCCAGGCCAACGGCCGCATCCGAGCCAGCCATGGCCGAGCCGTGTTGCACCTGCTCGCGGTGCAGCGCACGGGCCATTGGCGTGCCGAGCCGCGGGTCGAGGTGCTCCTCAGCCCAGGCCAGGCCCCCCTGCCCCTGCAAGCCACGGCCCTCCATGAACTCGGCCATGCCTTTGGGCTCTGGGGTCACAGCGATGACCCTGCCGATGCCATGGCTGCGGTACCGGGATCGAGGCCGGTGTTGCGTCTCAGCCCCCGGGATCGGGCCAGTGTGCGCTGGCTTGATGGCCAACCCAGCCGCTTCGGCCAAATCCTGCCAGCCGCGCCACCTAGCCCCCTGCCTAGCCCCCCCCCTAGCCCCCTGCACCCATCGGCCGCGACCCTGCCAGGCCCGACCAGGCCAGCGCCGCCAGAAATCCCAGCAGCTGCACCATCACCACCGCAGGGCCCGAAGGCAGATTGAAGGCCGCTGAAACCACCAGCCCCCCCACCGCACCGGCAGCGCCGAGCCCTGCCGCCAGCACCACATAACGCCCAAAATGGCGACTCACGAGCCGAGCCGCACAGGCGGGCATCACCACAAAGGCACTGATCAGCAGCACGCCCACCGCCTTGATGGAGAGGGCTACCACCATGGCCAGCACGATCACGAACAGCAGCCGCTGCCAGCGGGCAGCCACCCCCCGCGAGAGGGCCAGTGGCTCATCAAGGCTGAGCAGAATCTGGCTGCGGCGGGTGCACCACAAATAGAGAATGGTCGCCACCAGCAAAGCGGCGATCAGGCTGAGATCCAGCCAACTCACCCCGAGGATGTCACCAAACAGCAAGTGCTGGATACCCCCGGCGTAGCTGCGCACCTGGCTGAGGGCCAGCACGGCAATCGCCAGCGAGGAGGAGTAGATGATGTTGAGTAGGGCATCGGCCGGCAACTTGCTGTTGTCGACGAGGCTGCTCACCAGCAGGGCAAAGAGCACCGCAAACGGGATCAGCACCACGGTGGGATTCACACCGAGGAGGATGCCAAGCGTGATGCCCAGTAGGGCTGAGTGCCCCAGGGCATCACTAAAAAACGACAGCTGGCGCAGCACAGCGAAGCTGCCCATCAATCCACCCAAACCACCGGTGAGCAGGCCCGCCAACAGTGCCCGCTGCATGAATGGCAGGGCCAGCAGGCTGAGCAGGCCAGCGGGCTCAACGCTCATCGCCGCTCCGCTGGCAGCGCGGAGGCCTGGGGCTCGTGCTGCTGGGATTGGGCCTGGACCTGAGATTGGGCCTGGTGGTGGTGGTGATAGGGCACAAAACTGCGGCCATAGACCTCCTCCAACAGGGGCGGGCTGAGGGCATGGTCGGGGGTGCCAGCGCAGCGCAGGCTGCGGTTGAGGCAGAGCACCCGATCGCAAGTGCGGCGCACCATGTTGAGGTCATGGGAGACCTGCAGGATCGTCCAGCCCTCACTGCGGCGCAGATCGAAGAGCAGGTTATGGAACTGCTCGGCGGCCTGGGCATCCAGACCAGCCTGGGCCTCATCGAGCACCAACAACCGCCGCGGCCGTGCCACACAAAACGCGAGCAGCACACGCTTGAGCTCACCGCCGGAGAGCTCACTGAGCAAGCGCTGAGCCAGACCCTCACTGGCGCACTTGGCCAAGGCGCGCGCAATCGCCTCACGCCGCTGGCGGCACCGGCCCCAGCCCACCTGCAGCCCCCCGGGGTCGAAGCCGAGGCCCACGAATTCGGCCACACTCAGGGGAAAGCGTCCTTGAAGGGCAAAGACCTGGGGCAGGTAGGCGATCTGGTCACGCACTGCCGTCGGTAACTGGCCGCGGGGCCCCAGCAGCTGGCCCAGCAGGCGCACGCTGCCCCCCTGGCGGGGGATCAGGCCCAACACGGCCTGCACCAGCGAGCTCTTGCCAGCCCCATTCGGACCCACCAAGGCCGTGTCGGTTTCGGCGGCCAATGCGAAGGAGACGTCGTCGACCGCAGGGCGACCATCACGGCGCACGCTCAGGTGGCTGACTTCGAGAATCGTTTCCGCCATGGCTTCAGGCTAGGGGCCCGCAGGGCCAAGGCAACCTCGCCGATCAGAACGGCGGCTGAACCACCGGTGTTGAGCCTGGATGTGAAGTTGCTTGTGCCTTTGCCTGGTGGCCCCCCGGGACTCAGCAAACACGCATACCTTGCGCCGTTCCAAGCGATTGCAGCAATGACGATCCCCCTTCTGGCCACCAAGCCGCTAACAGCCCCGTCCCGGGTCAGCAGCTTTCTGCCCACCAGTGAGGAAACGTCACGCCAAAACGGCCGCTTTGCCCCGCAGCTGGATCGGAGCGGCACCGATCAACTCATCGAGCAGGCCTACCGGCAGATCTATTTCCATGCCTTCAAGGTGGATCGCGATCCGATGCTCGAATCGCAGCTGCGCTCAGGCCAGATCAGCACCCGTCAATTCATCCGCGAACTGCTGCTGTCCAGCAAATTTCGCGACGACTTCTATCGCTGCAACAGCAACTACCGCGTGGTTGAGCAGGTGGTGGGACGCGTGCTCGGCCGGCCGGTGCACGGCCAACATGAGCAAATTGCCTGGTCGATCGTGATCGCCCAGCAGGGGCTGGTGGGTTTCGTGGATGCCCTGCTCAACTCGCCTGAGTACCTGGAGAACTTCGGCGAAGACCTGGTGCCCTTCCAACGCTCGAGGGTTCTGGCCGGCCAAGCAATCGGCACCATGCCCTTCAACCAGCAGGCTCCTCGCTACAACAGCTACTGGCGCGATGCCATGGCCCGCCGGGCTCCAGCAGGCCTTGGGTCGGCCTGGACCCCTGGGGGCGGCTGGCCGCAACCAGCCTGGTTGGCGGGTCAGCCCAGCTCCGCAATGCAGAAGATCTGGCAGGGCCTCGTGACCACCGGCGGCTTTGTGCTCACCGGCCTGGTGATCGAGACAGCCCGGGCCATGCTCAGCACCGCCGCCCAGGGCTGATCGAGGGTGATTCAGAAGCGCTCCTGAACAACGCCACCCCAGGACGCGACGAAGGATGCGACGAAGGACGCAACGCCAATCAAGAACGCCGTGGCGCCCCGCGGCGCTCGGCTAGCACTTGTTGCACGGCCCGCCAGCTCACGCCGTGGTGGGCCAGGGCCACCTGCAGGTGAAACACCATGTCGGCAGCCTCGCCAGCAATCTCGGCCGGGTCTCCGTCCTTGCACGCCATCACAAACTCGGCGCTCTCCTCACCGATCTTTTTGAGAATGCTGTTGTCACCCCCGCCTAGAAGCTTGTTGGTGTAACTGCCAGGCTCGGGCCGGTCGCGACGGTCCTCGATCACCCGCATGAGCTCGGTGCAGGCATCGGCCGGCGGCGCGGCAGCCCCGGGTCCACCGGCGCCAGGCAAGGCCCCTGCCTCAGCGGCCCCTGCAGATCCGGTGGCTCCAGTGGTCTTGAGCTCGCCAAAAAAGCAGCTGCGAGCGCCCGTGTGGCAGGCCACCTCAGCGCGCTGCTCAATCGTGAGCAGCAGCACATCGGCATCGCAATCAACCCGCAGGGAGCGCAGGGTCTGGGTGTGGCCGCTGGTTGCCCCCTTGTACCAGAGCTCGCCCCGCGAACGGCTCCAGTAGTGCACCTGGCCCGTGGCCAGGGTGTGCTCGATCGCCTCGCGGTTCATCCAGGCCACCATCAGCACGGCGCCGTCGAGCCAGTCTTGGGCGATGGCCGGGATGAGACCGGCGTCGTTGAAGCGCAGCACGGGCAGCAGGCCCGCAGCAACGGTTGGATCTGGGGCCTGAAATGATGCTTGCAAGGGCGATCGTGCCGCTGCCCCGATCTTCCCGCAAGACCTGCCGCCCCAACCTGGGGCCCGAGGCCATGACCGCCGCCTTCACCTGCTCCAAGACCTTCAGCGGGTTCCCCTGCTGCCATCGCCAGTGGCGCCACAGCGGGCATTGCAGCTTTGTGCACGGCTACAGCCGCAGCTTCACGGTGTGGTTTCAGGCTGACCAGCTCGATCAGCATGGCTTTGTGGTGGATTTTTCCAGCCTGGGGGAGCTGCGCCAGCAGCTGGCGCAGCAGTTTGACCACACCTTTCTGGCCAACGACGACGACCCCCTGCTGCCCACCTGGCAGCAGTTGCACGAGCAGGGGGCCCTGGATCTGCGGGTGATGGCCAACGTGGGGATGGAGTCCAGCGCCCAGCTGGTCTGGAACTGGGCCAATGCACTCCTGCAGACCCGCGACGACGGGCGGGCTTGCTGCTTCAAGGTGGAGGCGCGCGAAAACGAGAAGAACGCGGCTAGCTATGAAGCTGTGCCGCGCTGGTACGGGGCCTTGGAATCTCCCAAGCCGTAGGCCTTGCGCTAGCGAAGGGTAGTGACCATTCACCAAAGGACATCAGCCAGAAGCCGCTAGTCATGGCCTCATGGCCTCATTCCCTCATGGCCTCAAACAGACTCGATGCGGCCCCTGCTTCGATAGCCGCAAAACAACTCTGTTTTTAGCGATTCGCCGTCAGGAGATAGCAGGGTCGATGATTATTCACCGAATGCCCGACGCAACTCGGCCACGTTGCGGCGCATCACACGCACATAGGTGAGTGGATGACGGGATTCCTCCTCGGTTGCGGTCTCCATCGGGTCAAAGACGCTGATGGTGACGCCCAGATCACTGGCCAGGGCATTGAAGGAACGGTTCCCTTCTTGGGGCTCGCTGAGCAGCGCTTTGAGCTGGCTTTTCTTCACCTCGAGTGCCACCCGCTGCAGGTCAGCTGGGCTTGGATTGAGTTCGGGCACATCAACGAGATAGTTGGCCGTGAGGCCATAACGCTCGGCAAAATAGGGGGCAAAGTCGTGGAAGGCCACGAAGCTCTTACCCCGATAGGGCTTGAGTTGGCCAGCGATCTCGGCATTGAGAGCCTTGAGCTGGGTGGTGTAGGCCTCGGCATTGCGCTTGTAGCCCTCGGCGCAGCTGGGATCAGCCTTCACCAGGCCATCGCGGATGGTTTCGACCTGTTGCACGGCCCGCAGTGGATCGAGCCAGATGTGGGGGTTCACGGCCCCGTGATCATGGGCATGGCCACGGTGATGGCCTGCCTCTTCGGCTGAATCGAGCGTTGCAACGCCGCGGCTCGAATCGATCGTGATCAACGCCGGGTTCTCTGCTGAAACCACAAGCTTGCTGAGGAAAGCCTCCACCTCGAGGCCGTTCTTGACCAGCACCTTGGCCTGGCGCAGGGCGGCCAAATCACCGGGCTTGGCCTGAAAATCGTGCGGACCGGCATTGGGGGCAATCAGGGCCGTCACCTGGGCGCAGTCACCAGCCACCGCACGGGTGAACAGGGTGATCGGCAAAAAGGTGGTTACCACTCGCAACCCCTTGCTGCCCGCTAGCGGCTCAAGCCCAGGGCGGGGGGGGCCGCAGGCCACCAGGGCCAGAGCCAAAGAACAAAAGCCTGCACGGGCAAGCCAGGAGGACACAAACGCCATGGAGGAATCGAAGGACAAAAGACCGAATCAGACCGGCGTCGCAGCAAAATAATGAAAACCATTCTCATTCTACAGGCGCGTGCTGGGCCTGCCCCAAGCTTTGGCGCCTTGACGTGTGGCGCCCAGGCAGCAGCCGAGCACCGGAGCAGGCCATGGACAGGGAAGCGCAGAGCCGCTCCGGTCAATACAACTCAGGTCGGCGGTCGTTCAGGTAGCTGGTGTCCTCGGGATGGAGCAGCCCGTAGGCATCGAGCAGGCAATCGGCGACCAGCAACGTGGCTTCGGGCCTAGCGGCTACCAGCACGTCGCCATGGGGCCCACAAACGATGCTGTTGCCGAGGTAGGCCGCTTTCTCCACCCCCTGCACCGTTTCGATGCCGCAGCGGTTGGCGTAGGCCACAAAGCAGTGGTTGTGAAGGGCGTGGGCCGGAATCAAACTGCGCGACACGTCCGGATAGGGACGGCTGGTGCGCTGCCCCGTGCTGAGCTCGGCCCAGCTGTCGGCGGCCGTGGGGATCAGGATTAATCGCGCCCCCTCCAGGGCCAGGCGCCGGCTGAGCTCGGGGAATTCGGCCTCATAGCAGTTGAGCAACCCCACAGCAACGCCGTTGACGCTGTGGACCGTGAAGGGCGGACCCTCCTCGGGCTCCAGGTAACCGGGCGTCCAGCAGCGCCGTTCATCGGGGCCCCACAGGTGGGTTTTACGGTAGTTGCGCAGCAGACAGCCATCGGCCCCAAACAGGGCGATGGCGTCGTAGAAGCGCTCCTCGCCGGCCACCTGGGCCCGCTCGGGGTAGGGGCAGGCGATCGCCAGGCCATGGCGGCGGGCGCAGGCAGCCACCCGCTGCAGGCTGGGCCCATCGAGCGGTTCGGCCAGCTGCCGAGCCAGCTCTGGGGTCACGATGTACCCGCTGAGATAGAGCTCCGGGAAGGCCAGCAGCTGCACGTGCAACTCCGCAGCTCGGGCGCTGAGCGCTTCAAGCCGCTGCAGGTTCTCCTCCACCGCCTCAGGCGTGGCCGCCGTGCCACTGCCCTGCCACAGAGCCAGGCGGAGCCCGTCACCGGCAGCAGGGGGCTCGGGCAGGGTGTAACTGAGCAGGCGATGCAGGGGAACCACGGCGCGGTGTCGGGCGCGATGGCACCCGCAGAGCTACTGCGATTTAAATGCCGCTGAGTTTCGCCTGCCCAGCTGCCATGGCACCCCACCCACCAGCCCGCTCAGAGCAACTCAACCTCGACAGCCAGATCGGCCATCGCCTACAGCTGCGCCAGCTCGATGCACCCCAGATCCCCCGCCATCGCCTCTGTGAGCAGGGGCTGCCCGGCGATCTGGCCTACCAGCTGGTGCACGACCACCTGATGCTCGATGGCAACGCCCGCCTCAACCTGGCCACATTTGTGGGCACCTGGATGGAACCCGAGGCGCGCCGCCTGATGGAGGAGTGCGCCGACAAAAACATGATTGATAAAGACGAATATCCCCAGACCGCCGAGCTCGAAGAGCGCTGCCTGCGGATCCTGGCCGACCTCTGGCATGCACCCGATCCCGCCGCCGCCGTCGGCACCTCCACCACCGGCTCCAGCGAGGGCTGCATGCTCGGCGGGCTGGTGCTCAAGTGGCGCTGGCGGCAACGGCGCCTGGCCGCCGGCCTCGAGGCCAGCCGTCCAAACTTGGTGATGGGCGCCAACACCCAGATCTGCTGGGACAAATTTTGCGCTTACTTCGATGTGGAGCCGCGGCTGGTTCCCCTCGAAGCAGGCCGGCTGCAGCTCAACGCCGCCGAGGCGATCCAGCGCTGCGACGCCAACACCATCGGGGTGGTGGGGATCGTGGGCAGCACCTTTGATGGCAGCTACGAGCCGATCGATGCCATCAGCAGCGCCCTCGATGCCCTGCAAGAGCGCACAGGGCTCAACATCGAGATCCATGTGGATGCCGCCTCCGGAGGTTTTGTGGCGCCGTTCAATTCCCCCGACTGGGCCTGGGACTTTCGCCTGCCCAGGGTGGTCTCGATCAACACCAGCGGTCACAAATACGGCGGGGTGCTGCCCGGGGTGGGCTGGGTGCTCTGGCGCAACGGTGAGGTGCTTCCCCAGGAGCTGCGCTTCAACGTCAACTACCTCGGCGGCGAGATGCCCACCATCGGCATGAACTTCTCGCGCCCCGGCGCCCAGGTGGTGGGCCAGTACTTCAACTTTCTGCACCTAGGCCGCGAGGGCTATTGCCAGCGCATGGCCAGCCTCGAAGCAATCGCCTGCCACATGGCCGACAACCTGGCGGCCATGGCGCCGCTGCAATTGGTGAGCCATCCCCGCGGCCAGCTGCCGGTGTTTGCCCTGGAGCTGGACCCCGCCATCACCACCTGGACCGTGTTCCACCTCTCGGACCTGCTGCGCTCCCGCGGCTGGCAGGTGCCGGCCTACACCCTGCCGGCCAACCAGGAACACCGTGCCGTGCTGCGCATCGTGGTGCGGGCGGGCTTCAGCCACGACATGGCCGATCAACTGCTGGCCGATATCGAGCGCAATCTCGCCTGGTTGAGCACCGTGGCCGCACCCCTGCCCCCCGCACCCAGCGACGGCAACTTCCGCCACTGAGCACCTCGGGCGGACCGGCACCTCGGCCGGACCGGCACCCGTGCCGTGGGAAGGCCTTCCCCAAAAGGCATGCCAAGCTCATGCCCTGAAGACTGCAGCGCACCTGCATGCAGCCCATCGCCAGCTTCGCTACGGCCTGGGCCCTTTTTCAGGGGCTGTTGATCGAAGCGCTGCCCTTTTTGTTGATTGGCGTGTTGATCTCAGCGCTGGCCCGCTGGCTAGCGCCTGGGGGACGCTGGCTGCGGCGGTTGCCGGCCCACCCCGTGCTGGGGCCCTTGACCGGAGCCGCCCTCGGCTTTGCCCTTCCGGCCTGCGAATGCGGCAACGTGCCGGTGGCACGACGTTTGCTGGTGGCGGGCGCACCGCTCGGCACCAGCCTGGGCTTTTTGTTTGCAGCTCCGGTGCTCAACCCGATCGTGATCGCCAGCACCTGGGCAGCCTTCCCCGAACAGCCCTGGCTGCTGCTGGCCAGGCCCATCGGGGCTGTGCTGCTGGCCCTGGCCCTCAGCGCCCTGCTGGCCCTGGTGCCCGAAGCCGAACTGCTGCAAGCTGATGTGCTTGCCGAGCGGCGGCTCAACCAACCACTCAACCAGGTCAGCCTGCTGGAGCGCCGCAGCGGCCTGCTGGGAAACGACCCAGCAACAGGTTTAGCCACCCGGCTGGAGCCGGCCACCGCGCGCCCGAGCCTCAATGAAGTGCTGAACCATGGGATCACCGAATTCCTGAACCTGGCCCTGCTGCTTGTGGCTGGCTGCGCCGTGGCCGCGCTGGTTCAGACCACCTTGCCGAGGCAATGGCTGCTCGGCCTGGGCGGCATGCCCACGGTTTCAATCCTCGCCCTGATGGCGCTGGCCGTGGTGATTTCGGTGTGTTCAAGCGTCGATGCCTTTCTGGCCCTGAGCTTTGCCGCCCAGGTGACCCCCGGGGCCCTGCTGGCCTTTCTGCTGCTGGGGCCTGTGATCGACCTCAAACTGGTGGGCCTGCTGGGGCGACTGTTGCGGCCACGGGGGCTGCTGCTCACCACGGCCGGGGCCGGACTGGGCGTGCTGTTGATCGGCCAGTGGATCAACCTGTGGCGGCTATGAGCAGGGCCCTCGGACTGGTCATCTGGGCCCTTGTGCTGCTGCGTTCCAGCACCGATGGGCGATTGGATCTGCTGCTGCGCCAAGCCTTTCACCCCCTGGTAGCCCTAGCGGGGTTGGTGATGCTGGCCCTAGCCGTCGGACAGCTGGTGCTCGTCATGCAAGAGCGTCAGCGCAACCGCCTGCACCGCAGCCGCCTGCAACGCAATCGCCAGCACCGCAGCCCCCAGCAGCGCGCGCCCCGGCAGGCCCCAGATCAACCAGCGCACCTTGTGGGCCTGACGAGTTTGATCGGACTGCTGTTGATCGCGGTACCTCCCAATCCATCGTTTGCCGATTTGGCTCGAGAGCGCCCCAGCGACGAAACCGGCGAACGGGAACTCGCCTTCGTGTTGCCGCCAGCCCAACGCAGCCTTACCGATTGGGTGCGGCTGCTGCGCAGCCAGGGCGACCCCCGCCTGTACACCGGTGATCCGGTGCGGATCAGCGGGTTTGTACTGCCGATGCCAGCCGGACCACCCCGACTGGCCCGGCTGCTGGTGCGTTGTTGCTTGGCCGATGCCACGCCAGTGGGCCTGGCCGTGCGGTGGCCGGCCAACACACCCCAACCCAAAGCCGACCAGTGGCTCCAGATCGAGGGTGTTATGGGGCTTCAACCATCGCCCAGCGGCGACGAGCTGGTGGTAATCGCCAACCGCATCACGCCGATCGCCAGGCCCGCCAGGCCGCTCGAGCCATGAGGCGCCTAGCCCTAGCCCTCGGGGTTCCGGCCGCCCTGGCCATCGGACAGCAACAGCTGCTGGTTCAGCTGCCCCCCCAGCTCCAACACCTTTCCATGGCACCCAGCAGCTCGGGGCCAGCGGCCCTACAGCTGCGCTTCAGCAGGCCCATGGAGCGGGCCAGCCTTGAGCGCGGCAGCAAGCTCGTGCCACCACTGCGGGCCCGTTGGCTAGGCGACGGCAGTGCCCTGATGCTGAGCCTTGATCCTGGCCAGCGGCTCAACCAGCCGCTGCAACTCAGCCTCAACGGGCGGGACCAACGCCATGGAGCCCTGACGGCCAGCACCTGGCTCTGGGATCCACGTCCACGACTATTGGCGGTGGTGCCTGTGGCCGGTGGTGAGCAACTACAGCTGCGACAACACAATGGCCGCTGGCAGCCAATCTCACCAATCTGGCCTCAGATCGCGGCAGTCGAACCCCTTGGCGACGGCTCAGGCGTCGTGGTCGCGATCCAGGACCAGCGACGCCAGCAGGTGTGGCGCATCGGCCTCAGACAGCGCAATCTCAGCCGACTCCCCCAAACCCTGGCAGAAGTTCAGGCCAGTGCTCCCCAGCCCCTTGGCCCCGATGGTGCACTCTCTGCCCACCTGAGCAGCAACCGCCGCGGAGATCTGTTGCTGCAGCTCGGTGGGATCGAACCCACCAGCAACCGCACCCTGTGGTGGCCCCAGGGCAAGGGGATGCAGAGTCTCAATTTGGAAGCGAGCGGTCCGATGCGACTGTTGCCCCAGGGCGGGGCCGTGGTGGTGCCCGGCAGCGATGGGCTCGGCCTGCACGACCTACCACCCCGACCACCGCGCCGACAGGTCTTGCCCGGCAGCCGCGACCTCAGCAGCTTCTGCCCCGAGGCGGGCCGAGCCCTGCTGACCCGCCATTGGCCCGATTACCGCCGCTCACTTGAATTGGTCGAGCCCGGCCAGCCGCCCCGTCAGCTCTGGATCGGTGACCAGGCCCTGGTGGCCAGCAGCTGCAGCGGCAATGGTGAGCGCATCTGGTTGGCTCTGGTGGATGGTGTCCAACGCCCCGTGCTCACCCTGCTGGCCCTGGATCGCCAGGGAAGGGTGCTGCGTCGCGCACGTTTGACGACCTGGGAGTTGGAGCCCGGCACGGGCCTTAGCCATGACCCCAGCACCCAGACCTTGCTGGCGGCCCTGCGGCCCATGGCCGGGCCGGGGGCGCTTGCCACCTCGGCCCAGGCCCCTGCCCAGCCGGTGTTGATCGATGCGACATCCCTGAAGCTGCATCCCCTGGCAAAAACGGTGACCCAAGCCCTTTGGCTAACGCCCTGAACCGCCGCGTGCCTGCAGCCGTTCAGACCCATCCAGCAATTGGTTTAAAACAAACGTCGAACGCATCACTCCGTGCCTCGCTCCGCCGCAGCCACCACCGCCACAGCGACAGCCACAGCCACCACCACAGGGACAGCCACAGCCGCTAGCCAGCTCAGTGGCAAGCAGGAGCAATTGCTCAGCGAGCTGGAGAAGGCAGGAGCAGAGCTCTCGGGCCAAGACCTGCACGCGCAGCTGCGGACCAGTCAGCAGCCGATGGGCCTGGCCACGGTCTACAGAAACTTGCGCCAGCTGCAGCAACTGGGGCTGGTGCGCTGTCGCCACCTGCCCAGTGGGGAAGCGCTCTATGCCCCAGCCGAACGCGACGAACACCACCTCACCTGCGTCGACTGCGGCAGCACCGAAACCCTCGATGTCTGCCCAGTCCACGACGTGCAACTGAGCGCTCAGCAGCTAGCTGGTTTCAGGCCTTTGTTTCACACCCTTGAATTTTTTGGTTTGTGCAGCACCTGCCAACAGCGGCAAGGGCTGGTAACTGATATTACTTCCAGTACAACAGCGTCCAGGACAACAGCTTCCGATACAACAGCTTCCGATACAACAGCGTCCAGTACAACAGCGTCTAGTACAACAGCAGTGCCACCAACAAGCTGCTGCGAACCGGCTGCTGCGATCACCACGGAGACGAATCACGCTGAATCAGTGGCGGGCTAGTCGAAGACCAAAGCACGATGACAAGAACTAGACTGGATTAGGAGGAACGAAACTGGATTCGTAGGAACTAGACTGGATTAGGAGGAACTAGAGTGAGTTGAGAGGAACCAGGTTGGATTGATCAGGACTAAAGCCCGTTGATCTCGATCACGTCAGTCGATCAGCAAGGCCTTGACCAGAGAGTCGCCCCATCGAGGGCAACAACCCCTCCGCCATGCAGCCAGCCGGCCCCAAAACTGATCCCCATCCCTCGGCAGGCGCCTGGCAATCGATCAGACGAGAACCGTTATCATTTTCGAGTTAATGCGCCTGCTCGCGCCTGGCGCCTTTTTTGCGAACACCACCGATGCCGTCCATCCAACCCCGCTGGCTCGCCACCACAGCCCTTGGGCTGCTGACCCCACTGACGGCCACCAGCGGTGTCAGGGCCAGCGATCTCAACCTGGCCGGCATCAACCGCTACGCCAGCAGCGAGCAAGTCACCAGCATCGCCCAGTTCTCTGATGTGAAGCCCACCGACTGGGCCTATCAGGCCCTCTCCAACCTGATCGAGCGCTACGGCTGTGTGGCCGGCTACCCCGACGGCACCTACAAAGGTGGCCGCGCCATGACCCGTTTTGAGGCTGCAGCGCTGCTGAATGCCTGCCTCGATCGGGTTTCTGAAGTGACCGACGAGCTCAAGAAGCTCATGGCCGAGTTCGAAAAGGAACTCGCCATCCTCAAGGGTCGTGTTGACGGTCTGGAGGCCAAGGTGGGTGTGCTGGAAGCCCAGCAGTTCTCCACCACCACCAAGCTGGGCGGCAAGGCCACCATGGTGCTGGGCGGCACTGCCTTTAGTGGCAACGCCATCAATCGTTCAGCCAACGCTGTCAATACCGCCAGCCTGGGAGCCCTACCGCTCTCCAATGCCTTCACGTTCAACTATGACGTGCAGCTGAACTTTGATACCAGCTTCAACGGCAAGGATCTGCTGCGCACGGTTCTGCGCAGTGGCAACTTCGACGGCACCAGGAACAGCTTTGGCGGCGGTGGCCCCACCAAACTCAGCCAGCTGGAGGTGGCCTTCCAGGAGGCGAATGGGCCCAATATTGTTGGCATCGACAGACTCTTTTTCCAGGCACCCGTTGGCAACGGTTTCACCGCCACGGTTGGGGGCCGGGTCGCCCAAGATGACATGTTGGCCCTGTGGCCCAGCGTCTACCCCAGCGCCACGGTGCTTGACGTGCTGACCGTCAACGGCGCCCCGATGGCCTACAACAAAAACCTCGGTGCAGGGATCGGCCTCTACTGGGAAACCAATGGCTGGAGCCTCAGCGGCAGCTATGTGGCGGGCAATGGGGCCATTGGCTCGCCTGCCACAGGGGGCATCGGCACGGCCAACGCCACCTCCAGCGGCACGGTGCAGCTGGGCTATCAACAGGAGCAATGGGGCGGTGCATTTCTCTACTCCGCAGTGCAGAACGGTGGGGCGTCCTATGGCACGAGATATCTGATGAACGCTCTCTTGGCGCCGAGCCTGACCAACGCCTTTGCCCTTAGCGGTTACTGGCAGCCCAGGCAAAGCGGCTGGATCCCGTCGATCAGCGCCGGCTGGGGCTTCAACAGCACCACCTACAACACGGCCCAGGCCGGGGTCACTCCCACCACGTCGCAGTCATGGAGCGTGGGCCTCAATTGGACCGATGCCGTCGTCAAGGGCAACAGCGCCGGCATGGGCTTCGGCCAAGCCCCCTTCACCACCGCCCAGAGCGGTGGTGGCTCGCCCAACGACGCCAACTGGCTTTGGGAGTGGTGGTATTCCTTCCAGGTCACCGACAACATCAGCATCACCCCGGCTCTCTTCTACCTCTCACGGCCCATGGGGCAGGAGACGCCTGGCGGCCAGAGCTTCAACCAGCTCGGCGCACTGATCAAGACCCAATTCACCTTCTGAGGTTTGGATATTGGACAACAACCTCGACTTGGCTCTCTAACCTCGAGCAACTTGTTGCCATGGCCCCCTTCGGGGGCTCCGGGATGAAACGTCTCCAGCCCCGGTGGATCGCCCCTGGGGCTGTTGCTCTGCTGACCGCGCTGATGCCGATCCCCCAGGCTGGTGCATCCACCGACGCCATCACCTCGAGCACGCGCGAGGATCGGATCACCACCATGACCAAATGGTCTGAGGAGGGCCTCACTGAGGTGGGCCCCACGGATTGGGCTTACCAAGCACTCAACACTCTGATCACAAGGCGCGGTTGCTCAACGGGCTTCGCAAACCGCACGTTCAACGGGGCTCGCTCCCTGGGCCGTTTTGAAGCCGCAGCGCTGCTCAACGCCTGCCTCGATCAGGTCTCTGGCGTAACTGACGACCTCAGACGCCTGATGGCCGAGTTTGCCAAGGAACTCGCCGTGCTCAAGGGCCGCGTGGATGGTCTTGAGGCCAAAGCTGGGGTGCTGGAGGCCGAGTCGTTCTCCCCCACCACCAAGCTGAGCGCCCGGGCCACCCTGGTGGTGGGCGGCAACACCTATAGCGGCAGCGCGATCAACCGCAGCACCGGTGTTGTCAACACCACCACCGGCGCTGTCAACACCACCACCGGCGTTGTCAACAACGTGGGCCAGGGATCCCGAAGTCTCCTCGATGCCATCACGTTCAATTATGATGTGCAGCTAAACCTGGACACCAGCTTCAGCGGCAGTGATCTGCTGAGCCTGATCCTGCGCAGCGGCAACTACAACACCCTCTCCAACGCCTTCGGCGGCAGCGGCCCAACCAGCCTGTCAACCCTGGAAACCGCGTTCCAGGAGCCAGCAGGAGGCAACGTTCTCGGGATTTACAAGCTCTACTACCAAACTCCCCTCGGATCAGGCATCACCATCACCCTGGGCGCCCGCGTGGGTCAGGAGGACCTGCTGGCCTACTGGCCCAGCGCCTATCCCAACTCCGCCGTGCTCGATGTCTTCACCATGGGCGGTAGTCCCGTCGCCTACAACTACAACCGTGGGGCTGGGGCCGGTCTGTGGTGGCAGCACAACGCCTGGAGCATCAGCGCCGGTTACGTCGCAGCCCATGGCAGTGATGGGTCCCCGGCAGCGGGGGGCATCGGCACGGCCTCGGCAGGTTCAAGTGGCAGCATTCAGCTGGCCTACCACCAAGAGCAATGGGGCCTCGGCCTGCTCTACTCGGCCGTGCAGAACGGTGTTGCCCCCTACGGCACCACGAATCTGCTCCACAATGGTCTCAATGGAACCACGGCCAACCTCACCCAGGCCTTTGGTCTGAACGGCACCTGGCAACCGGCTCAATCGAGCTGGATTCCCTCGGTCAGCGCCGGCTGGGGCCTCAACACCACCACCTACATCCAGCCGGTAGCGGCCGGTACACCGCTCGCGTCACAGTCGTGGAGCGTGGGGCTGCAGTGGCTCGATGCCTTCGGCAAGGGCAACTCCGCCGGCATGGCCGTCGGTCAGGCCCCCTGGGCCATCAGCCAGTCGGGTGGGCTAAATCGCAACGACACCAACTGGATGTGGGAATGGTGGACCAAGATCCAAATCACCGATGGGATCAGCGTGACGCCGGCGCTGTTCTATCTCTGGCGGCCACTGGGGGCCGAAACCCCTTCCGGCACCAATTTCAATCAACTGGGAGCCCTGATCAAAACCGAGTTTCACTTCTGAGTGTCTCTTCAGGCCAGGCAAACTTGGCCGCAGCGGCGCTTCTAGGCTGAAACCAGTTTCGCCAACAGCGGCCGCGGCCGCCCGCGCCCCTCGATGACAGCCAGCGCCTCCACGCTCGACGCCCCGGCCCCGGGCACCGATGCCGCCACCCGTGCCGCCGTGCCGGTGACCATCCTGACCGGCTTTCTGGGGGCAGGCAAAACCACCCTGCTCAACCACATTCTCAACAATCAGCAAGGCCTCAAAACGGCTGTGCTGGTCAACGAATTTGGCGAGATCGGTATCGACAACGACCTCATCGTGGCCACCGGCGACGACATGGTGGAACTGAGCAACGGCTGCATCTGTTGCACGATCAACGGCGAACTGCTCGAGGCCGTCTACCGAATTCTGGAGCGCCCCGAACCGATCGATTACCTGGTGGTCGAAACCACAGGTCTGGCCGATCCCCTGCCCGTTGCGATGACATTTCTGGGCAGCGACCTGCGCGATGCCACCCGGCTCGATTCGATCATCACCCTGGTTGATGCCGAGAACTTCAGCGACGAATTGCTCGAGGGCGACGTGGCCCGGGCCCAGATCGTCTACAGCGACATGCTGCTGCTCAACAAGTGTGACCTGGTTGCGGAGGAGCGTCTCCAAGCCCTCGAGACCCAGCTGCGCCAGATCAAGACTGATGCGCGCATTCTGCGCTCCGTCAAAGGCGAGGTGCCGCTAGCGCTGCTGCTGAGCGTGGGCCTATTTGAAAGCGACAAGGTGGTGGCCAGCGCCCTCAAGCCCGATCCCCAGCTCGACCACGCAGCCTGCGACCACGACCACGGACACTGTGATCACGAGCATGAATCTGGCCACAGCCATGGGCCCGGCCACAGCCATGAGCCCAGCCACAGCCACGGGCATGGCCACAGCCATGGGCATGACCACAGCCATGGGCACCATCATGACCATGGACCGACCGCCGATCATGCGGCCATCGAGGGTTTCACGTCACTCTCCTTTGCCGCCGGTGGACCTTTCGGGCTGCGCAAGTTCCAGAATTTCCTCGATAACCAACTGCCCGAGAGCGTGTTTCGCGCCAAGGGCATTCTCTGGTTCAACGAGAGCGAACGACGCCACATCTTTCACCTGGCCGGCAAACGGTTCTCAATCGATGACACCGACTGGCCCAGTGCAGAGCGCAAAAACCAGATCGTGCTGATCGGCAAAAACCTTGATCACCCAAGGCTGCGCCAGCAATTGCAGGCCTGTGTCGCCAAAGACGCGGGCAAGGGTTTCGGCTAGATCTCAGCTCAAACGCCTGAATGCCAACGGCACCGTGGTCCACACCACATGGTCCACACCACAGCGCACCCGCGATACTGAAGCCATCGACCTCGGCCCCATGAACGCCAAGTCCCAAGCGATTGCCCGTCCCCTGGCCCTCTCGGGCGCCACGGGCCTGGCCCTCAGCCTGCTTTCAGCCCTGCCCGCTGGCGCCCATGGCCTTGCCGATGGAACCCTGCTGAGCGGCGCGGCCCACCCGTTGCTGGGTCTCGACCACCTACTGCTTCTTGTGGGCGTGGGTGCCGTAGGGGCATGGGCCGGCGCCGGGGTGTTGGTCTTTGCCCTGGCAGGCGGAGTGATCGGCGCGCTGCTGGGCAGCGCGGGCGGCACCCTACCCGGGGCCGAACTGCTGGCCGCCCTGGCTGTGTCGGGTTTGGGGATCCTGATCCTGCAGACCCGCCGTGCCCAGCAGAAGCCATCGTTGGCCATGGCGGGCACCATCGTGGCGGCCGCTGTGGCGGTGCATGCCCTGCTCCACGGTCAAGAAGCCGCTGCCCACTGGAGCTGGTGGAGCGGCGCCGTTGTGGCCTCAGCTGGCGTGGTGGGCGTGAGCTTCGCGACCCTGCGCAGCCTTGAGCCTCGCTGGACCTTGCGGCTGGCGGCTGCCCTTGGCCTGGCCGGCGCCGCCCTGGCCCTGGCACCTTTGGGGTAATAACCGTTACACCAGAACTGGCTGAGCCCGTTAAGATTGCAACAATTGGATGACCACCATGGCCGAAGTGATCCTATTTGCCACGGTTCTCACCCTCTTCGGTGTGGCCTTTTGGCTGACCACCGATTCTGACGATGACAATGGCGGCGGCGGCATGATGCAGCCCGTGCTGGTTCCAGTTCGAGTCAAGCGCAACTGAGACCATCGTTCAATTTGAAAGGAAGCACTGAGCGTTGGTCCCTGAATTCAACCTCTGCTCAGATCTCCATCAACTGAACTCCACCAAAACCGCCTGACACAGGCGGTTTTTTTGTGCCGCTCCCCATTGCGCTGGCGCGTGCCCTTGGCCCTACCCCCACTGCTGCCCATGCCTGCCCATGGCTGAGCTAGCGCTCATCAGCAGCGAAGCAGTTGCATCGCCAGGCGTGACATTTGATACACCGGCATGGATCCTGTGAACACGCTTGCAGCGCAGGGGATCCGTAACATCAAAGCAGCATCAACAGCGCCCACTCAGCCGTTATCGCGGCCGTCCATTCGAACGCCCACGCCCCACCGAAAGCCCCTTCCAACGCCCCTTCGAAGGCCCCATTGAAATTGAATCAGTTGCTCTCCCCATGGGATCTCAACTGGATCCGATCACAACTTGATCCGATCGCAAAACGAATCCGAACGCAACCCATGTCGACACGCCCTTCGTTTCATTCCTTGCCGATTCCTCACGGGCGCTCAGCTGCACTGCTGGCCCTAATCCCTTCCTTGACCGGCCTAGTCCCCGCCCTGGCCTCCTTACCGCCGGCCCAGGCCAAGGAGGTGCGCGTGTATTCGGGGCGTCACTACAGCAGCGACGCCGCCCTCTTTCAGCAGTTCACAAAGGCGACCGGCATCCAGGTGCGCCTGCTCGAATCCAACGACAGCACCATCATCGAACGCCTGCGCAATGAAGGACAAAACAGCTCAGCCGATGTGCTGGTTCTTGTGGATGCAGCCAAGCTCGCCAATGCCGCCGCCGATGGCATGTTTCAGCCGGTGGGCAGTGCGGCCCTGATGCGCGATGTGCCCCTCGATCTGCGGGATCCAAAGGGCCGGTGGTTTGGCCTCACCCGCCGGGTGCGGGCCTTTGCCGTGAATCCGGCTGTGGTGAATCCAGCCAGCTTGAAGACCTATGCCGATCTCGCCAAGCCCGCGCTGAAGGGCAAGGTGTGCCTGCGCAACCGCAACAATGTCTACAACCAGTCGCTGGTGGCCGACCAGATGATCCTGCGCGGCGACCGGGCGGCCGCCACCTGGATCAAGGGCATGGTCGCCAACCTCGCCCAACCGGTGTTCACCAGCGACGTAGCGCTGGCTCGGGCCGTGGCCCAAGGGCGCTGCGGCGTGGGCCTGGTAAACAGCTACTACGTGGCCCGCATGCTCTCCGGCCAAAGTGGGGCCGCCGACAAAGCACTGGCCGCCAAGATCCGGATTGTCTATCCCAATCCAGCCCATATCAATGTGAGCGGCGCTGGGGTGACCCGCTACGCCAAAAACAAACCGGAAGCCATCCAACTGATCGAATTCCTGACCTCCCCGACCGCCGCCGAAGGTTTCGCCAAGGGCAGCTTCGAATATCCGCTCAAGGGCTACGGCAACAATCCGATCCTGCAGCGCTTCGGCAGCTTCAAACCCGATCGACTCTCAGCAGCACAATTGGGAGCCCAAAACAAAGCCGCCGTGGCCTTAATGGCCACCAACGGCTGGAAATGAGGCGGCCCCCTCCACCCAACCCAACAGCAACGGTCCAACCAAGAGCGGCACGTCATAACCAAGGGCGCCTCAGCCTGTTGGCCGCGGTGGTGGTAATCAGCCTGCTCAGCCTGTTGCCCCTGATCGCCTTGGGATGGGACGCCCTCCGAGGGCCCAGCCAAGAGGGCCTTGGGCTCGGGATCGATGGTGCCGATCAGATCCGCGGCACGCTGCTGCTGGTGTTGGGCGAAGGCCTCTTGGGGGCAAGTCTGGGCACCGCGACTGGCTGGCTCTGCGCCGTGTGCCGTTTTCCAGGCCGCCGACTGCTGCGCATTGCCCAGCTGCTGCCGATGGCTTTTCCGGCTTACCTGCAAGCCGCCAGCCTGATCGATTGGGGGAGCCAGCGGGGCCTGCTGATCCATGGTCCGCTCTGGGCCATCGCCCTGCTCACCCTCGCCAATTACAGCTACGTGTTTCTGCTGAGCACCGAAAGCTTCTCGGTGAGCGGCAGACGACTGCTGGAGGCCAGTCGCAGCCTGGGCGTAGGTCCCTGGCGCAGCTTCTGGCGCGTGGCTTTGCCGATTGCGATGCCCTCGATCGGGGCCGGCATCGCCCTCAGTGCCATGGAGGTGGTCAACGAACTGGGGGCCGTGCGGCTGCTGGGCGTACCAAGCCTCTCGGCGGGGATTCTGGATCGCTGGCAGGTGGAAGGTGACCCCCGCGGCGCCGCCCTGCTCTCGATGATTGCCCTGGCGATCGTGGCCGTGCTGGTAGCTGCCGAGCGTCAATTGCGCCAACGCAGCCGCCGCTGGAACCTCGGCGGCGGCACCGGCCAAGAGGCGATCTGGCTGCTCACGGGATGGCGAGCCCTGCTGGCCATCCTCATCACGGCGCTGCCACCACTCCTCGCCCTGGCGATTCCCACCCTTTGGATCCTCTCGGGCTGGCAGGGCATCGGCCCCGAAGCCGCCGCCGACCTGGTGCCCCTGGCCCTACGAACCCTGGGCCTGGCTTTTGCCGCCACGGGTGTCACGGTGGCGGCAGCCCTGCTGCTGGCCATCGTGCGCCGCTGGAGCCCTCAGCCCTTGGTGCGCCAGCTCAGTTTTGTGGCGGGTCTGGGCTATGCCATTCCCGGGAGTGTGCTGGCCCTCGGCCTGTTGATCCTGGGGGGACCGCTGCTGCTCAGCCCCCTGCTCCTGCTGCTCTGGGGCTACGGCGATCGCTTCATGGCGGTCTCCAAACAGGGCATGGATGCCGCCTTTGAACGCATCCCCCCCAGCATTGATGAAGCGGCAACCAGCCTGGGCTGCAGCTGGCAAGGGGTGCTGCGTCGGGTGCACCTACCGCTGATGCGGGGGCCCCTGGTGGTGGGCAGCCTGCTGGTCTTTGTGGATGTGGTGAAAGAGCTCCCCATCACCCTTTCGCTGAGGCCCTTTGATTTCGACACCTTGGCGGTACGGGTTTTCCAATACGCCAGTGATGAGCGGGTGGGTGCAGCCATGGCCCCCTCACTGCTGATCATGGTGTTTGGGTTGGTGGCCGCCAGTGCGCTGATCCCCAGCCTCGAAGCCGGCACACAGCAGAAGTCGTGAATGAAACTGGTTGTTGATTAGGCCAGCGCCAAGGGGGCCGATTCAACCAGGGCCGGCGCGAGGCGCAGACCCACCTCGCCCGGAGGCACCTGCACCAACTCAGCCGCGCGAATGCGTGACATCAGCCGGGTCGTGGTGACGCGCGTGGTACCAATCAGCTCGCCGATGCGTTCATGAGTGAGCCGAAAGGGCAGTTCGCACCACGGCCCACAACGGCGTCCCAGCCGCCGCACCAGCAGCCCCAACAGGGCATGCAACCGCTGCTCGGCCTGGCCCAGGTGACGGATCCGCAGCAACTGCAAGGTCCACTCATTGACCGGGTCAAAGCCGTCAGCGCCTTGGGGCACGGCCTCACTGCAAAACGCCAGTGGCGTGAGGGCCTCCACGCAGACCCCGTCGCTGCAGAGACGGTCGGTGCGGAGCTGATCGCCGGCCTGAAGAAACGCCAGCGTCATCCCCTCGGTCTCTTCGCAGGGGCAGTAGACCCGGGCCACCCCTTCCAGCACCTCCAGACAACTGGCGCCAGGTCGCAGGCCCGGATGAAGCAACACCGACTGCCCCACGGGCAGGCGCACGGCCGAAGGGGCCACACGGCCAGCTGGGGGCTGCAACGTCAAGGCGGGAGGGGCGAGCATCGGCGGAGCAGGGCTTATTGCGAATGACTCGCAACATAAACAAGCCCCGAGCTTTTTGCAAGCGATTCTCAATAACAGCTGGACTTGACAGCGCTCATTTGCTGATCAGCACGTCGACCCCGGCGGTACGGCGCCGTACCAGCACCCCCACGTCGTGCTCACCGCGATGCAGCTGCAGGTCGATCTCCTCATCGCCGAGCCGCAAACCCGAAATCTCCAGCACGTTGATGCGTTGGGGCAACACCGGATGGCGCAGGTGCACCTGCACCCGTCCGGTGATGTCATCACGGCCGATGGCCATGCCCGTGACGGCTTCAAGCAGGGCAAAGACACTGCCACTGGCCCAGGCCTGCGGACTGCAGGCCACCGGATAGTGGGTGGGGCCCTCGTCGTCGCGGCGGGAAAAGCCACAGAACAACTCAGGCAAGCGCAGCATCGCCATCGCCCGGGCCGTATCAAACAACCCGGTGAGCACCTGCATCGCCTCCTGGCGAAAGCCATACCGCGCCAAACCCAAGGCGATCAGACCGTTGTCGTGGGGCCAAACCGAGCCGTTGTGATAACTCATCGGGTTGTAACGCGCCTCTCGCTCATCGAGGGTGCGAATTCCCCAGCCGTTGAAACTGCTGGGCGCCAGCAACTCGCGGGCAATGGATGCCGCTGCCTCCGGCGTGGCAATCCCGGTCCAAAGGCAATGGCCTGCATTGGAGGAACGCACGACACAGGGCAGTCCCGTGCCATCGAGCGCCAGGGCATAGGTGCCGATCGACTCGCACCAAAAGGCGGCATGGAAGCGTTCACGCAAGCGCTCGGCCTGCTGAAGCAGGGGTTCAGCGCCACTGCCATGACCGAGCCGGCGCAGGATTGCGGCCATCGCCCGATGGGCCCCATAGCTGTAGGCCTGGACCTCACACAGCGCAATCGAACCCTCGGCCAAGCGGCCATCGGCATGGTGAACGGCGTCGTCGGAGTCCTTCCAGCCCTGATTGCGCAGTCCTCCATGGGCGGCGCGGCGGTAGCGCAGAAACCCGTCAAAACTGTCCGCTTCGGCGGCCTGAATCCATGCCATCGCCTCCTGCAAGGCGGGCAAAAGGGCCTCAATAAACGCCAACTCACCGGTGCGGGCAAGATAATCGGCCGCCAGAATCACAAACAAGGGCGTGGCATCGACCGTGCCGTAATACCGGCGAAACGGCACCTCACCCAGGGCCGCCATTTCACCAAAACGCGCCTCATGAAGGATCTTGCCGGGTTCCGCATCGGAGCTCGGATCCCTCACGGTGGCCTGATGCTCAGCTAAAAATCCCAAGACACCCCGAGCCAAGCGAGGTTCCACCATCAACAACTGACGAGCTGTGATCAGCCCATCCCGCCCAAAGGGACAGCTAAACCACGGCACGCCCGCATAGGGAAACAGGCCGTGCTCGAGCTCCGTTGAGAGCAGATGCACATCCGAGTACGAACGAGCAAGCCAAGAATTGAACGCAGGATTATCACTGCTGATCAACGCTGAGCGTCGCCGAGCCTCACGAAATCGACCGATCGTGCCCCCCATCGCCTGCTCGAAAGCTTCGGCCGGCATCGGACAAGCAAACGTTTGACTGGTGGTCGGGCTGGTGGTCGGGCTTGGAGAATGGGTGGACGGCTGACTGGATGACTGACTGAATGGCTGACTGAATGGCTGACTGGACAGCTCACTGCTCGGTGCCACCGTCAAGACATCACGACGGCTGAAGTCAAGCGCCAACACAAGCTTCTGCACCTGCCGAGGCTGAAGAACAAGCGTGAAGCTCAGCCGGTCATCCCCCACCTCATGGACCGTGACCCCCAGGCGGACCGCCGTGCTGCGCTCCTCGCCATCGAGGCCGAGATAGCGCCACTCCAGCGCGTCATTCCCACAGCTCAAGACCGTGTGGCCACGGTGGTCACGCCCATGGCCCCGCACCTCAAAAATGTCACGAAAATCGGCATCACAACGCACGCAGAGCGGCACCTCCAAGGTGGTCTCTGCGTAACTGGTGAAACTCAATTCCTGTAAACATGCGTTGGGCGTCAGCACACTCGTGCGCTCGAGATGAACGACCCCCTGGGGAGGGCCAGCAAGACTGGTGTCATTGGTGAGATGGCTCACATGTACCCCCATTTCGCCACGCTCTGTGGAGCTGAGTACCGCCGCCGCCTGGCCCCACAGCAGCAGCTCAAGACGGCTCACATGGCGAGTGCCGCGATGGAAGATGCCCGAATCAGGATGGGTCTCAGGGCAGATTTCTCCACGCCCATCAAGCATGGCAAAGGTTTCCCCATCCTTGAGCACAAATGGGGGGAGTTGATCATGCGGCATGAAGCATCGGCACGACTTTCTGAGTCTGACTACGGTTTGCCTGGATCAAGTGGCGATAGAGCTGCTCATAATCTTCAGCCTGACGCGCAGCGGTAAAGCGCACTTCAAAATTGGCACGAATTCGGGCGCGATCGAGTGCATCGATCTGCATCACGGCATCGATGGCTTCAGCAATGCATGACACCAGAGTGCCGTTGATCCCCTCCTCAATGACCTCCGGAGTGGAACCATTTCGCCAGGCCACAACAGGTGTACCGCAGGCATTCGCCTCAATCATGACCAAACCAAACGGTTCGGGCCAATCAATCGGAAAGAGAAGCGCTAGAGCATGGCCAAGCAACTTCTGTTTCCCAACATCGTCAACTTCTCCAATGAACTCAACCAGGGGATTACCCTGCAACATCGGCTCAATCACATCGCGGTAGTAGGCATTGTCTGCACGATCAATCTTGGCAGCCACCTTGAGTGGAAGTCCCACGGCAGTCGCAATCTCAATCGCCCGATCCAATCGCTTCTCGGGAGACACCCTGCCGATGAAGGCAAGGTAAGGACTTGAAGGGCTCTCAAGATGGTAAAGATCTGTCGGCAGTCCGTGGTAGACGGTACCCAGCCAACGGGCCTCGGGTACGGGCCCACGCTGAGCATTGGAGATCGAGACCAGTGGTACAGCCTGAAACCGCCTGAGCAGATCACGCTGCTCAGGCGCTGAAATCGGACCGTGCAGGGTGTTGAGACAAGGCACAGCCAACCGCGTGGCCAGGGGAAAGTGAAAGTGGCCGGTATGAAAGTGGAGAATGTCGAAACGATCGAGTTCAGCCACCACCTGATCCAGCTGAATCACCTCATGGATGGTGGGATCCCCCGCATAACCGGCCAACCTCAGGGCCTGTGGAATGCACGGATAAAGCTTGGCACTGGTCTTGGAATCACCACTGGCAAACAACACCACCTCATGGCCACGCTTGACCAATTCTTCTGTGAGATAGTGCACAACACGCTCGGTACCGCCATAGCGCTGAGGTGGCACACTCTCATGCAGAGGGGCTATCTGGGCAATGCGCATTGTAGGGTTCGCGGTACACCATGGTCCCTATCGTGGCTGCGGGAATGAGCCGACCAGAGATGCCGGGATTATGAAGAGATTTCAACCAGCCGACGGGTTGGCGATCATCAAACCCTGACCCCCAGGGAGAGAAGGGAGGGCCAAGATCATCCCGATGGGCACCGCGCCACCGGGCAACGCCGCAACGACTGCCGCGGGGATTCCCCAAACAGCTGCAGATAGTCGCGGGCGAAATGGCCCGCACTTCGAAAGCCCCATGCCTCAGCGCAGTCGGCCACGGATGTGCAGGCAGGATCCGCATCGAGCAGCGAAGCGCGAACGCCATGCAGCCTCCGCAACTTCAGAAACGCCATGGGGCCCATTCCCAGGTGCTCCTGAAACCCCTGAATGAGGCTGCGCCGACTGGCAAAGACGTGCCGGCACAGGAGATCAAGATTGATCGGTTGAGTTGGGTTGTCAAATGCCCAACGCTCAGCCTGTTTAACGATGTCGATACGGGCAGGCGGTCGCACTGAGCCCTGCCTGAGGCTGAACGAATCGACAAGAGCCGCCATCAACTCGGCCATGACCAGCTCAGACCACCACTGTCGACACTCGGCGGTGGCAAAGACTTCACCTGCGCTGATCGCCAAGGCAAACAGCCGATCAAGGCGGCTTCGCAAACAAGACAGGGAAGCCATTTGAAGCTGCAGCGCATTGTGATGCCGCAGTACATGCTGCAACTCGGGCATACCGAACCGCGCAGCTAGGTGAAGCAAGGTGTCCAAGGGAACTGCCAACAAGGCGAGGGCATAGGAGGCCGGGGTTACCAGGTGCACATCCCGAACCGGATCAAGGCCATAGACGGACTCATCTCCGAGCTCCACGCCATGGGCCTGCAAACCGACCTCTCCCGCTGCAATTGGAGTCAAACTGATGCAAAACAGGCACGTCTGTGGATTCTTTGCTCCCACCGTAAGAATAGGCTGGCTAAGATGAATGCGAAGAACTTGGAGCGATCCCAAGGAAACACTAAGTAGATCACCCCGACAACAGCCTCCGCTCAATTGATAGAAGTCCAGATCAAATCCAGTGGCACGCATCGCGACCGCCAAATGCTCGATTCCTTCATAGGCCTGCGCCACACAACATGGCCTCTGGGCATCAAGTGGCGAGACAAATTCAGTACCAGCATGAAAGCAACTGGAAAACTGCACTTTCTGAATGCGATCGGTAGCGCCGTAACCTCGCGGACTGGTTACGATTTGGAAGGTCCGAAATCTTACCCCTCCCCGTACGAAGCTAGCTGAAACCGATACAGACCTCAATCAGGGTCATAACGCAACCCTGTCAAGAGCTACCAACTTATTCCAGGCTACCAACTTAAATCAAGCCACCGACTTAATCCAAGCTAGCAACTCAATCCAAGCCGCCAGATTAGCCATTGCAACCGAATTAAACTTTGCAACCGGATCAGGCCTGTAGGCATCTTGATCATGGCCTCTGACTTTTTGATATCAGCCTGGCCTCTCGCTCTCACCAATCGACAATGCTTCACCTCCGACAATGCGTCACCTCCAATACCTATCCCTCCCAGCAATTGTGAACCGGAAAAGCCTCTTTGTCGGATTGGCAATTGCTGGATCCTTGCTAACAATTCCAGCAGGCAAAAGCGAGGTGCTGTATGAACTGAAGACCACCTGCACAAAGCAAGAAGGACAACCTCAGAGCTGTACCATCCAAGCCATCAATGAAGCATCAGTGACGCTCTATCGGCATCGGTTCAGGGATGGAATTGAAACCATTCGAATCACCGACGAACCGGTCAAGATGAGCCGCTGGGATACCTTCAACAAGGAGTGGGTACCGCTCAAGCGGGCCTCGGCTAGGTTCTCAACCAACACTGTTTGCTTCAACGGCACTGACCTGTGTGCCATCAACCCCAACTATCTCAACAGCCTGCGAGAAGATCGCCCCGAGAGAACCGCCGGCCGCGACCTGGTCAACGTGATCTTCGGCAGCGATGGACGGATCGTGGCGAGCTGCTACGACAGTGGTTGCCAGGAGAGCTTCCAATGAAGCGGTTCTGCGCAGCCCTAGGAATCACGCTCAGCTCCACGCTGAATGTCCCCTCGCTGGCCAAGCTCAGTCCTGAAATGTTTACAACGGGCCAGTCCCTCTCGCCCACCACAGACATCGCCCGGGCGGGGGGTGGTGGCGGGCGCGTTGGAGGCGGTGGTGGCCTACGCATGGGTGGCGGAGGGGGCCCAGCCAAGGGCCTGAGTGGCTTTCAATCCGCAGGAGGCGGATTGAATCGTGGTGCCGCCAAACCCACAGGTGGCTGGAGCGGCGCGGTTAGCCCCGGAGCCAGCACAGGTGCCATCCGGCGGCCCTCAACACAACCAAACGGCAATCGGGATCTGCGAACCCGGGATTTCGGCTCAAGGAATCAAGGCAACCGTGAACTCGGGAGCAATGACAGCAGAGGCGCCAATCGAGATGTAACGAGAAACGTGAGCCGTGAGGTCAACAGAAACTGGACTCGCACGGTCAACCTGGCTGGCACCAATCTTCATCCCGGCTGGGCCAGGCCTGGCTGGGGTGTGGCCCGCCCATGGAGAACCGGCTGGTACGGAGGTTGGTCAACACCTACTTGGGGCTGGTGGGGAGCCCGAGCAGCTGCCTGGGGAATCGTCACCCTGGCTACCGCAACCATCATCAACGACGCTGTTGACACAGCCGTTGCCGAGAACAACAGCATAATCGTGGTGCCCAACACAACTTACCAGTTGCTGTATGGAACCATACAACCATCAGGCACTTCCAACGTGACATTTGTGGTGAATGCCAACGGCACAAATTATGAACTAACAGCCGATTGCCAGCGGGGCCTAATCAACGGTCAGATCCCCCAGAATGCTGATGAAGCCCAGGTGTTGAATGCGGCATGTCAAGTCGCTTACGGTTCTGCGTCGTAAGCCCTTGACTCCAAGTTCACGCTCAAACAAACGCTGGGTCGATCGTCAGCGCGAACGACGGCAATCCCGATTCTTTCGCTTGCTCGATCGGTCTTTTCGGTTTCGTTTATTCATGGCCACGTTGGCAGCATGCAGTCTGTTGGTCATGGTGAATCGTTGGGAAAACTGCCGCCACAGGGCCTTTGCCCAAGGCTGCCTGCTCAGCGATCAGGGAGGCATCATCAATGTGGGCAATGTCGAGGCGCTCAGCATCGTAACGGCAGCACTACTTTTTGTGCTTGAGGGCGATAAGCGACACCAACGCGAGCACCTTGAAGCCATGGAGGTTCTCCTGGCAACGCAACAGGCAGGCGCCAAGCTGAGTTTTGCACGCAACACCGCCCTTGAAATGCTAAATGATGCGGGCCTTCCGCTCGACGGTTTCAATCTCTGCAACACCAACCTTGATGGACTGAGGGTGCCTGGCTGCCGCTGGCGTGGTGTCAACCTGCAGGGTTCAAGCCTACAGAATGCTGATCTTCGCAATGCTGATCTTGAGGGGGCAGATCTTCAGGGGGCAGATCTAAGCGGCAGCAACCTCAACGGAGCCAACCTTAAGGATGTAAAACTTAAAAATACCAACCTTAAAGATGCCAACCTTGCAGGCACAATCCTACTTGGAGACAATCCTTAAAGATACTACCATCAGAATCAAGACCAATTCATATTAAAAAATCAAGCTCAATTGGTTATCGACTTAGCACTCCAAGATCACGGCTTTTTAGGTCAATTGATCGACCCTCACGATACAACGAAACCCCATATGGCACGTTGAGGTGTCAATTCCCTGAGCCATGCGCGCCGCTGGTCGATAACGCCGGCAATAACTGGGAGCACATAGGAAAGATCCACCCTTCACCACCTTCCGGGGCATGTTGGCGTGCTGAGATGTGGGATCAATGCTGGCTTGGCGTGAGTCCCAGTCAACGGTTTCACCACAACAGCCCGATGCAGCCAGTGCAGCAGGTCCCGGCGGCTGGAGGGGGGCATAGGCTCGAAACCAACTGTCGGTCCATTCCCAGACATTCCCGATCATGTCAAGTAGACCAAAGCCGTTGGCAGGGAACATCCCCACTGGCGATGTCCCCGCATAGCCATCAAGGCGGCTGTTGTGATGGGGAAAATCACCTTGAAAAGTGTTGGCCATCGTGACCCCAGCGGGATAGAGCTCATCTCCCCAGGCAAATTCAGTCTGCGTACGTCCTCCCCAAGCGGCCCATTCCCACTCCTCTTCCCGTGGCAACTGCTTGCCAATCCACTGGGCATAGGCCGCGGCGTCGGCATAGGCCACATGCACCACGGGATGGCGGTCTCGGCCTTTGATCGAACTGCCTGGGCCCTCGGGATGACGCCAGTTGGCCCCAGTGATGTAACGCCACCAGCGATAGGGATCGGCGGGCCCAAGCGCTGATTTTGGAGGCACAAATACGATTGATGCCGGCTGCAAAAGATCCGGCCGGGCGCCAGGATAATCAGCTGGATCTGCAGGGATTTCGGACTGGGTCCGATAACCCGTGGCCTTCACGAAACGCCGAAACTGAGCATTGGTCACAAGGCTGCGATCCATCCAGAAGCCCTGCACATGCCGTTGATGAGCAGGTGCTTCCTCGGGATAATGGCAATTGGATCCCATCACAAAACTCCCCTCCGGAATCCACACCATGTCAGGGGCTGGGGGCCGGAAAGGGGAGGTGCGATGGACCCGAGGGGTCCCGATCAATTAGCCCTGACCGACCACTGAGGTCAGGGTGTTGATGACCTGCTCCAAGGAGAAACTAGCGGCCTTCTGGCGCGGTGGGTAATCCTTGAAGGTCGCTAGAAACTGGGCCACGTAGGTTTGGGCCGGCACAATCAAAAAGATGTGATCAAACATCCAATCCCAGTAGGTGTTGGACGTGATGTCAGCACGTTCATAGGGGTCGGTGAGCATGTTGAAGATCTTGGGCACCCGCAGGGTCACAAATGGTTCAGCCCAGATTTGGCAAGTCCCAGGCGCGCGCTGTTCCATGAACACAAACTTCCAGTTGTCATACCGCAAACCTGTCAGATCGCCATCATCCGAGAAGTAGAAGAACTCACGCCGAGGACTGACCTCTGTCTGTCCGGTCCAGTAATCGAGCATGTTATAGCCATCGAGATGGATCTTGAAAATCTTATTGCCGACTTGATACCCATCTTTTAGCTTGTCTTTGATGCTTGTCTCGCCGGCTGCAGCGAGCAAGGTTGGCAACCAATCAAGGTGACTACAGAGGCCTGTCAAAATAGTTCCTGGAGCAATCTGTCCAGGCCAACGCACGAGGGCAGGAACGCGATAGGCTCCCTCCCAATTCGAATTCTTCTCGCTACGAAAGGGGGTCATGCCGGCATCGGGCCAGCTGTTCATATGGGGACCATTATCTGTGCTGTACATCACAATTGTGTCATCGGTGACACCCAGCTCATCAAGCAGGTCGAGCATCTCACCAATGCACTCATCGTGATAGATCATCACATCGTGGTATTCAGACTGCCATCGGCCACTACGACCCACATCCTGAGGGCGTGCATAGGTGCGAAAATGCATATGAGTGGTGTTGAACCATACAAAAAAGGGTTCCTCAGCCGCCACCGCATCTCGGATGAATCGCTTGGCCTCGACCATGAACTCATCGTCGGCGGTTTCCATCCGCTTACGGGTCAGTGGGCCGGTGCTTTCAATCCGCTGGCTGCCATCGCCATTAGCCCAGCAATGCAACACGCCCCTGGGGGCAAAACGCTGACGAAAGTTAGGGAATTCTGGATCTTCCTGCTTGGGGTAATCACGGAGTTCAGGCTCTTCTTCCGCATTGAGGTGATAGAGATTGCCAAAAAATTCATCAAAGCCATGCATGGTAGGGAGATGCTCGTCCCGATCACCAAAATGGTTTTTACCGAACTGGCCAGTTCGGTAGCCCTGCGGTTTGAGTAACTCCGCAATGGTGGGGTCCTCTGCTTGATAACCCTGCGATGCACCCGGGAGCCCCACCTTGGAGAGGCCGGTGCGAAAAACACTCTGTCCACTGATGAAGGCAGCCCGGCCCGCCGTACAGCTTT
>CAMDVN010000016.1 GCA_945877595.1 Cyanobium sp. NIES-981 | reverse complement strand
CTGGGGCTGCGCTGGCAGTGGTGGTTGGACCAAGACCAGCATCGGGCCCACCGCCGCAAACTCACCGGTCGGGCCGAGCTGCAGCAGTCGCTTGCCGGTGACCTGTACAGCCGCTCCACCGGCGTGGTGCTGAGCCTGCAGGCCGACCTGTGAGGCACCTGTGAGGCAACTTGTGAGGCAACCTGTGAAGCCGGCGCGTCGCCAATCCCTGCTGGCGGCCCTGGCGGTGCTCACCCTGGGCATGGCTGGCGTTGAAAGCCTGGCCCAGACGCCGCAACCGTGGGGCAGCGTGGTGGTTTACCAGCCCCTGGTGAGGGATGCCGGCGTGAACTCGGCGCAATGGCAGCAGATCTGGGCACAAACCCGTGCCCACGGCTTCAGCACCGTGCTGGTGCAGTGGACCGCCTACGGCGACGAGCGCTTTGGGGCTGAGTCCAACCCCGCGGGCAGTCCATCGACAACCCCGAGCTGGCTGTGGCAGGCCCTGCAGCAGGCCCAGCGCCAGGGCCTGGATTTGGTGGTGGGGCTGGCCGCTGATCCCCACTACTTTCAGCTTGTGCAGCGGCCCGGCTGGCAGGCGAGTTTTAGCGACGACTGGCTCAGCCTGCAGCGCCAATCGCTAGCCCAGCAACAACGCCTGCAACCCCTGCTCCAACGGCTAGGACTCGCCGTGAAGGGGTGGTATTTGCCAGCCGAACTTTCCGATCGGCTGTTTGGTGATCGCGGGCGGCGCGAGTCCACCCTGACCCAGTTGGTGGATCTGGCGGCGCGGCTCGACCGCCCCTTGCACGTCAGTGCTTACAGCACGGGCCAGCTCACCCCAGCCGCCAACGCCAGCTGGCTGCTGCAACTGCAGCAGGCTGGCCTGGTGGTGTGGTGGCAAGACGGTCAGGGCACTGCTGAGCTTCCAGCCCTGGTGCGCCAGGCCTATGCAACGGCCCTGCCCTGCCCAGTGGGTGTGATTCGGGAGGCGTTCCGCGAGCTGTCGACACCGCCAGCCCCATTTGTGGCGGTGCCGGCGGTGCCCCAGCCGCCGCTGCCCTGCCATCCCAATGCTGTCTTCGCCCTGCAATACCTGCCCTGGGCCGGTGCCCTCAGGCCTTCCCCACCAGCTTCTGGCGCAGGGTCTTGATGCGGTCGCGCAAGTTGGCCGCCTCTTCAAACTCGAGGCTCTTGGCGGCGATTTTCATCTTCTCCTCGAGCTGCTGAATCAATTCAGGCAGCGCATCGAGCGGGACAGCATTGTTTTCAGCCTGCTGCGCGGCCTCCTCAAGCTGGTCATCACTGAGGCGCCTTGACATCTCCAGAAACGAGAGGATCGAGTTGCCAGCACGCTTGCCGGCCGGGCTCGGGGTGATGCCGTGGGCTTCGTTGTGGGCATGCTGAATCGCCCGACGCCGCTCGGTCTCCGAAATCGCCCTCGCCATTGAATCGGTGAGGTTGTCTGCATACAGCAGGGCCACCCCATCCACATGGCGGGCGGCACGGCCGATCGTCTGAATCAAGGAGCGCTCGGCCCGCAGGAAACCCTCCTTGTCGGCATCGAGGATCGCCACCAGGGAGACCTCAGGCAAATCAAGACCCTCCCGCAACAGGTTTACACCCACCAACACGTCATAGACGCCATTGCGGAGGTCCTGAAGGATTTCAATCCGCTCAATCGAATGGATCTCGGAGTGCAGATAGCGCACCCTGACGCCGTGTTCTGCGAGGTAATCACTGAGATCCTCGGCCATGCGCTTGGTGAGGGTGGTCACCAGCACCCGCTCCTGCTTGTCGGCCCGGGTACGGATCTCGCCCAACAGGTCATCGACCTGACCCTCGCTGGGGCGCACCTCCACAATCGGATCGAGCACGCCGGTTGGACGGATCACCTGCTCGACCACCTGGCCCACGCTCTGGCCCAGCTCCCAATTGCCCGGGGTGGCACTCACAAAGATGGTCTGGCGGGCCTTCTCCCAAAACTCATCGCCCTTGAGCGGCCGGTTGTCGGCCGCACTCGGCAGCCGGAAACCGTGCTCAATCAGCACCTGCTTGCGCGCCTGGTCGCCGTTGTACATGGCCTGCAGCTGGGAGCAGGTCACATGGCTCTCATCAACCACCAGCAGCCAATCGTCGGGGAAATAATCGATCAGGCATTCGGGCGGGGTTCCGGCCGGCCGGCCGGCCAGGTGGCGCGCGTAGTTCTCGACGCCATTGCAATAGCCCACCTGCTCGAGCATTTCGAGGTCATAGGTGGTGCGTTGCTCGAGCCGCTGCGCCTCCAGCAATCGGCCCTGGCCGTTGAGCACCTCGAGCCGCTCCCGCAGCTCGGTGCGAATCGCCAGGATCGCATCGGCCAGCCGCTCCTTGGGCGTCACGAAGTGCTTGGCCGGATAGATGTTGATGGCCTCGAGGCTCTGCAGAATCTCTCCGGTGGTGGGGTCCACATAACGGATCGCCTCCACCTCATCACCAAACAGTTCAATCCGAACCAGCCGATCTTCATAGGCCGGGCCAATCTCCAGCACATCACCCCGGACACGAAAGCGGCCCCGGGAGATCTCTAAATCATTGCGCGAGTATTGGTTGTTGACCAACTCGCGCAGGGAACCCCGCAGGTTGAGGGTGTCCCCAACTTGGAATTTCACCGCTGCCTTGAGGTATTCGCTCGGGATACCCAGGCCATAGATACAACTGATCGAGGCCACCACGATCACATCACGCCGCTCAAACAATGAGCGGGTGGCCGAGTGGCGCAACATATCGATCTCTTCGTTGATCGATGCCGTTTTGGCGATGTAGGTGTCCGAGACCGGCACATAGGCCTCGGGCTGGTAATAGTCGTAATACGAGATGAAATATTCGACGGCGTTGTTGGGGAAAAACTCCCGCAGCTCATTGCACAGCTGGGCCGCCAGGGTCTTGTTGTGGGCCAGCACCAGCGCCGGGCGACCGGTCTGGGCGATCACATTGGCAATCGTGAAGGTTTTACCGGTGCCCGTGGCCCCCAGCAGGGTCTGGTAGCGCTCAGCCCCATCCACCCCCGCCACCAGGCCCTTGATGGCCTCGGGCTGGTCGCCTTTGGGCTCGTAGGGGGCGTGGAGCTGGAAGAGCATCGGAGGGGCGGCCGCTGCTAACGAGCTGGCTGGCATGGGTCCATTCTCGCCGCAGACAGCCTGGGGCGGCCGAGGCGGAAAGCCGCCTGGCCCAGCTCAAGCCAACCGTCCCCCTTAGAGCTGGCCCAGGCCGCCCAGCACCAACCGGCAAATCAAGCTGTACACCCCAGCCCCGAGCACGGCGCTGACGAAACCGTTGCTCAGGCGAAACCCCTCGATCAACCAAGCCGCCAGGCCAAACAGCACCACGGCGATCAAACCGTCAAACAGCCAGCTGACCGGCGCGATTAAACCGCCCAAGCTGGCCACCGTCCAGGGCAGGGCCAGAAGCAATTGCAGCGGCCAAGCCAGCAGCGTGCCGAGCAAGCCGATCACCACGGCCGAGAGCAGGGCCGTATCAAAACCCCGCAGCTCGACCCCCAGCGGCAGCCGCGCCACCAACAGCAGCACCACGGCCCGAATGGGCCACTGCAACAACCAGAGAACTGGGCCCATAGAACGGGGGTTAGACGGTCGCCGTCACCGGGACGGCGAGGGCTTCGCGCAGGCTGCGCACAACGGCCAGCATGGCGAGTTCATCGCCGAGCCGGCTCACGGCCGAACCCACGCCCACACCGGCGGCACCGGCGGCAATGGCCATGGGCAGGGTGACGGCCGAAAGCCCCGAAGCACACAGCACCGGGGCCGTTAAACCAGCCTCGGCCAGGGCCCGGCTGATTCCATGGGCGGCGGCCAGGGTGGGTGCCGCCTTCTCGATCAGGCCAAGGGTGCCGGCACTGAAGGGCCGGGCGCTGGTGCCGCCTTCGGTTTGGATGAGGTCGGCACCGGCCGCCACCAGGTCCACAGCCAACTCCTGCTGGACGTCGAGGGGAAGCACATGGGGCACGGTGACGCTCAGCACCGTGTTGGGCAGCAGCGCGCGGGTGCGGCGGGTGAGCTCGAGCACCTCGGCGGCGCCAAAGACACGGCCCTGGGGATAGAAGCTGTCGAAATTGCCAATTTCGACCATGGTGGCGCCGGCAGCCACGGCGGCCGTAAAGAGATCGGGATCGACGGCCGACACGCAGATCGGCACCCCCGCGGCGGCCGCCACGGCCACCTGCACCAGCTGCGGATCGCAGGCCACATCGATCAGATCGGCCCCGCCCGCCGCAGCGGCGCGGGCGATGCACGCCACGCTGCTGGCATCAAAATTGCTGAGGCCGGCGATCACCTTGAGCGCCCGACGCTCGCCCAACGCAGCTTGGAGGGCGGTGGGCAGGCTGGCCAAACGCGACATGGTTCATGCTGATCGAATTGGTCTGATTCTCCCACCCAAAGCCCCAGACGCCATGGCTCAGCTGCTGGCCCAGGCCTGGAGTCGGTCGCACCTGAGGCTGCACCGCCACCTGCTGCGCCACCCCGGCCTGCTACCCGATGGGGCCTCGCTGCTGTTGGCCGTCTCAGGCGGACAAGACTCGATGGCCCTGCTGGGGCTGCTGCTGGGCCTGCAGCGTCTGCACCACTGGGAGCTCTCGATTTGGCATGGCGACCACCGCTGGCGCCCCGGATCAGCCGGGCAGGCCGAGGAGCTGATGGCCTGGTGCAGGGAGCAGGCGCTGAGCGCCTGTTGTGAGCCCTGGATCCAGGCTGTCGCCCCACCCATGAACGAAGCCGCGGCGCGGCAGTGGCGGTATGGGGCGCTGCTGCTGCAAGCCCAGGCCCTGCCATGCAGCCGGGTGGTGACGGGCCATACGGCCTCAGACCGGGCTGAAACCCTGCTGCTGCATCTGGCCCGCGGCAGCCACCGCCGCGGGTTGGCCAGTTTGCGGACGCGGCGATCCCTGGTGCCCAACGCGCCCGAACCTGCGCTGGTGCGGCCCCTGTTGATTTTTGACCGCAGCGAAACGGCCCAGATCTGCAGCACCCTGCAGCTGCCGATCTGGCTGGATCCAAGCAATGGTGAGTTCCGCTTCAGCCGCAACCGCCTGCGCGCCGACGTGCTGCCGGTCCTTGAGGCACTCCATCCCGGAGCGGCGCGGCGAATCAGCGGCACTGCCGAACGGCTGGCCCTAGAGGATGAAGCCCGTGACGAATGGCTCGATGTGGGCCTGCAGTGGCTCAGCACCGCCCCGTCCGGCGAAGGTCATGGCGGCCCGGACACGGGGCTGAATCGGCTCCGGCTAACAGGACTCCAGCCAGTCAACCAAATTGCACTTTTAGAACACTGGATTCGCCGCCTCACCCAACAGCCCCTCACGGCCGAGCAGCTGGCCGGCCTGTTGGATCGGCTGCGGCCAAGCCAACCCCCAGGGCGCAGCGATCTGCCCGCCGGTTGGCGGCTGCAGTGGGATCGCTCCAAACTGGAACTATTCCGCCCCAGCAATTGATTCGATGGCCGCCTCGCTGCAGGAGCGCTATGCCGCGCTCGAGAGGGACTACAGCAACGGACAGTGGCAGGCGGTGCTCACGGCCAGCGAAACGCTGCTGCAAGAGCTCCTCACCACACCCAGCGTGCCGCTCCGTTGCCGAGTCGACCTGTTGATCGGCCATACCTGGCGCTATGGGCTGGGGGAACCGGCAGCGGCGGCCGAGAGCTACGCGCGCGTGCTGGCCAGCGAGCCCGAAGCCGTGGTGCGAGCCATTGCCGAGCAGGAATGGCAACAGTGCCAAGCCCTGCTGGCCACTGCCACTGCCACTGCCGGTGCCACTGCCGGTGACGGTGCCACTGCCACTGCCGCTACCGGTGCTACTGCGGCTACCACGGCCGGCGCCGCGATGCCCTGGCTGGAGGCACTGGGCGGGGTAGGGCCGGCCACCGCCCAGGCGCCAGTTGAGCCTGCCCACCTCGCCATGGCGCCCTTTCAGAGGCCAATGGCAGCAGCACCGTCAACCACCGTCGAGGTGATCGACGAACCCGAGCAAATCGCCGTCCACCTGGCCGATCCCCGGCTCACCACCATGCTGGACCTGGTGGTTCAACCGGATCCAGACTCCGATCAGCCTTCGGCCTTCAGCCCCGAAGACGAGGCCGAACTGTGCAAGGGGCTGCTGAGGGTGGTGCTGAGCTAGCCAACCGGCCAACGGCCAACCGGCCAACAGCCAACGGGCCGCTAGCCAACCGCAGCCGAACGACGGCGACGGATGCGGCCGGCCACCTCGGGCTCAGGCTCCACCGCTGGAGCTGCCTTGACCACCGCCTTGACCACCGGTGCTGGGGTCGCAGCTGGAGTCGCAGTTTGACTCACAACTTGGCTCGCAACGGCGGCACCACCAGGAGCGGAGGAGACCGCGGCAGCGCCCGCAGCGCCCACGGTCGCCAGCTGACGCTGGGGGGCTGGGGCACCGCCAGCGTGGCGGGGAGCCTCCCGACGATCATCGCGGCGGTCATCACGACGACCCCTGGGAGCGGGTCGACTATCGGTTTCGGCCTCGGCGCGGCTCTTGTAAGCGGGGGTACCGGCAGGGGCCGGCTGCACCAGACAAATGATCAACGGCTCCACTTGGAGCTCGCGGCGCAGGCGGCGTTGCAGCCCCACTTCGATCTCCCGCTGAACACCCACCCAATCAACATCGGGGGCTTTACCACCGCTGTTGCGAGACAACTGGCTCCAGCGATTCTCCAAGACCCAACCGATCTCCCGCTCGGCCCACATCGACAGCTTGCGGGCATCGGCGTTCGTGACCACGCCACGCAAGTTGGCCCGGGGCGGTGCCGCCAACACCCCATCGGTGCTGATCACGGCCAGCAGGGTGATCACACCATCTTCGGCAAGTTGCTGGCGCTCCTTGAGCACGCGCACATCGACGATGCCGTTGCGGGAGGCGTCGAGCAGCTCAATGCCGGCCTTAACCGGATCACCTTTGCGGATCGAATCAGGCGTGAGTTCGACCACGTCACCGTTGTCGATGATCAAGATGTTGTCGGCTGGGATGCCCATCGACTGGGCAGTTTTGCTGTGGCACACGAGCATGCGGTGCTCGCCGTGGACCGGCACGAAGTACTTCGGCTTGGCCAAGGCCAGCATCAGTTTCTGATCTTCCTGGAAACCATGTCCAGAGACATGAATGCCCTCACCCTTGCCATAGATCACCTTGGCTCCTTGCATCATCAGCCGGTCAATGGTGTTCACCACGGAGATGGTGTTACCAGGGATGGGGCTGGCCGAGAAAATGATTGTATCGGCATTTTTCACCTGAACCTGGGGATGCTCTCCCCTGGAGATGCGGCTCAGGGCAGCCAGCGGTTCGCCTTGGCTACCGGTCATCAGCAACAGGGTTTCGCGATCGGGCAGATCACGGATCTGCTTGATCGGCACAAACAGGTCATCGGGGGCGCGCATGTAGCCGAGCTCGCGAGCCTTGGCGATCACATTGAGCATGGAGCGGCCCAGCAGACCGACCTTGCGGCCGTTTTTGAGGGCAAGCTCAAGGATCATGGCCACACGGTGGATCGAGCTGGCAAAGGTGGTAATGATTACCCGACCCTCGGCCTGGGAAATGTGGCGATCCAGGCAGGGAAACACCGAGCGCTCAGGCGGGCAGAAGCCCGGCACTTCCGAATTGGTGGAGTCACTGAACAGACACAGCACCCCCTGCTCGCCGTAGTGAGCCAGGCGGGCCATGTCGAAGTGCTCTCCATCAACCGGAGTGTGGTCAAATTTGAAGTCACCGGTAAAGATCACCGTGCCCACCGGCGTGGAGATGGCCAGCGAAAAGCTGTCGGCCATCGAGTGGGTGTTACGAATAAACTCCACCGAGAAATGTTGACCGACCTTGACGACATCGCGGGGGGCAACAGTCTGAAGAATGGTGCGATCCATCACACCGGCTTCCTCCATCTTGCCGGTGAGCATCGACAGCGCCAGGCGCGGACCATGAATGACCGGAATGGTGAAATTCTTGAGGTGGTGAGCGATACCCCCGATATGATCTTCGTGACCGTGGGTCACGATCATGCCGCGAATACGCTTCTGATTCTCTTTCAGATAACTGGTATCTGGCATCACCACATTGACGCCATGCATGCCATCGCTGGGGAAGGCCAGACCGGCATCCACGAGCATGATGTCATCGCCGTACTCGAACACACAGGTGTTCTTGCCGATTTCGTGCAATCCACCCAGGGGAATGACGCGCAGGGCAGGCTGTCTGGATTTGCCGTTTGAAGCGTTGCCGTTGGAGCTGTGGCCGGTATTGCTGACGTTAGAACTTGTCATTGAGGGAGGAACGAATCGACTTTGGGAGGAACTGGATGAACATGCTGATCTCAATCACCGAACCATTGCGATCAGCAAACGGCCTTGGCGTCAGGTAGGACGCAGGGCAGCCAGGGTTTCAGAGAGGCGTTGTCTCACGGCTTCAGAGGCAGGGAGGAGGGGAAGTCTTGGCGCACCGACCGGCCAACCGCAGAGCTCCAGGGCGGCTTTGACTGGGATCGGATTGGTGGTGGCAAACAGGGCCTTGCACAGGGGCAGCAACTGCTGATGCAGGGCCAGGGCTTTGGTGAGATCGCCGGCCAAAAAAGCCCGGATCATCTGGCTGATCTGGGGGCCGGCCAGATGGCTGGCCACACTCACCACCCCCACGGCTCCCACCGCCAGCATCGGCAGGGTGAGGGCGTCGTCGCCGCTGTACACAGCCAGGCGATCACCGCAGAGAAGCCGCAGGGCACTCACCTCCTCCGTGGTGCCACTGGCCGCCTTGAAACTCACGACATTGGGGCAATCGAGCAGACGCGCGACCGTCTCAGGGGCCAAACTGCAGCCCGTGCGGCCTGGAATGTTGTAGAGCATCAACGGCAGCTCAGGCGCCGCCGCCGCCACCGCCCGAAAATGCGCTTCGAGGCCGTCTTGGGGTGGCTTGTTGTAATAAGGCACCACCACCAGCACGCCATCGACCCCCAGGGCCGCAGCCTCACGGGTGGCCTCAACGGCCTCGGCCGTGCAATTGCTGCCACTGCCGGCCACGATCGTGGCCCGGCCGGCCACGGCCTCCTTCACCGCCGCAATCATGCGGTGCTGCTCAGCCCAGCTGAGCGTGGGCGATTCACCGGTGGTGCCACAGATCACCAGGCCTTCAGAGCCCTGGTTCACCAGATGGTCGGCCAGGCGGGCCGCTAATTCCAGGTCCACCGCACCATCAGCGGCAAACGGGGTGACCATGGCGGTCACCAGGCGGCCAAAAGGTGCTGGGGTCAAGCGTCACCTCCCAGCCCAGAGCCGGACAGCAGCAATTCGGCAATCTGGATCGCATTGAGAGCGGCACCCTTGCGGATCTGGTCCCCGCAGAGCCAGAGCTCCAGAGCATTGGGATCACTGAGATCCTGGCGAATGCGGCCCACCGCCACCGGATCGCGACCGGTCACATCGGTGGGCATGGGGAAGCGATTGGTCTCGAAGTTCTCGAGCAACTCCACCCCTGGGGCCTGGGCCAGTAGGGCCCGGGCTTCTTCGACTGGAAACGGTTCGAGAAATTCAATGTTGATGGCTTCTGAGTGAGCCCGCAACACCGGCACCCTCACGCAGGTGGCCGAAAGCCGCAACCCGGGCAGGCCCATGATTTTGCGGGTCTCATGAAGCATCTTGAGCTCCTCCTCGCAATAGCCACTGGGCTGCAGGGGGGAATTGTGCAAAAACAGGTTGAAGGCGAGCGAATGGGGCAACACCTCACTCACTGGCTCGCCACCATCAAGCACGGTGCGGCTGAGGGTGCGCAGCTCATCCATGGCCCGGGCACCGGCGCCGCTGGCGCTCTGGTAGGTGCTCACCACCACCCTGCGAATCGGCCTGCTGGCCTGCAGGGGTGCCAGGGCCAGGGTGAGCAGGATCGTGGTGCAGTTGGGGTTGGCAATAATGCCCTGGTGGAGCAGGGCCGCTTCGGGATTGACCTCGGGCACCACAAGCGGTACCGCCGGATCCATGCGGAAAGCACTGGAGTTGTCGATGACCAGGGCACCGGCAGCGGCGGCCACAGGGGCCCACTGCTTGGAGGCCGCACCGCCAGCCGAAGCGAGCACCAGGTCAACACCGTCAAAGGCAGCCGCCTCGACCGCCCCGATGGTGAGGTCCTGGTCTTGCCAGCGCAAGGTCTGGCCGGCTGAGCGGGGGGAGGCCAAGGGAATCAGCTCAGCCACAGGAAAGCGGCGTTCCGCAAGCAGCGCCAAGAGCTCCTGTCCCACGGCGCCTGTGGCACCGAGGATCGCCACCCTCAGGGGACGACGAGGGAGGGCGTTGGTTGGGGGCTGGGGAGCGGTCTTGGCGGCGGTCAAGGGGTGAAGCAACGGAGCTGAAACAACATTGGAGTTGATCGGACCTGGTCGCCGTTGGAGCGCTGGGACCAGGGATCAGACTTGGTGGTGAGCTGAACCCGACCAAGGACCAGGACATGGTTGAACTTGGATCAACCCTGAACAGCCTGATGGGGCGAATTCAGTGTGGATCTGAAGTCCAACTGGACTTGGCCTGGCTTGGTAGGGACCAGACCTGGGTGTGGACAGGGCTGGCTGGGTGGGATCTGGCTGGGGTCAGGACTCGAATTGGACTCGAGCTCGAATGGATTCGAGCTGGAATTGGACTCGAGAAGGTATCGCTTTCGTCATGCGCCGAATCAACAATAAGGCTTTGCGAAGCGATTCGACCACTTTCTTAGGATCGGGGGCTTCCCAAGCCGTTTCCCGAGTCACCCTTCATGAGCCCTGCCGCCGCTGCCGCCAGCCAATCCGCTTCAGCCAGCCCAGAGAAGGCAGGGGGACTCACGGTGACGGCGAGCCCCAAGCCGGGCAGCCGGGTCGCCCTTGAGCTGACCATTCCCGCCAGCCGCAGCCAGGCCAGCTACGACGCCGCAGTGGAGAAATTGAGCCGCAGCGTCAAGCTGCCGGGCTTTCGCAAGGGCAAAGTGCCCCGGCCTGTGCTCTTGCAGCAGATCGGCCCCCTGCGCCTGAGGGCCACCGCCTTGGAAGATCTGGTGGATTCGGCTTTTCGCGATGCCATCGCAATCGAACCGGTGGCGGCGATCGGCCGGCCCGAGCTCAGCGAAGGCTTTGAGGCCGTGCTGGGGCGGTTCGAGCCTGGCAGCCCGCTCACCATCACCCTCGAGCTCGACGTGGAGCCCACGCCGAAGCTCAAAGCCACCAAGGGGCTCAAGGCCGAAGCCGAGCTGATCAACTTCGACGCCGCTCGGATCGATGAGCTGATCGAGCAGTCCCGCAAGCAACTGGCCACCCTGGTGCCCGTCGACGATCGGGCCGCCGCCGCCGGCGATACGGCGGTGCTGAGCTTCAGCGGCGTCTTTGCTGATTCCGGCGATGCGATCACCGGCGGCAGCAGCGATGCCATGGATGTGGAACTCGAAGAGGGCCGCATGATCCCGGGCTTCGTGGAAGGGGTGATCGGCATGGCGGTGGGGGACAGCAAAACCATCGACTGCCAGTTTCCCGAGAGCTATCCCCAGGAAGAAGCCGCCGGGCGCCCGGCCCGTTTTGAAATCAGCCTCAAGGATCTGAAAACCCGCGAGCTGCCGGTCCTCGATGACGCCTTTGCCCAGCAGGCCAGCGACAAGCAAACCCTGGCCGAGCTTCGCGCCGACCTCGAAACCCGCCTCAAAGACGACGCCGAGCGCCGCACCAAGGCCAGCCGCCACGACGCCCTTCTCTCAGCCCTGGTTGAAGAGCTCGAGGTCGAGCTGCCTGAAACCCTGGTGCAGCAGGAGATCCGCAACCTGATCGAGCAAACCGCCGGCCAAATCGCCCAGCAGGGCATGGATGTCAAAAAGCTGTTCACCCCTGACCTGGTGCGCAGCCTGATGGACAGCTCCCGTCCGGAGGCTGAGCAGCGCCTACGTCGCAGCATGGCCCTTAAGGCCCTTGCTGAAGCCGAGGCCATCAGCGTCGACGACGCAACCCTCGACGCCAAGATCAACGAAGTGAGCCGCGAGCTCAGCGCCCAGGGCAACATCGATCCGCAGCGCCTGCGCCAAGCGATTGCCGACGATCTGCTGCAGGAGACCCTGCTCGACTGGCTGGAGGCCAACAGCACCATCACCGAAAAGGTCCCCACCACAGCCAACGACGATCAAGCTGAAGCTGAGCCCACCGACCCCACAGCCTCAGACGTCTGAGCCTGGCCCCGCCGTCCCGGCGGCGCCCATAGATTGGCAACACGACCCCGACCCCCAGCCGAGCGCGCGTGATCGACGCCACCATCCGCCACCCGATTCACAGCCGTGCCACCGGCACCACCGTTGCCAGCCCGGGCTTGTTGCCAACGGTGGTGGAGCAATCCGGCCGGGGCGACCGGGCCTTCGACATCTACTCACGCCTGCTGCGCGAGCGGATCATCTTTCTGGGCAGCGGGATTGATGATCAGGTGGCCGATTCCCTCGTCGCCCAGCTCCTGTTCCTGGAAGCCGAAGATCCCGAAAAAGATATCCAGATCTACATCAATTCTCCTGGTGGCTCAGTCACCGCAGGGTTGGCCATCTACGACACCATGCAGCAGGTGGCACCTGATGTGGTGACGATCTGCTACGGCCTCGCCGCCAGCATGGGGGCCTTTTTGCTCACCAGCGGCGCCAGGGGCAAGCGGCTGGCCCTGCCCAACGCCCGCATCATGATTCACCAGCCTCTGGGTGGCGCCCAGGGTCAAGCGGTCGACATCGAAATCCAGGCCAAGGAAATTTTGTTCCTCAAGGACACCCTCAATGGCCTGATGGCCGAACACACCGGTCAACCGTTCGAGAAAATCGCCGAAGACACCGACCGCGACTACTTCCTTTCCCCCCCAGAAGCGGTTGAATACGGCTTGATTGATCGGGTTGTGACCGAAACCGGCCCGGTTTGATCCTTAAGGACGGCTGACGAACCCGCCTTTTGGGTCGATCCTGGTCTTTGGACCTGTTCCTTCCCAACGCGACGCCAAAAGGTTCGATGCCGAAGTTCGACGCTCACCTGAAGTGCTCCTTCTGCGGCAAATCGCAGGAGCAGGTGCGCAAGCTGATCGCCGGCCCCGGCGTCTACATCTGCGACGAGTGCATCGATCTGTGCAACGAGATCCTCGACGAGGAACTCTCCGAGGGGCAAGCCAACACCGGATCACGCGCCACGCCCGAGAGCAGCCGCAGCAAGGTCCCCAGCAAGAAAGCGCCCAAGCCGGCCCCCACCCTGGCCCAGATCCCCAAGCCCCACGACATCAAAGCCTTCCTCGACCGCCAAGTGGTGGGTCAAGAGGAGGCCAAAAAAACCCTCTCCGTGGCGGTCTACAACCACTACAAACGACTGGCCTGGCAGGGGGATGGCAAGGGCGAAACCGACGAGACCGCCACTCGCCTGCACAAGAGCAACATCTTGCTGATCGGACCCACCGGCTGCGGCAAGACCCTGCTGGCCCAAACCCTGGCTGAACTGCTCGACGTGCCCTTTGCGGTAGCCGATGCCACCACCCTCACCGAGGCGGGCTACGTGGGGGAAGATGTCGAAAATATCCTGCTGCGGTTGCTGCAAAAGGCCGACCTTGATGTGGAGCAGGCCCAGCGCGGCATCATCTACATCGATGAAATCGACAAGATCGCCCGCAAGAGCGAAAACCCTTCGATCACCCGCGACGTCTCAGGCGAAGGAGTACAGCAGGCCCTGCTCAAGATGCTCGAAGGTACCGTCGCCAACGTGCCACCCCAGGGGGGCCGCAAGCACCCCTACCAAGACTGCATCCAAATCGACACCAGCCAGATCCTGTTCATCTGCGGGGGGGCCTTTGTGGGTCTCGATGAGGTGGTGCAAAAGCGGATGGGTCGCAACGCGATCGGCTTCATCAGTGCCGATGGCAGCAGCAGGCCCCGCAGTGGCAAAGAGCGACATGCCGCCGAGGTGCTGCGACACCTCGAACCGGACGACCTGGTCAAGTACGGGCTGATCCCTGAATTCATCGGCCGCCTGCCGGTGAATGCCGTGCTCGAACCCTTGGATTCACCGGCCCTTGAGGCCATCCTCACCGAACCCCGCGACGCCCTGGTCAAACAGTTCCAGACCCTGCTGAGCATGGACAATGTGCGCCTGGATTTCGAACCCGGCGCCGTTGAGGCGATCGCCATCGAGGCCCACCGCCGCAAAACCGGAGCTCGAGCCCTGCGCGGCATCGTCGAGGAGCTGATGCTCGATCTGATGTACGACCTCCCCTCTCGCAAAGACATCAAGACCTTCACGATCACCCGCGAGCTGGTCGAAGCACGCAGCAAAGCCAAGGTGCTGGCCCATCCCAGTGCCACGCCCCACGCCGCCCCCGAGCCGGAGGCCGATCAACAGGCCAGCGCCTGAGGGCGACCGCCCCCCCCACCAGGGGAGTGTCCCAGCCACAGCCAGTAGGCTTTTGGGGCCGTGGAGCCTCCCCAGCCGCTGACGATGGGACAGGCCTACCAGCCCCTGCATCACAAGTACAGGCCGCAACGTTTCAACCAGCTGGTCGGCCAAGAAGCGATTGCAGCCACGCTCAGCAACGCCCTGACCAGCGGCCGGATTGCTCCGGCTTACTTGCTGAGCGGGCCCCGCGGCACTGGCAAAACCTCGAGCGCCCGGATCTTGGCCCGCTCGCTCAACTGCATCAGCAGCAGCGGCCCCACGCCCGAGCCCTGCGGCAGCTGTGAGCTCTGTACAAGCATCGCCGCGGGCAACGCCCTCGATGTGATCGAGATTGACGCCGCCTCCAACACCGGCGTCGACAACATCCGAGAGCTGATCGAACGCTCCCGCTTTGCACCGGTGCAGGCCCGCTGGAAGGTCTACGTGATCGACGAGTGCCACATGCTCTCGACCGCCGCCTTCAACGCCCTGCTCAAGACCCTCGAAGAACCGCCACCGCGGGTGGTGTTTGTGCTGGCCACCACCGATCCCCAGCGGGTGCTGCCCACAATCCTGAGCCGCTGCCAGCGGTTTGATTTTCGCCGCATCCCACTCGAACCGCTGGAACGGCACCTGGCCTGGATCGCTGCCCAAGAGGGCATCGGCATTACCCCGGAGGCCCTGCACGTGGTGGCACAGCGGGCGCAGGGAGGACTGCGGGATGCCGAAAGCCTGCTGGATCAGCTGTCGCTGCTGCCGGCCCCGGTTGAGGCGATCGCAGTTTGGGAGCTGCTGGGGGCTGTGCCCGAGCAGGAGCTACTCGAGCTGGCGCGGGGCCTGGCCACGGCCGACCCCCTGGCCCTGAGCGAGGCCTGCCGCCAGTTGCTCGACCGGGGCCGCGAACCAGCAGCCGTCCTGCAGGGGATCGCAGCGGTGCTAAGGGATCTGGTGCTGGCCGGGGTGGCCCCCGACAGGCTCGAGCTCACCAGCCTGTCGCCACAATTCAGGCCCCAGCTGCCCGAGCTAGCCCGCAGCATTGGCAAAGCACGGTTGCTCCTGTGGCAAAGCCAACTCAAGGGCAGCGAATTCCAGTTGCGCCAGAGTGTTAATCCCCGCCTTTGGCTCGAGGTGCTGCTGCTCGGTCTGTTGGCTGAGCCGATCGGCGCCGCAACGGGCGCCGTGATCAGCAGCGCGTCGCAACACCCCCCAGTTGGCACACCGGCCGCCAGGCCTGGGGGCCCCGACCCAGCCACCACGGCACCAAGGATGCCCGCTGCCGTGACTCCTGCCGCTGGCCCAGCGCCAGTCCCAGCGCCAGCGCCAGTCCCAGCGCCAGCGCCAGCCCCAGCCGTGGCCGTGGCCATCGCCCACGCCGCTGATCCGCCATCCGATCTACAGCAAGCCGAGCCACGTCAAGCCGATCTGGGCCCGGCTGCCAACCTGCCTGAGCTGTGGCAGCAGATCTTGGCTGGCCTGGAGCTGCCCTCAACGCGCATGCTGCTCTCCCAGCAAGCCCAGCTGGTTCGCCTCGATGAGCGACGCGCGGTGGTGCGCGTGGCCGGCAATTGGATGGCCATGGTTCAGAGCCGCCTGCCACTGGTGGAAAAAGCCATTGCCCTGGCGCTCGGCAGCTCCCGCCAGCTGGTGCTGGAGGGGGGGGGTGAGCCCAGTAGCCCCGGGCTGGCAACCCCTGGGCCAAAGCCTGCAGGAGTCCCTGCCCCAACAAGCGCCCCAGCGATGGCCACACCATCTGGCCCGCCCGCTGCCGCCTTGGCCGTCACTTCCGCCACCGCCGTCACTGCCAAGAGCGCCGTCACTGCCACGAACGGGCTACCGGTTGCCGCCCCCAACGTCACCCAGTCCCCAGGGTCTCAACAGACCCCCGGCCCCGCTCAAACCGGCGCTCCTGCCATGGACCCACGCTTGGCTGAGGGTCGCTCCAGTGGCCAACTCGATGAGCGGACACGGCGATTCGCCGAATTCTTCAATGGTGAAGTGGTTGAACTCGACGGGCCCCTCGATGGGGCCCTTGACGACACCCTCCACAACGAACAGGCCGCCTAAGCCACCGCCGTTGCGGATTCACCATCGTCGCCATCAACTCCAGCGACCTCACCCAAATGCATGGTCTTGGCCCAGACCAATCGCTTGGGCAGCAGCGCCATCCGCAAGGTCACCCAGGGGATCACCACAAACCAATGCATCAAATACAGGATTCCCAAGCCGATCGCCAGGGGATTCATGGCCGGCAACTTGGGGCCCTCACTGGGACGGCGGCAGCCGGTCACAATCGCGAACCCGGAGAGCCCAAGAGCCACCAGGGAGAGGGGCCACACCGTGGGGGGGGTGCGGGTGATCAGAGCCCCAGCCATATCGGCAATCGCCAACATCGGCAGCACGTACTGGAGCAGGAAGAAGGCCACCACATCGAGCCGCTGGGAGAAGCTCAGTCGATTCGACAACAGCCCAGGCCCGTAGTCGAAGAAGCGCTGCAGGCCCCCTTCGGCCCAGCGTTGCCGCTGGCGCCAGAGGGCCCGCAAGCTGAGCACCGCCTCTTCGCGCACAGGGGGATTCCAGAGAATCCCAATTGGCTGGCCTTCAACCAGCAATCGAAAGCTCAGGTCGAGGTCATCGGTCACGGTGGCCTCGTTGAAGCCGCCGCAAGCCAGCACTGACTCACGCCGCAGCAGTTGACCATTGCCCCGCAACTCGGCCACACCACCCACGGCCAAGCGCCCCTCCTGAATCACCGCATCGAGGGCCATTTCCATCGACTGGGCCCGGGTCAGCAGGTTCACATCGGCATTGGCCACGGCCTTGCGCAGTTGAACAGCTGCCCAGCCACCGGCCTCGGCAAAGGGGATCAGACGCTCAAGGGTGTCGCTCTGCAACACGGCATCGGCATCAAGCACCAGCAACCATCGCCCCGTGAGCTGTTGGAGGACGAGGTTGAGTGCCCCCGATTTGCCGCCACCGGCATCGGCCGGACGGCTCAACACCTGCAGGCAGCTGAAGCGGGTCTGCAGCTCAGCCAATAACTCTGGGGTGCGATCGCTGCTGCCGTCATCGACAACCCACAGCTGCAACAGGCCCTCGGGGTAGCGCAGCTCCGAGAGCTGCTCCACCAGCCGGGCCACCACCGCCTGCTCATCGCGAGCCGCCACCACCACATCAACCGCCGGGGGATCGGTCAGGGGCCAGGGGGCCGGGGGGGCGTGGCGCGGCCGCAGGGCCTGCAGCAACACCGTTCGGATGCTGTAGCCCCCGAGCAGCACGGCCAGGGTGACCGCCGGCACCAACCCCTGGGCAGGGGGAAGCCAATGGGGTGCCATGCCGGCCCAGCCACAACCGACCACAAAAAGGGCTGCCTTGGCGCGACGGCGATCGGTGGCGGTGCCGCCCGCGTCCATGGAACCCCCTCACATCGCGGCGAGTCTACGGGGAACTGGCCAAACCCGAGCCAACCGGGCCCCAAGCCTTGAGCTGCTGCAGGGTTTGCAGCTGGGTGCCGGGGTAGTAGCGCTCCAGGATCTGCGCCAAGCTCCAGCCGCGTCGGCCCAGGTCGATGGCGCCGGCCTGGGAGAGGCCGGCGCCATGGCCAAAGCCACCGCCCAGCGCGCGCCAGAGCCCAGGCCCTTGAGGGCTCAGCTCAAACAAGGTGCTCGGCAACGTTGGCAAGGTGCGGCGAATGGCATCGAGGCGCAGCACCGTGCGGCCAGCCGTGCCCTCGATCGCCAGAGCCACCACGCGACCACTGGCGCCCCGCTCGAGCACCTGCAGCCGCCGCACCTCACCCACCGGCATGCCCCGGGCCTGCAGGGCGGCAGCAATCTGGGCCCCATTGAGCAGCCGGCTCCAGCGAAACAGGGGATGGTCGGCGCCATAGAACGTGGCGGCATCCCTGCGGGCCAGCAACGATGCCAGGCGACCCAGGGGCAGCGGGTCCGGCGCCTGGCGACCCTGCTGGAGCCCATCCCATGGACCATCAAAGCGGGGTTTCAAATAGGGCAGGGGGTCAGCCGACCAACCCTCCTCAAGACCGGCCGCCAGGCCGCCATTGCTGGCGTGATAGACGGCATGAATGGGCTCCCCCTGCCAGCTCAGCACCTGATGACGGGTGCGGGTGATGGCCTGGCGCACCGCCGGGCCCGCATGGCGGGGATCGCTGTACACCTGGCACTGGGTGCTGGCGCAGAGGTGATAGCCATCGGCGCTGTAACGATGCTGATTGCGCAGCGCCCAGGTGCGGGCCAGCACCGCCTGGGCCGCCAGGGCAGACGGCGGTGCAGCGGCCCCAATCTCATGGGGCACCACCCCCTCGAGGTAGCGCTCGAGGGGCACCTGTTCCACCAGGCTCCAGGTGCCATAGGCATCGGCCTGCAGCCGAAAAGGCCCCGCATAACGGGCCCCCTGCCAGAGCAGGCCTCCCGGCGCTTCGATGCTCACGGGGCCCTGCAGAGCCTGGAGCGTGCCGCCAGGCCCCTGCAGGGCTGGCTGCAGCCCAGATCGGTAGCGCAGGCTCACCGGCTTCACCGTGAGCCCTGCCGGCACGGGGGCATCGGCGCGGGCCCACACCTCCCAGTCCCCGGGTCGCGCCACGGTGGTCGCCACCTTGTGGGCCTGCCAACGCTGGGCCACCCGCTGGGCCGATTCAAAACTTGCAAAGGGGCCTGCTACGAGGCGGCGCAGCTCCAGGGGCGGATCCAGGGGCCGCTCGAGCCAGTGCACGGTCAACTGGCTTGAGCGCCACTGCCGCCCGCCGGCATCGCGCAGGGTGAGGGCACCTTTGCCACTGCGCAGCGGCAAAGGTGCCCGCCCTGGCTGGGAGCCGAGCCGTGCCGCCAGCGCCACCCAGAGCACCGGATCGGCGGCTTCGACCCGGGGCGGAGCCGGCACTGGCCACTGCAACGCCGGGGGCTCGGCGGCCCTGCACCCCCCGATCCACAGCAGCGGGGCCGTCAGCAAGACCAGCAGCGGAGCCTGAGGGGCGCGGGAAAACGGCAAGGATTTGGAGGATGGCACTACCAGGTCGTAGTGTGATTGTTTGTGCCCGCGCTGGGAGCCATGCCGAAGCTCAAGACCCGCAAAGCAGCCGCCAAGCGGTTCAAGGTGACCGGCAGCGGCAAATTCATGCGCCGCCGCGCTTTCCACAACCACCTGCTCGATCACAAGAGCCCCAAACGCAAGCGTTACCTCGGCACCATGGCCGTGGTGGATGAGCGGGATGCGGAGAACGTGGCCCGCATGCTTCCCTACAGCCGTTGAGCTGAAACGACAGGCCTGCTGCGAGTCGCTCGTTCCAGCCTGACACCCCTTTCCCTTCCCCGTCTTTTTCTCCCTTACCCATGGCCCGCGTCAAAAGGGGCAACGTCGCCCGTAAACGCCGCAACAAGATCCTTCGGCTGGCCCGCGGTTTCCGTGGCGGCAACGGTTCGCTGTTTCGCACAGCCAACCAGCGGGTGATGAAGGCGCTCTGCAACGCCTACCGCGATCGCCGTCGCCGCAAACGTGATTTCCGTCGCCTCTGGATCGCCCGCATCAATGCTGCGGCCCGGCTCAACGGCCTCAGCTACAGCCGCCTGATGGGCGGGCTTAAGAAGGCCGATGTGCGCTTGAACCGCAAAATGCTGGCCCAGCTAGCTGTTGTGGATCCGGCCAGCTTCACCAGCGTGGTAGGCGCGGCCCAATCCTGATTCCGCGTCTTCCTTAGGCCTCCATGGATGCTCTGCTACCCCAGGCCTATTTGATCGGACTGGTTGTGATTCTGGGGGTGGCCGCCGTGGTGGTCGCCCGCCAGGTTTGGCGTGTGCGCAGCGACGAGGTCACCCTCGCCAAGCTTGAACAACAGGGCTCAGGCGAGCCCGCCTCAGCCGCCACCCTCTACGAATTGGGCTCGGCCCAACTGCGCAAGCGGCTCTATGGCCAGGCGACCGACAGCCTGAAACAAGCTCTGAAGCGAGCTCAGGCCGAAGGTGAACCCGGCGAAGCGTTGGCCCTGATCGAGAATGGCCTGGGCTTTGCGTTGGCAGCCCAAGGCAACGTAAAGGCAGCGATTCCGCACTACCGCAAAGCCCTACAAGCCAAGGCTGACTATCCAGTCGCCCTCAACAACCTGGCCTTCGCCCTCGAGAAGCAGTTCAAGCTCGATGAAGCCCAGGAAACCTACGAAAAGGCACTCAGCCTCGATCCCTCCAACAAAACAGCCCGCAAACGGTTGGCCGTGTTGGTTCGCAAAACTGCTGCTTGAACTCAGACAGCTTGAACTCAGACAGCCCGATCACAGGCAATCCGATCCGTTGTTCTGACTCAATTTCTGATTCAATCGGTGCCTTCGGCTCCAGCCCCAGGCAAACGGTTGGGATCAGCGCATCCCAGCCGGCTTGAGCTCCAAGCGCCCGCCTGGGGTGGTGAGCCTCGGGGCTGTCCAACCACTCAGCTCCAAGCCCTGCAGGCCCTGAAACTGGCCACCGGGCTCTGCGCCCACCGACGACGTGTCGCCGAGGGTCAGGAGGTCAAGCTGATCCGATTTGGCGTTGAGGTTGCCCTGCACGGGCACGCTCAGACTGCCCAGGGTCATGGTGCCGCGCAGCACCACCACCTGGCCCACGGGTGTGAGGGAGGAGAACACGAGCTTGACGGCCAGGGGTGCGGATCCGCCAAAAGCCCGGTACGTGCCCTGCCACGTGCGGGAGATCTCGGCAGCCAAAACCTGGGCCCTGGCGATGGGATCAAACACTTCGACCGAACCGCTGCCCAAACCCTGGAGTTGAGACTGCACTTCTGGGCTCTGGGGGGCGAAGGGCACAAAGGCCCCCGGTTGCAGGGGTGAGGCCGCAATCGGCACAGCAGCGAGGAGGGCGAAAATGGACATGGAAGGGTGGCGCTGTGCCAAGGCTAAGGGGGAACCCTGGTGTCGCGATACGGTCGGATTCAACTGCCAAGCCCCCAGCCCGTGCGTGAGCCCCCTGCCTGCCAAAGCCCCGCCAACGACAAGGGCAATGACGGCGCCCATGACGACGCGCTCTGGATCGGTGGCCGGCGCTTCAACAGCCGCCTGATGACGGGCACCGGCAAATACCCCAGCCTGGCGGCCATGCAGGCCAGCCTCGAGACCAGTGGCTGCGAAATCGTGACCGTGGCGGTGCGGCGGGTGCAGAGCCAGGCCGAAGGCCATGGCGGCCTCATGGAGGCCATCGACTGGAGCCGCATCTGGATGCTGCCCAACACCGCCGGCTGTGCCACAGCCGAGGAGGCGATTCGGGTGGCCCGGCTGGGGCGCGAGCTGGCCAAGCTGGCCGGCCAAGAAGACAACACCTTCGTCAAGCTGGAGGTGATTCCCGACTCAAGACACCTGCTGCCCGATCCGATCGGCACCCTCAAGGCGGCCGAAGTGCTGGTGAAGGAGGGCTTCACGGTGTTGCCTTACATCAATGCCGATCCAATGCTGGCCAAGCATCTCGAAGAGGCGGGCTGCGCCACCGTGATGCCTCTGGGCTCCCCGATCGGCTCGGGGCAGGGCATCCGTAATGCCGCCAACATCGCGCTGATCATCGACAACGCCACGGTCCCCGTGGTCGTCGATGCCGGGATCGGCGTGCCCAGCGAAGCGGCCCAAGCCATGGAAATGGGGGCTGATGCGCTGCTGATCAACAGTGCGATCGCCCTGGCCGGCGATCCTGCTGCCATGGCCAGGGCCATGGCCCTGGCCTGTGAAGCCGGCCGCATGGCCCTGCTGGCGGGTCGGTTACCAATCCGCCCTGAAGCCCGGGCCAGCTCGCCCAGCACCGGGCGGGTGGGCACATGAACCATCAGGAGCCACAGCCGGCTATGCCCACAGGTGCTGCAGGTGCTGCTGCTGGCCATGGTTGCCGTGGCCGCCGCGATCAGCTGAGGCCCGGATGCAGCAGGAGCGCTGAACGCCTGTAGTAGCTTGCGAGCTGGAACATCGGATCGTTCCGCGGGGGGCTGTCGTTTCAGCATGTCAGCATGAAAGTTCTTGTTCTCGGCGGCGACGGGTTCTGCGGCTGGCCCTGTGCGGTGAACCTGGCCGATGCTGGCCACGACGTGGTCATCGTCGACAACCTCAGCCGTCGCAAAATTGACATCGATCTGGAGGTCGAATCCCTCACCCCGATCGTCTCGATCAACGAACGCCTCAAGGCCTGGCAACAGGTGGGGGGCAAGCCCATGGGCTTTGTGCACCTCGACATCGCCCGTGACTACGACCAGCTGGTCAAGCTGCTGCTCAGCGAACGCCCTGACTCAGTGGTGCACTTCGCTGAGCAGCGGGCCGCTCCCTACTCCATGAAGAGCAGCGCCACCAAGCGCTACACCGTTGACAACAACGTCAACGGCACCCACAACCTGTTGGCTGCGATCGTTGAGAGCGGCCTCGACACCCACATCGTGCACCTCGGCACGATGGGTGTGTATGGCTATGGCTCCCACCGCGGCGCCACCATTCCTGAGGGCTACCTCAAGGTGGAAGTGCCCCAGCCAGACGGCAGCCGTTTTGAGGAGGAGATCCTGCATCCGGCCAGCCCGGGCAGCGTCTATCACATGACCAAGACGCTGGATCAGCTGCTGTTCCTCTACTACAACAAAAACGACCAGATCCGGATCACGGACCTGCACCAGGGCATCGTCTGGGGCACCAACACCGCCCTCACCGAAAAGGATCCGCGCCTCACCAACCGCTTTGATTACGACGGTGACTACGGCACCGTGCTCAACCGCTTCTTGATGCAGGCGGCGATCGGCTACCCGCTCACCGTGCACGGCACTGGCGGCCAAACCCGAGCCTTCATCCACATCCGAGATTCGGTGAAGTGTGTGCAATTGGCCCTGGAAAATCCGCCGCCCCGGGGCGAGCGGGTCAAAATCTTCAACCAGATGACCGAGAGTCATCAGGTGGGTGAACTGGCCAACAAGGTGGCGGCCCTCACCGGCGCCGCGATCAACCACCTGCCCAACCCCCGCAACGAAGCGGTGGAGAATGACCTGATCGTCGACAACCGCTGCTTCATCGAGCTGGGGCTCAATCCCACCACCCTCGATGACGGCCTGCTGGCCGAAGTGGTCGATGTGGCGCGACGCTGGGCCGACCGCTGCGATCGCAGCCGCATTCCCTGCGTGTCAGCCTGGACCAACAAACAAGCCGAAGCCATCAAGGCCGCCTGAGCGAACCCCAACCTTGAAAATCGCCGTTTTCACCGAAACCTTCCTCCCCAAGGTGGATGGGATTGTGACGCGGCTCACCAAAACCGTGGAACACCTGGTCGCCGCCGGCGATGAGGTGTTGATCTTCTGTCCGGAAGGCGCTCCCGAGACCTACAAAGGCGCCCGGGTGGTGGGGGTGCCTGCCATGCCCCTGCCCCTCTACCCCGAGCTCAAACTGGCCCTGCCGCGGCCCGCCGTAGCCGAAGCTCTCGAACGCTTCGGTCCCGATCTGGTTCATGTGGTGAATCCGGCGGTGCTGGGCCTTGGCGGGATCTGGTTGGCCAAGACCAAGGGCTATCCCCTGGTGGCCAGCTATCACACCCACCTGCCCAAATACCTCGAGCACTACGGCATGGGCATGCTCGAACCCCTGCTGTGGGAGCTGCTCAAAGCCGCCCATAACCAGGCCCTGCTCAACCTCTGCACCTCCACCGCCATGGTGCAGGAATTGAGCGAGAAGGGCATCCAGCACACCGCCCTCTGGCAACGCGGTGTCGACACCGATCTATTTCGCCCTGAGCTGCGCAGCCAGGCGATGCGTGAGCGCCTGTTGGGCGGCCGCAGCGACACGGGCCAATTGCTGCTCTACATCGGCCGTCTCTCAGCCGAAAAACAAATCGAACGCATCCGACCGGTGCTCGATGCCATGCCCGATGCCCGCTTGGCCTTGGTGGGCGATGGCCCCTTCAGGCAGCAGCTGGAGACCCTCTTTGCCGGCAGTGCCACCCAGTTTGTGGGGTATCTCGCCGGCGAGGAGCTGGCGGCCGCCTACGCGAGTGCCGACGCCTTTCTGTTTCCCTCGAGCACCGAAACCCTGGGCCTGGTGCTGCTGGAGGCCATGGCGGCGGGCTGCCCAGTGGTGGGGGCCAACCGCGGCGGCATCCCCGACATCGTCACCGATGGCGTCAATGGCTGCCTCTACGAGCCCAATGGTCCCAATGGCGGCGCCGATAGCCTCAGGGCCGCCACCCAACGGCTTCTCGGGGATCCCGCCCAGCGCAACCAGCTGCGCCACGATGCCCGCCTCGAAGCGGAGCGCTGGGGCTGGGCCGGAGCCACCGAACAGCTACGGGGCTATTACCGACGTGTGCTGAGCGGTAGCTCCATCCCCGCCTTGGCCAACTAGCTCAACGCTCGGTTCGGAACCAAGTCGTCATGAGGGCCTTGACCATCGGGGCGGCCACGGTGCCGCCGTAGCCCCCCGAATTCTCACCGAAGGCAATGATCACCAGGGTGGGCTTGCCTGCAGGCGCATAGCCGCCAAACCAAGCGTGGTCAGGCCGGGGCGGATCTTCGGCCGTGCCGGTTTTGCCCGCCACAGCCGGCAACTTGGGATCGTTGAGCAGGCGCGCGGTGCCCTCGGTGACCACCATGCGCAGGCCCTGCCGCAGCACCTGCAGGGTGGCGGGCTTGAGACCAATCCACTGCCGTTGGGTGTTGGGGCGCTCCACCAGGTGGGGGGTCACCAGCCAGCCCCCATTGGCCACCGCGGCATAGAGGCGAGCCATCTGCAGAGGAGTGACTTGCAGGGCCCCCTGCCCGATCGCTGAGGTGATCGAATCGACGGGTGTCCAGGGTTCGCCGAGTGCCCTCAACTTCCAGGCTGGATCTCCCATGAGGCCCGCACTCTCCTCATCGTCCAGTTCGATGCCGGTGGGCAGCCCGTAACCCATGCGGCGGGCAGCCTTGAACAACTGCTGCGGGCCCAAGCGCAAGCCCACGCGGTAGTAAAAGGTGTTGCTGCTGACCGCCAGGGCAAACGGGAAGCCGACCTGGCCATGGGCGCCATGATCGCTGTAGCAGAGGCCCGCGTAGCAGAACGACTTGGTGGTCAGCACCTTCGAGGTGCTCTGGTAGATGCCCGACTCAAGCGCGGCGATCGTGGTGACAATTTTGAAGGTGCTGGCGGGGGGAAAGCCCCGCAAGGCGCGGTTGAGCAGGGGGGCCTCGGGCCGGTTGAGATTGGCCCACTGCAGGGTGCTGGGCCCATCTGAAAAGACGTTGGGATTGAACGTGGGTCGGCTGGCCATGGCCCGGATGGCGCCGGTCTGGGGATCCATCGCCACGATGGCCCCCTTGCGAACGCCATTCAGCGCCTGTTCAGCCGCCTTCTGCAAAGCCAGATCCAGGGTGAGGCGGAGGTCGCGGCCCGCTTCAGCGGGCTTATCGCCAAGAACGCGCTGCACCTGGCCAGCGGCGTTGACCTCCACCTGCTGGCCGCCCCATTCACCGCGCAAGGTGGATTCAAAGACCTGCTCGACCCCGCTACGGCCAATCCGATCGCGAATCCGGTAGCCGTCGGGCTCAAGCCGTCGGTATTCCTCTTCGGTGATACCGCTGGTGTAACCGAGCACATGGGCTGCCAAGGCACCGTGGGGGTAGGCCCGCAGCACGTCCATATCGACCTCGGCACCGCGCAGGGTCTCGGCCTGCTCGCGGAAGCGCAACACCTGATCGGAGCGCAGCGGACCCGCCAAGGCAATGCGGTACCCCTCGGGATTGGCGCCCTCGCGGCGGCGGCGGTCAAGCTCGATGGCGCTGATGCCGACCACCCGACTGAGGCGATCGCGCAGGCTGGGCCAGCTCGCTTCAGAAACCTGCTGCGGCTGGATGTACAACCGGTAGGTGAGTCGGTTGGTGGCCAAGACCAGGCCATGGCGATCCAAGAGCCGGCCCCGCATCGGATTGCGCGGCATCAGGCGGATGCGATTTTCATCGGCCAGGGCCTTGAAATGGGCGCCCTGCACCAGCTGCAGCCACACGAGCCTGGCAGCCATCGCCCCACAGCACACCAGCACCACAGCCAACAACCCGACGGACTGGCGGGCCAGACCGGTGCGCCGCTGCTGGGAAGCCGACATCGGCGCCATCAGGAGGACATCAGTCGATGCTCCAACAGGGCCAGGCGTGCCGCCATGCGCTCAAAGATTTCGACCAGTTCGCTGGGGTCATCGGGCAGGGGCTCAATCTGGGTGCCTTGGGGCGGCTCCACACGCACGTCAACCTTCATCACGGGATTGCCCAGGCCTGGACGCAGCTGGTCGAGCCCATCACGCAGCCGACTCGCCGCCGCCTCACCCTCATCGCGCAGCTCGCCGAGGGGGTCTCCGCGGCTGCCCGAAAACGCCTCGACCACGTCTTTGACGCCACCCCTGCGGGCCCGCTCCACCATGGCCACCCCAACGGGCAGCACATCCTGCATCAGACGCAGGCGCAGGGCATCGAGGGGGTCGGCGGCCATGGGTGTAGACCCGGGGAGGAGTTCAGTCTGCCGCCTGGTCGTGGGATCAGGGGCGGGGCGTAGCCGTCAACCCTGGGCTCACACCGGGATTCACAATCACGGCCCGGCAGTTCTGCTGGCTGCCCCACCACCAGCCGGCCCCAACGGCCAAGACCAGGGCGGCCGCCGCGGGCACCAGGGCCTGGCGGGTCACATCCAACGCCCCCCATTCGAGCCAGGAACGCAGGGTTCGTTCCCGGTCAAAGCGCCGGCGCGCCTTGGCTTCAGCCTGTTCACGCCGCTTCAGGGACCGTGCGACCCAGCGTTCAAAAGCCCGTTTCTTGGTGACCGCCATCTTGCGTTCCACCTCCAACAGGTGACCCGCCGTGAGCTCGGGGTTGAAGGTGCTGATCAGCTCCAGGCTCTTGAGAAACATCTCAACGGCGCCATCCTTGATGGCCCGTTCCTCATCGTCGATGAGGTCCCAGGCCAGCTCGGGATAAAAGCGGCGACGGTTGGCGCTGATCTGCTCCTCATCCAGCTGGCCGGGTTCGCGCAGCCAACGGTCGGTGTTGGCATCAAAACGACGCCAATAGAGGAAAGGGTTGAGATAGATCGTCTTCCCCGCCAGCTGAATGCTGTCGTCCTGGAGACGGCGCTGCAGCTGGAGGTCCTGCTCAGAAGACGTCGCAGAGGGGGCGGCGGTCACAAGGGCTGGGCTGGGAGCCGATGGTACCGGTGCCCGCCAGGGGGGGCCAGCGGAACGCCGACCCCTATTCCCACTCGATGGTGCCGGGGGGCTTGCTGGTGATGTCGAGCACGACGCGGTTGACGCCCTTGACCTCGTTGACGATGCGGTTGGACATGGTCTCCAGCAGCTCGTAGGGCAAGCGCGACCAGTCGGCGGTCATGCCGTCTTCAGAGGACACACAACGAATCACGACCGGGAAGGCATAGGTGCGCTTGTCTCCCATCACCCCCACACTGCGCACGGGCAGCAGTACCGCAAAGGCCTGCCAAATCTCGTGGTACAAGCCGGCCTTGTGAATCTCTTCACGAACGACGAGATCCGCATCCCGCAGGATGTTGAGCTTGTCAGCACTGACCTCGCCCAAAATACGAATCGCCAGGCCCGGCCCGGGGAAGGGGTGCCGGCCCACAATTTCTTCAGGCAAGCCCAGCGCTCGGCCGACCTTGCGCACCTCGTCTTTGAACAGTTTGCGCAGTGGCTCGACCAGCTTGAACTGCAGGTCTTTGGGGAGGCCTCCCACGTTGTGGTGGCTCTTGATTTTCACCGCCACCCGTTCGCCGGTTTTGGGATCGAGATTGGTGCCAGCACTCTCGATCACATCGGGGTAAAGCGTGCCTTGGGCGAGATAGTCAAAGGGCCCGAGCCGCCTGCTTTCCTCTTCGAACACTCGAATGAATTCAGTGCCGATGATCTTGCGTTTTTCCTCGGGATCGGCAATCCCGGCAAGCTTGCCAATGAAACGCTCTCGGGCATTGATGTATTCGACATTGATGTGAAAACGTTGATCGAAAAACTCGACCAAGAACTCCGGCTCACCTTTGCGCATGAAGCCCTGATCGATGAACATGCAAGTGAGCTGGTCACCAATGGCCTGATGCAACAGAAAGGCGAGGGTGGATGAATCAACCCCGCCCGAAAGGGCCAGCAACACGCGCTTGTCACCCACCTGGGCGCGCACGTCGCTGATGGCTTCATCGATGAAAGCCGCCGTGGTCCAATCCGCTTCGCAACCACAGATGTGGTACACAAAATTGCGAAGCATCGCCATGCCACCCGTCGAGTGCACCACCTCGGGATGGAACTGCACCCCGTAGAGACGACGCTGGTGGTGGGCCACAGCAGCTTCAGGGGTGTTGTCAGTGTGGGCCAGTCGCACAAAGCCCTCGGGCAACCGCTCCACCGAATCGCCGTGGCTCATCCACATCGTCGAACCGTCGTCGACATTGGTGAGCAGATCGACCGGGTCGTCGACATGCAGCGGCGCCTTGCCGTATTCAGCGCGGCCAGCCGCCACCACCGAACCGCCCAGCTGCTGCACCATCAGCTGCATGCCGTAACAGACCCCCAGCAACGGAATCCCCAACTCCCAGATGGCGGGATCACAGCGGGGTGCATCCGCTTCGTAGACCGAATTGGGGCCGCCACTGAGGATGATTCCCTTCGGGGCGATCGCCCGAAGTTCCTCGGCGGTGGTGGTGTAGGCCATCACCAGGGAAAACACCTCGGTTTCGCGCACGCGCCGGGCGATCAGCTCCGAATACTGAGAACCGAAATCGAGAATCACGATCGCCGGGTGCCGCGACGACCCAGAGGCGGCATCAATCGAATTGGCGCCCGCCGGCGCGGAGGTGGCAACGGACATCAGCGGCGCTTCGACCAGGTCATTCAGACCAGCCTATGTGGCATCGCTAGCGAAGGCAGCGAGCAAACCGACCCCCAGCGGGCCCCGGGCACACACCCTGCGGCTGCGATCAAACAACACAGCCCCCACCGTGGTGCTGGTCTGGCCATAACGCGCCAGGTAATCGGCGCTGCGCTGCTCAATGGCGGCGGCGATGCGCGCCCGCAGACGCTCCGCCAAGGGGGCATGACCCGACGCCAGCTCGGCGAGGGCCTGCTCCACCGTGGGGGCGCCGTACAGGGCGGCCAAGGCCGGGCCGGCCAGTCCCTCAAGGGCGGCCAGGGCAGTGAGCACCTCGGCTCGACCATCGGCCAGATGGTGGTGGGTGTGAAAGATGCCCCCCGCCAACTTGATCAACTTGCCCTGGTACCCAAACAACAGCAGCCGCTGCACGCCCGCCTCGGCCGCGGCCACCAGCAGGGGGCCGAGCCAGTTTCCCGCCTTGAGCAGTAGGCCAACGGGCAAACCCAGCCGCGGCGCCAGATCGAGGCCGTTTTCGCCGATCACCACAACCAGGTCGCCGGCAAAGCCTGGGGCGGCCGCCCTAGCCCGCAGCTGAGCCAGGGCAGCATCGAGCTGCTCAGGAGCCGCACTGCGCTGCACCTCGGCCTGGGTGCCGATCAAAGCCAGACCCTCCACCACACCAAAGGCCGCATTGCTGGTGCGTTCGGCCAAGCGCCGGCCAGCCGGAATCACGATCCGCAACACCAGACGGCGGCCCTCGGGCACCAGGGGACGCAGGTTGGCCTCGAGGAGTTGGCGGGCATAGCCCGACAGGCAGGGCTCGCCGCTGGCAGCCAGCACCCCAACCCCCTCTCCGGCCTCAAGCACCAGCCAGCCCTGGTCTGATTCGGCGTGCTCGACGGGTTCAGGAGCCCCAGCCGGACCGGCCTCAAACCAACGGGCCTGGACCCACACCGCCAGGCCCCGGGTGAGATCCAGCACCCCTGGGCCCGGGTCACATTGGGCTGTTGCCAGCACCCAGCCATCGGCCAGGCATGCCGCGGCCTGCACCGGCACCAGCGTCAGTGCGGGCGGCGCCAACTCCACCTCAGGCGGCCGCTGGAGCTGCAGGGGCTGGTTGGCCGTGAACGCGTCACCCCGCAGCACCTGCAGCGCAGCCCTGGCGGCCGCCGTAACCCACACCGGCAAGGTCAAACCCAGAGGTTCAGAGGTCACGGCACCGAGCAGGGGGGGCACTGTTTTTTATGGTGGTCGATTGCGCCGCACTGGCGCCGCCCTTTGCCGCCGCAGCCATGCAGGACAAACTCACCCTGATGATTCCTGGCCCCACTCCGGTGCCAGAGAGCGTTCTGCTGGCCATGAGCCGCCACCCGATCGGCCACCGCAGCCCCGATTTCCAAGCCATCGTCAAACGGACCACTGCGCAGCTCCAGTGGTTGCATCAGACCAGCAACGACGTGCTGGTGATCACCGGCAGCGGCACCGCGGCGATGGAGGCGGGCATCATCAACGTGCTGAGCAAGGGCGATCGCGTGCTCTGCGGCGACAACGGCAAATTTGGGGAGCGCTGGGTCAAGGTGGCCCAGGCCTACGGGCTCGATGTGCAGGTCATCAAGGCGGAGTGGGGTCAACCCCTCGATCCAGAGGACTTCCGCGCCGCCCTGGCCGCCGACACAGCCAAGGCCATCAAGGCGGTGATCCTCACCCATTCCGAAACCTCCACCGGCGTCATCAACGACCTGGAGACGATTGCCAGCCACGTGCGGGCCCACGGCACCGCGCTGAGCATCGCCGACTGTGTGACCAGCCTCGGGGCCTGCTCGGTGCCGATGGATGCCTGGGGACTCGATGTGATCGGCTCAGGCTCCCAAAAGGGCTACATGATGCCGCCAGGCCTGGCCTTTGTGGCGATGAGCGATCGGGCTTGGCAGGCCTACGGCCACTCCAACCTGCCGAAGTTCTATCTGGATCTGGGCAAATACCGCAAATCAGCCCAGGCCGACAGCAACCCCTTCACCCCGGCGATCAACCTCTACTTCGCCCTTGAGGCCGCCCTGGAGATGATGCAGGCCGAGGGTCTGGAGGCGATCTTTGCCCGCCATGCCCGCCATCGCGCTGCCACCCAAGCCGGCATGGAGGCGATGGGCCTGCCCCTCTATGCCGCCGCAGGGCATGGCAGCCCGGCGATCACCGCCGTCGCCCCCGAGGGGGTCGACGCTGAGGTGCTGCGCAAGGCCGTAAAACAGCGCTTTGACATCTTGCTGGCAGGAGGCCAAGACCACCTCAAGGGCCACGTGTTCCGCATTGGACACCTTGGCTTTGTCTGCGACCGCGACGTGCTCACCGCTGTGGCGGCGATCGAAGCCACGCTGCAGGGCCTTGGCCTCCACAAAGGCACGGTCGGTGCCGGTGTGGCCGCAGCCGCAGCCGCCCTGGCAGGCTAAATTGCCAACAGCAAGGAACTGCTGCATGCAGTTCCTTGCATTATGCGGGTGTAATTCAGTGGTAGAATGTTAGCTTCCCAAGCTAAACGTCGCCGGTTCGAATCCGGTCACCCGCTTACCAGTTCAGGCCTGAAAATTTGTTGTTTCTCAAGCGATCATCTCGCTTGGCACTCGCTGGCAGCACGCCAGAAGTTGACTGTGAATGACAGCAAATACCCGCGATTGGTTCAACCTTCTCACAGGGCTTCTCACCTCCAGGTCGTTTCATGGCCTGATTTGACCGTCCATGATCGGCCCGGGTTGCCGCCGTGGATCGATCGAATACGAGACCCGAAGCGCGACCTATGATGCGGTCCTGAGCTGGCCTGACACCCTGATGGCACATCGCGTCCTGACCGAGACCGCCGTAAGCATCTCGGAACACAAAAAGAACCCGATGGCCACCGTGGCGGCCGGTGAAGGGATGGCGGTCGCGGTGCTCAACCGCAATGAGCCGGCCTTCTACTGCGTTCCGGCCAAGGCCTACGAGGAGCTCATAGATCTCGTGGAAGACCTGGAGCTGGGCCGCATTGCCGATGCCCGGCTGGCGGATGGGCAGGAGCCGCTGCGGGTCAGCCTCGATGAGCTATGAGCTGGCCTTTCATCCGGAGGCCCTGCGGGAATGGCGGACCCTGAGCGCAGGGATCCGGGAGCAGTTCAAGAAGAAGTTGGCCGAACGGCTGATCGAACCGCGGATTCCCGCCAGCAAGCTGCGGGGCTCCAGTCATCGCTTCAAGATCAAGCTCCGCGCCGCTGGTTTCCGCTTGGTCTACGAAGTGCGGGATTGCGAGGTGCTGGTGCTTGTTGTGGCAGTAGGCAAGCGGGAGCGCATGACCCATGGCCGACTCCAAGCGCTCTGAGCTGGATCAACTACGCCAGGAGAACGCTCGCTTGATTGAGCTGCTGGAGGCCCACGGCATCGCCTGGAGTTCCGGCGGACCTGCCCGAGCAGAACCCTCGCCCATTTCGGTTCGCCCCTCCGCCAATGGTCCTCTTTCGCCTCAGGAGAAGGTGGCGCTGTTCCGGCGTCTCTTCCGCGGCCGCGGGGACGTCTATGCCCTGCGCTGGCAGAGCACCAGCAGCGGGCGCTCGGGCTATGCCCCGGCCTGCGCCAATGAGTGGCGGCCAGGGATCTGCGAAAAGCCGCGGGTGGCCTGCCGCGATTGCCAGCACCGGGAGCTGCTGCCTCTAAGCGATAAAGCGATCTATGGCCATCTGGCCGGAGACCACACCCTCGGCCTCTACCCCCTGCTGGAAAACGACCATTGCCACGTGCTGGCTGTCGACTTCGACAAGCAGGACTGGCGTGATGACGCCCGGGCCTTTCTGCTCTCTTGTCAGGAGATGGCGGTGCCCGCAGCGCTGGAAATCTCCCGCTCCGGCGAGGGCGCCCACGTGTGGGTGTTCTTCGAGGAGGCCGTATCGGCGCGGGAGGCTCGCCAGCTGGGGGCCGCCTTGATCAGCCATACCTGCTCCTCGACACGCCAGCTGGAGCTGAGCTCCTATGACCGGCTGTTCCCCAACCAAGACACCCTGCCGAAGGGCGGTTTCGGCAATCTGATCGCCCTGCCGCTGCAGAAGGAGGCCCGGCAGCGGGGCTGCAGCGTGTTCGTGGATGACGACCTGCAGCCCTATCCCGATCAGTGGGCCTATCTGGCGACTCTGCAGCGCTTGTCTCTAGCGGGGCTGAAGAGCGTGATCCAGGGCGCCACCGGCGGTGGCCATCCCCTCGATCTCGCCTTCATCGACGCGGAGGACCTGGCGACCCCATGGCTGACACCTCCCCCGGTGCCAAAGATCAGCGGGCCGCTGCCGGCGGCGCTCACCCTCACCCTGGCTGATCGCCTCTATGTGGAGCGCTCGGACCTGCCGCAGTCACTGCTCAATCGCCTGATCCGTCTCGCCGCTTTTGCCAATCCCGCCTTCTTCAAAGCCCAAGCCATGCGCCAGTCGGTGTGGGACAAGCCGCGGGTGATCGGGTGCGCTGAGAACTTCCCGCAACACATCGCCCTGCCGCGCGGCTGTCTGGAGCCGGTGCAGACCCTCCTGCAGGAGCAGGGAATCGGCTGGGAGCTGGTGGATGAGCGCCACAAGGGCTCACCGCTGGACCTGGACTTCGCGGGCCAGCTGCGCGCTGACCAGAAGACCGCGGTGGAGGCGATGCTGCGCCACGACATCGGCGTGCTGCAGGCACCGACGGCCTTCGGGAAAACCGTCGTGGCGGCAGCGATCTTGGCTCAGCGAGGCGTGAACACCCTTGTGCTGGTGCACCGGGCAGAACTGCTGCGTCAATGGCAGGAGCGATTAAAGACCTTCCTGGACGTCCCACCCGAAGCGATCGGTTGCATCGGTGGCGGCAAGGCCAAGCCCACCGGCCAGCTCGACATCGCAGTGATGCAGTCGCTGGTGCGGAAGGGGGAGGTGAACCCCGTGGTGCAGAACTACGGGCAGGTGATCGTCGATGAGTGTCACCACATCGCCGCCGCCTCCTTTGAAGCAATCCTCAAGCAGTTGAAGGCCCGCTACGTGCTGGGGCTTTCGGCCACCCTGGTGCGCCGCGATGGTCTCCAGCCGATCCTGTTCATGCAATGCGGACCCATCCGCCACACCGCCCAGCGGCCAGCCGGAGCGCCCCAGACCCTGGAACTGGTGAGCCGAACCCATCAACTCGAGGGGCTGCCCGCCGATCTGCCGATCCAGGAGCTGATGCGCCGGCTGGTGGAGGATCAATCACGCTCCGACCGGATCGTGGCCGAGGCCCTCGCCTGCTGGGAAGAGGGCCGCAAGCTGCTGCTGCTCAGTGAGCGCACCGGTCACATCACGGCGATCGCCAACGCTCTAGCTGATCAGGTACCGAACCTGTTTCTGTTGCATGGCCGCCTAAGCGCACGCCAGCGCAGCGCCACCCTGGCCGCGCTGCAAGCGTTGCCTCCCGATGCACCCCGCATCGTGGTGGCTACGGGGCGTTTGGTGGGTGAAGGCTTCGACCATCCGCCCCTCGACACCCTGTTGCTGGCGCTGCCCGTGTCGTGGAAAGGCACGCTGCAGCAATACGCCGGCCGCCTGCACCGGCAGCAAGCAGGGAAAACCAGCGTGCGGATCATCGACTGGCTCGATCTCGGCCACCCAATGCCGCAACGCATGTGGGAGCGGCGACTGCGGGGCTATCGGGCGATGGGGTATTCGCTGATTTCAGATCAGTGATCCGCGTCGAGCTTCTGGTCCTGAAGCAGGCGATGCTGCAGGGCGCCGGTGATGCAGCGCCGCAGATAGGGAATTGGAGGCTCGCCTTCTCGGCAGCAGGGAGCGGAGCGAACCAGGGCCTCGCGGGCCTTGAATGCAGAACGGCTGAGGGCTTGGGCCTGCTGAGCAAAACCTGCTACTGGCGGCGTGATAGGGAAGCGCGGGAAGCCAACTTGAGGACAGCGGAGAACCCCACCCCACCGGAGGGCGCATGGCCCGATCCTTGACGCGGCGCGAGGAATGGCCGAGGGATGCGGTGGGTGTGCGCTGGCCTGGTGGCGAATCGCCCAAATGCCCCCGCTACAGTTGAAAGGTCCCAGCCCCCGGTCCTTCCGGCAAGGCTTGTGGTGAATGACCTGCTGACCTTGCCCCTTGATAAACGCTGGAGAGCTTCCTGGCAGACGGCGACCCCGGTCTTGATGCCGAAGAGGCACTCAGCGGTAGCTGAGGAACTCCTCCACCGACATGCCGATGTCCTTGACGATCTGGCGCAAGAGCGGCGGTGCGATATCGCGCCCTTTGTGGGCGGGGACCGTCGTGCAGCGGCCCTTGGCATCACGGAACTGCTGGTGGGAGCCGCGCTGGCGAACCACTTCAAAACCCAGCTTTCTGAGGATGTCTGCCACCTCCGATGGCTTGAGAACAGGAGTTGACCCCACCGTTCAAGCCGGCACGGAGATTTGCTGGAGACCAACGAAATCGCTCTCCAGAGCCGGTTCGCCGTCCTCCAAGAGCATGGCGATCACCTCCTTGAGATTGGCCTGCAACTCATCAAGGGTCTCGCCCTGGCTGTGAGCCCCCGGGAAGCCTGGGACGTAGCCCACCAGGAGCCCCGTCTCAGGGCAGCGCTCAATTACTGCTGAAAACGTGTGCATAGTGGTGGACTCCGACTTCCCATTCTGCTGCGCAGAACCCAGGCCTGAGACAAAGGGGCCGGAGCCCCAAGCCCTCAGAGGGCAGCAGGGCCTCCAGCTGCGGACGAATTTCTACTCCGCCCTGAGAAAGTCGCCCGAAGTCTTCAACGGCGGGGTGCCAAACAGACCTTCTCACATCCAAGCCTGAAGCCATATGAGACTCACGGCGGCACATGCGGTTCGGCCAATCAACCGAGAAGCTTCCCAAGCTAAACGTCGCCAGTTCGAGACCAATTCGATGACGAATTCCTGGATAACCAGGGATCATTTCACCGCTCCACCAGCGTCCAAAACGCCCACTTCAACCCAAAGTTGTCGTACAGGCGCTCCACATAGGCCGCATGGGTGAGATGCCCCTGCCAGTCGTCGATGCGGGCCGCCAGTTGCTCGCAACTGCGCAGATGTTCGGCGGCATAGCGGTAGCGCTTGGTGCGGCCCATCCTCAGCGCAAAGAACACCATCGGTCTCAGCAACAATGAGGCGGCGAGGGGATACGCGGCACCCAGGCGCTCGGCGGCAGCGCTGTGAATCCCATAGGCATTCCCATCCCATGTGTCGCCATGGGCCAGCACATGCTGGGCGGCGCGGCCCAGGGCGGGCCACTCCACCAAGGCCTGCAGCCCCAGCAAGCTGACGGGGTGCTGCTCGGCCAGCAGAAGAGCGCGCTCTTCTGCCTCCACATCCTCGAAATCGTTGAGACGCTTGAGGTAAGCGCGCACGTGGGGGATGGAGAGGGTCTGGCTAAACCACTGCCAACGCAGCTGCTGGGCCTCGCTGTGACGATCCAAGGCCTCAAGAACAGCAATGCGGCTGTCGTGCCATTCGACGCTGATCACACCCGGCGTTTCTCTAGCCGCCCCATCGAGGATCTCCAGCGCCTGCTTGGCTCGCCCTGCACTCAGCAGGTAAGAGGCCACCGTGGCCGCCGTCGTAGGCCAGCGCAGATCATCGGCTGTGAAGTGGGCCAGGTAGCCATCCACATCACCGCGGGCAACGGCGATCTGCAGCAGGACACCGCTGCCGTCGCGGGCGCCGCGGTTGCGGCAGTGGCTATCCAGCACGTTCAGGCCGCTGTCGCCCAGGACATCCCGCAGGGCTGGCACCAGGGCATCGAATTGGTCGTAGCTGTTCTCCGCCAAGAGTTCGGCGGCCTGCTCGGCCAAGCTGTCGGGCTCGAGCTGGGCAGCCTGGGCCAGCGGGCCCAACTGGCCAACTGCCCGTTCAAACACCCCGATCACAGCGCCGGTGCTGTCGCAGCTGCGCGCGAGCACCCCGTCGGAGAGTTCCAGGAAGCGCAGGAGCAAATCGCAGGCCTGCCGAGGTTCAGCAGCGGCGATCGGGCCTGTGATCGCCTGAAGCTGGGCCTCGAGATCGACCAAAAAGGCTTTGCGTTTGCCCGACTCCACATAGGTGCTGGACCGGGCGATCGCCGCGAGTCGCTTGCGAACCTCCTGGATGGCCGCATCAACCCCCTCGGCAGCAGCCAGGGCCAGCCGCAGCCGCCGCTGAATCACCGCCTGGCCACTGCTCACCTCCATCAGCAGCTCCGCCAATGCGGCAGCACCAAGCATTTCGAGGTTCTTGGCATTGAGGGTGCGTTTGCTGGCCATCGCCCTAGGCCCGTGCTCGACGCTCCTGAGCCTGGCGTGCGGCGCAGCCGCATCGATGCCGGCCCTGCTTTGGCATCAGGCCGGCCTCAACACCGGGGCTTGATCAACTGCAGCACCTGGGGTCCCCTGCTGGCGAGGCGCCGCTCGCAATCGAGGCAAGCCAGGATCAACCGGGCTGAGCCGGCCACATCCCCCGCTTCGGCTGCGGCCCTGGCCTCAGCCGTGAGGGCTTCAATGCGCTGTTCGAGGCTGTTGCGCTCCTCGCCCTGGCCAGGAAACACCAGCGCAGGGCGATGTTGTGAGGCCATTTGTAGAGACCCAGAGGCCGTCATGATGGATGTCGACAATGCGTTTGGACAGGCATTCAGCGTGGGCACTGACTTGCTAACCGACTTGAGATTAGCGATTCGCGTCGCCCACGCTGTAACAAATTAAATGGTCCGATCTTCACCACTCAGGTGCCAGGCTCTTCGCAGTTGCCACCCAGGGCTGCAATCTGCTGACGCAGCGCCAGCGAGCGCGCGTTATCTCCCCGGGTGAGGGCAACGGCCAGGGCAAACTCCAGCTTTTCCAACTGATGATCTCGAGGAGTATCTCCGCCTTGAACATCAGCAGCCCGCCGACAGCCGCCCTGGGCCTGAGCTGAAGCTGCACGCCGAAGCGAGACACCGTGGCTGGCCGGCAATAATTCAGGGCCCAAGGGACCCCCAGAATTCGGCAGATGCTGGGAGGAGGGATAGGCCATAGCTGGCTTTCTTTTTATTGTGGCACCGTTGGCCAGGGGCCTGCCAGGGGTCTGATCAGGACACAGGCGGCTGATCGTTGTCTGACTCGAGCAGCGTGCGGCAGTCAAGGAGCAGGCGCTCAACGTGGTCAAGGCTGCTGAGTTCCTGCTCCGTCACTGGGGCTTGACGGGGCTCGGCCAGAGCCTGCTCAAGAACCAAAAAGCGCTGCTCCAGTCGCACCAGGCGGTGCGAGAGCGCGTGGATCGTTTGGGCCAGGTCCTCGGTGCTGCGGGTGATCCGAAAAGACACTGAATCGTTTGGCACGGGAGAAGGACGAAAGCTTCTGGCCCGATGAGAGCACACCCAATCGCGTAGCTCAAGGCAGCAGGGCCTTCAGACTCGAGACCATTGAGCTAGCCAAGGACTTGGGAATGGCATCAACGATGGGCGCACCCTGGAATCTGCTGCTTTATGGCCTCGCCGGCCTACTGGGGGGCCTGCTGGCCCTGCGCACCGGCATCCCTGCGGCACCCTTAGCCGGGGCCCTGCTGGGGGCGGCGTTGGTGAGCGTGAGCGGTCGACTGGAGCTGGCCAGCTGGCCCCAAGGCACCCGCACCGGGCTCGAAATCGCGATCGGCACCGTGATCGGCACCGGGCTCACGGCCGGTTCACTTGCCGACCTGCAACTGCTCTGGAAACCAGCTCTGCTCATCACCCTCACCCTGGTGCTCACCGGGGTAGTTGTGGGGCTGTGGTGCAGTCGTTTGCTGGGTATTGACCCGGTGGTGGCCCTGCTGGGAGCGGCTCCGGGGGGGATCAGCGGCATGAGCCTGGTGGGTGCCGAATTCGGGGTCGGAGCAGCAGTGGCAGCCCTGCACGCGGTGCGGCTGATCACGGTCTTGGTGGTGCTGCCCTTGGTGGTGAAGCTGGCGGTGCCGCGCTGAGCTAACAGCCAGGCCCCCTCGACAGATCCGACAAGATCGATACGTTTGGACCGGCGCAACGCCTCCTGAGCCCCCTTCAAAGCCGATGGTTGCCAGTCCGATGCCTTGCCCCAGATTGCGGACCCTGCCGAGGGAGCGGCCCAGCGCGCTGCCCAGCCTGGGGCCGGCCCAACTGCGCCTGCAGCGGCCATGGATAGCCCTGGCCTTGCTGGCCCTCTGGCTTGGTCCCAGCTGCATGGGTCCCAGCTGGATGGCTCCAGACGCCCAGGCCCAGACCACCAGCAGCGGTGCGGGGGCCAGCAGGACTACGGACAGCAGCGATGCTGGCGCCACGATCGCGATGGCCGGCGCCAAGGGAGCCAAGACCTACTGCTACATGCGCAGTGTGGGCAACACCCATAAGGTCAGCTGGGAAGCGGCTTATGCCCTGATCAAGCGGCAAAACGCCAACCTGTTCAAAACCTCACCCGGACACGCCGCCGTGATGATCACCGAAGCCGTGGTCAACGATCCAGCCGCCTACCCCGACTGCGGCAAATACCTCGGCGATCTCTACGTGAAAGAGTGAGCCATGTGAGCTGGCTTGTGGCCCTCCCACCCTCCTCCTTGGCCCAGCTCCACGCCCCCCGCACCCAACGCCGCCCCAGGGGCACCTGGGCCACGGCCCTGGCCGCTCTGATGCTGCTGGCGGGATGCAGCGAAGCCCCCTTGCCCGAGCGCATTCTGCGCCGCGATGACTGCCTCCGGGATGTGCGCCTCGACAACCTCAAGCAAGCCCTCTCGACCTGCAACCAGGTGGTCGCGCGTTTTCCAGCCGATCCAGCCCCCCGGCATGAACGGTCACTGCTGCACAGCCTGGCCGGCGACGACACCGCCGCCTGCCGCGACAGCGCCGAGGCCAGCCGCTTGCTCCAACAGGCCAAACCCGGCAGCGTGGATCGCCTGCTGCAATCTGAGCTGACGGTGCGGCAACGCAGCTGTCTCACCAGCGGCTGAGCAGGTCATCGACCATCGCCCCCAGACTCTGACGACGCAGCTGCTGCTCGCGGCGATGCAGCACGAGGGCGATGCGTTCGGCCTTGCTGGCGATCAGCCCATCGACCAGCTGGTCGGCCACCCCCAACTGCAACCAATGGCAGGTGAGCGGTGCGCCCATGCCGATGCGATGGCAGCGATCCTCCGCCTGCTCGGCATCCCCAGGGGTCCAAGGGCGCTCCAGTAGCACCACATGGCGGGCCCGATGCAGGGTGAAACCGAGGCCACCCGTGCCATAGGTGGCCAGCAGCAAGGGCACATCCCCCCGCTGAAACGCATCGACCTGGTGTTGCCGCTCGGGCGGTGCCAGCTTGCCGATCAACAGGCTGGCCTGGGCCAGGGGAGCCAGCTGCTGTTGCAGCAGCTGGGCCGAGCCCACAAAGGCGGTGAACACCACCACCGATTCACCGGCCCGTAGCAGGCTGGCCACCAGGGCCCGGGCGGCAGGCAGTTTGTAATGGGAGCCGAGCTGACGCAGAGCCGTGAGCACGGCCAGGGCCTCAGCATCACGACGCACCAACCCCAAGCGGGCCCTGCTGCGGTAGTCGAGAACTTTCTGCTCCAGCCCATGCTGAAACCCCAGCGCCTGGTCTGGATCGAGCTCGACCGGCACCAGGCAGCGAAGCTTGGGGGGCAGATCGAGGCAGTGCTGCTTACGGCGGTGCAGCAGCAGCGGCCTCACCAACCGGTGCAGCTCCTCGAGGTTGGTGGCGCCCTGCGCCTGCCACAGCCGCCGGCCGGCCTGCTCACGCCAATGGCCGCCACAGAAACGCTCCTCAAAGGCGCGTTGGTCGTGGGCCAGGGGGTGACCGATCGCCGCCAGCAAGGGATAAAGCTGGGCGGGCCGCCCATTTTTCATCGGCGTGCCGGTCAGCAGCCAACTGGCCCGCAGGCGGGGGTGACGGCTCAGCCGCACCAGGGCCGCACTGCGCCGGGCCCGGCCGTTCTGGGCGTAATGGGCCTCATCGGCGATCAGCACGCAGCCAGCCGGGGGCAACTCCGCCGTTAGGCGAGCCCAACTCTGCAGCTCGATCTGGAGCTGCATGGCCGCCGCCTCCCGCTGCCAGTGGGGGTGAAGGCCCACAGGGGCCACCACCACCACCCGGCAATCGGCCAGGCGCACCATGGCCCGAGCCGCCGCCAAGGCCGTAAGCGTCTTGCCCAGACCCATGTCGTCGGCCAGCAGCGCCCCGCGACGGGCCAACAGCCAACGTGCCCCGGCGCGCTGGTGGGCATAGAGCAGGCGACCATCGGGCAGGGGCTCCTGCAGGGCAGCGGCCGCAATCAGCTCCCGGTGGGGGGGCAAAGGCGGCAGAGGCTTGTCGAACCAATCAAGCCAGCGAACCAACTCTGGCTCAATCGGAAATCGCCCTGCCAGGGCCGACCGCAGCGCCCCCGCCGCCGCCAAAGGAAATTCCCAGCACGCCTGGGGGGCCGCCCAGCGCCCGCGCGGACGAATCGCACGCAACTGGGCCTGGGTGACCGCATCAAAGGGACTGACCACCTCGATCAGGCCAGTGGCCCCCAGACGCAACAAACAGCGATGGGCCGCCACGGACTTGGCAAAAGTGCATTCCACGACACATTGACACCCCTGCAGGTGGCGCGACACTTTGACCAATCGGGGCGCTTGCATGAACGCCAGGGACGCGGTCTTCCTTGAGGATCTCTGCCCAAAGCTGGGCGTCAGACGCTGGCGCCAGGGCCTGCATGACCACACCAGCCAACGCTGCATCTACTGCGGCGATCGCTCGGAATCCATCGATCACGTGTTGCCCCAGAGCCGGGGAGGCCTGAGCGTCACCGAAAACTGCGTGCCGGCCTGCCTCGCCTGCAATGGCCTCAAGGGGGATGCCGATGCCTTCGACTGGTATCGACGCCAGAGTTTTTACGACCCTCGCCGGGCCATGGCGATCCGTGCCTGGACCGAAGGGGACCTGCGCCTGGCGATGCGGTTGCTGGAATGGACCGAGCCCAAGCCAGAAGCCACCCCCAAACGGCAGGCCCCAGGGCGGCCGGTGACGCCGGTAACAGCCAGCCAAACCGACCAGGATCACCAGACCCGACAGGCCGCCACACCGTTGTGGCGCTGGCAGATCGCCGCCTGATCCTGGGGGCGCTCCGGGGCCAGCAGCACCGCCGAGATCATCAGCACTGCAGCCAGCAAAGCCGGGGCCCAGGGATCCAGGCCCCGTCGAGCACCCATCCCCCGATGTTCCGAGGCGGGCGGCAACGCGCTTGACGCGAATCCACTGCTCTGGCCAAAGCGACGGCTCTGACCAAAGCGATTGCCCTGGCCAGGGTCACTGCTCTGAGCAGGTCCGCGGCTTTGGCCAAGGCCGCGGGACAAACCCGAGCAACGGGGCACCGCCGATGCACAGGGCGCACTCGACAATGGAGGGAAGGACGCAACCATGGACCAAGACCGCACAAGGGGCCAAGCGCTGAATAGTACAAGCGTACTGAATTCCGTTGGTCGGGT
>CAMDVN010000015.1 GCA_945877595.1 Cyanobium sp. NIES-981 | reverse complement strand
CATGGCGTTCACTTCGGCATCGCCTCGAACAGCGCTGTCAACAGGCTTGTAGCCCTGCGGGGCTAGGGCATTACCGCGCAGAACCGAACCAATCGTCATTAAGGTAAGTTTTACCTGCTGCCACGGATTCATCATGACGACCCGCTTGTAGAGATAACTGTCAAAAGTAAGACGTTGAACGTCTTTGTCATCACACATTTCGACGAATGCCTCACGGGCAGCATCGTTGCGATAGAAAATATTTTGGAGTAACTCGAGCACCTTGTAGGTGGCCCCATACTTCCGATCCCATTTTTTGATATAGACCTTGAGATCGGCCTCGCTGGGGATGCTTTGGCCACTGTGGCTTGCAGCCACAATCTGCTCGGCACACATGCGGCCACTTTTTGCAGCAAAGTAAATGCCTTCACCGGAACTCTTGGTCACATACCCAGCAGCATCGCCCACGAGGGCCATGCGACCAACCACGCGCCTTGGACGGGGGTGTTCAGGGATCGGATGGGCCTCCACCTTGATCACTTCGCCATTAACCAGCCGCTTTTTGGCACGTTCCCGGATTCCCTCCTGAAGGCTTTTAATCAAGCCTTGATTCTGCTGCATCGTGCCGGTACCAACGGCTACGTGATCATATTTGGGGAACACCCAAGCATAGAAATCGGGGGACACATCCGTGCCCACGTACATTTCAGCTAGGCTTTCGTAATATTTCATCTCTTCAGGCGGAAGTTTGATCCGTTCCTGGAAAGCGATTGCCACGTTGTAATCGCCGGCATCCATGGCCTTGGCCACGCGACTGTTGGCACCGTCGGCACCGATGATCACATCGACTTCAATGCTCTTGGTTTCCCCCGTGGCCTCTCCGGATGCGTAGTCGGAGTAGGTGAGGGTGTAAGGCCCCTGACGCTTTGAACCAGTATCAATCTTCGTCACCAGACCATTGACAAGCTGGGCTCCGAGCCCGGCGGCGCGGTTGCGCAGGTAGGCATCCATGACTTCCCGACGGCACATGCCGATGTATTCATCCTCGTTGTCGAGATTGATGTCCACCTCGCGGTTGGAAGGTGAAATCATCTTCATGTTGCGCACCTTGCGGTCAATAATTGACTCAGGCAAGTCAAACTCTTGAACCATGCACAGGGGAATTGCTCCGCCACATGGCTTGGCGTTATCGAGCTTGCGCTCGAAAATCCAGGTTTGGATCCCGGCCTTCGCGAGCACCTCGGCAGCGCAGGAGCCACTTGGACCGCCGCCCACTACTGCGACACGCAACATCAGATCCGCTCCACCAAAAAAGGGATGTTGGCTGGAAGCTAACACTGTTGGCGGGGGTGTTGGAGGCTAGTTCGAGCCTCCCATCTAGGATTGTCATGAGTATGGCACCTGGGTTCCTGCCCTCCTCCAGTAAATCGGCTGCAAAACGGCGGCCACCGCGTCTAGGGCAACCCATGCTCGACCAGGCAAGTGACGACATCCCCATGGCGCGCCGTCTCGAGCCGCTGAGGCGTCGGGGTACTCCCTGGCCAAAGCTCGTGGTGGCGCTGGCCGTGGTGATGGCCGTTGGATCGACGGCGGTTTTGGTTTGGCAACCCACCGTGCTGCTCCGTTTTCTCGCACCCGTGCCATTGGCTGGCCTGGCCTCCCGACCGGGTCTTGATGGCCGCCTGTTGGGCCATTTCCCCTATCCAGAAGCAGCTGCCCTGGATCTTGTGACGGTGGCGCCAGGCCTGAGGCTGCACCGAGATGCTGCGGATGCGCTGCTGCAACTTCTGGACGCCGCCAGAGCCGATGGCATTGAGATCAAGGTGCTGAGTGCATTCCGTTCAGTGGCGCTGCAGCAGCAATTGTTCTTCGATGTCAAATCGAGCCGTAATCAAAGTGCCCAGGAACGGGCCAGGGTCTCGGCTCCACCTGGGTACTCTGAACACAGCACCGGCTTTGCCGTCGATTTGGGCGATGCTCGCAATCCCCAGACCGATTTGTCGGGCTCGTTTGCCCAGACGTCGGCCTTTGCTTGGTTGACGGCCAATGCAGCCCGCTTTCACTTCATCCTCTCTTTTCCTCCGGGCAACCAGCAGGCCGTCAGTTACGAGCCCTGGCATTGGCGGTTCGAGGGCAGCGCTGCAGCGTTGCAACAGTTTGAGCCAGCCCAGCGACTGGCCGGCCAGGGGCGGCCAAGGGGGCTGAGATAGAGTCTTTGCTTGGACTCAAAGTTGAAAGGAATAGCCCCATGAGTGGTGAGCACAAAGGAACGCCGATTCGCAACGTCGCGATCATTGCCCACGTTGACCACGGCAAGACCACGCTCGTGGATGCGTTGCTGAACCAGTCGGGCATTTTTCGCGAGGGCGAAGCCGTGCCCACCTGCGTGCTGGATTCAAACGACCTGGAACGAGAGCGTGGCATCACGATTCTGTCAAAAAATACAGCTGTTGATTACAGTGGGATTCGGATTAACATCGTCGATACTCCAGGCCACGCCGATTTTGGCGGTGAAGTGGAGCGAGTTCTTGGCATGGTGGACGGTTGCTTGCTCATCGTTGATGCCAACGAAGGTCCGATGCCCCAAACCCGCTTTGTTCTGAAAAAAGCTCTTGAAAAAGGGCTGCGTCCAATTGTATTCGTTAACAAGATCGATCGAGCCCGTGTTGACCCCGAAGTTGCTGTCGACAAGGTACTCGACCTATTTCTCGAGCTGGGTGCTGATGATGATCAATGTGATTTCACCTACCTCTTTGGCAGCGGAATGGGTGGGTATGCCAAGCCAGATATGAAAACGGAGAGCGACAACATGAAGCCGCTCTTTGAAGCTATTTTGCGCCACGTTCCACCCCCGGTTGGCGATCCAGCCAAGCCCCTGCAAATGCAGGTTACAACCCTTGATTACAGCGACTTTCTCGGTCGTATCATGATTGGGAGGATTCACAATGGCACCATCAGAGCTGGACAGCCAGTCGCTTTGATCCGTGACGATTCCAGCATCAAACGTGGCCGGATTAGCAAGCTTCTCGGTTTCAAGGGATTGCAACGGGTTGAGATTCAGGAAGCCCGTGCTGGTGATCTCGTTGCCGTTGCTGGGTTTGATGAGGTCAATATCGGTGAAACAATTGCCTGTCCGGATCATCCTGAGGCCCTGCCTTTGATCAAGGTTGACGAACCGACCTTGCAGATGACCTTTGTGGTCAACGACTCTCCTTTTGCTGGCAAAGAAGGAAAGTTTGTGACCAGCCGTCAGATTCGTGATCGGCTGCAAAAGGAGCTGCTCACCAACGTGGCACTCAGAGTTGAAGACACTGATTCACCTGACCGTTTTTCAGTTTGCGGCCGGGGAGAGTTACACCTGGGCATCTTGATTGAGACCATGCGGCGTGAGGGCTATGAGTTTCAGGTGAGCCAGCCCCAGGTCATCTTCCGCACCATTGACGGCACACCCCATGAACCCTTCGAAACCTTGGTCATGGATGTTCCCGAGGCCGCTGTTGGTGGCTGTATTGAAAAACTCGGAATGCGCAAGGGAGAAATGCAAAACATGGAATCAACCAATGACGGTAGAACCCAGCTCGAATTCGTTGTTCCGTCAAGGGGGCTCATTGGTTTCCGGGGTGAGTTCATCCGCGCCACCCGCGGTGAGGGCATCATGAGTCACTCCTTCCTGGACTATCGCCCCATGCAGGGTGAGTTTGACAACCGTCGCAATGGCGTATTGATTTCTTTCGAGGAAGGAACGGCGACTTTCTATGCACTGAAGAACGCTGAGGACCGTGGTCAATTCTTCATTACGCCTGGTACCAGGGTCTACAAGGGCATGATCATCGGCGAGAACAACCGTCCACCGGATCTCGAAATCAATGTCTGCAAAGCGAAGCAGCTCACCAACATGCGCGCTGCCGGTGCCGATGAACTCGATGCCCTACAGGCACCGGTTCAGATGACCTTGGAGAGGGCCTTGGAGTACATCGGTCCCGATGAAATGCTGGAGGTCACGCCCGAATCGATTCGGCTGCGGAAATTGCCATCAAGAAGGCCGGCCAAGCGCTGAAGTCCAACACGGCCACTGAAATCGACGAAATCCTTGGCTGATCTCGGCGAAGAATCGTCATTGTTGCGTGACCCCCGCCTCCATGAGGCGGTGCGGTTGTTCAATGCTGGCGATTGGTATGACTGTCACGATGCCTTGGAAGAGCTCTGGCATGAGACGGGAGGACCGATGCGGGTCGTGCTGCAGGCCATTCTTCAGATCGCTGTCGCTCAACTCCATCTTGAGCGTGGCAATCAGCGTGGGGCCACGATGCTCATGGGCGAGGGTCTGGGCCGATTGAATCGGGCTGATGAAGCTGCCCTTGGACTTGATTTGCATGCCTTGCGCCAAGCCGCACAGGTGCGTCTGAAGGCACTCCAAGTGGGTGAGGTGATCGGCTCGCAAGCTGATCCACCCCTCCAGCTGTTGCCGGATAGGTCGGGCGATGCTCTGTAGATTGCACCCACGTTGCTAACGGTCATCACGGTGTTACCTGAGCTTGCCAAAGCCCTGGCCCGCGCAGGCCTGATCCTGGGGATTTGCCCAGGTTTGATCCTGGGCGTTGCCAACACTCTGCAAGCTCAGACACAGCAGGTGGCCCCTGTGGCCACACCTTCAGCGGCTTCGGCTCTCACCACCGCCGGCCTGGTCACGATTGAATCGGATGTACAGAAAGCCGATAACGCCCTTGGTGTTATCACGGCTTCTGGCAACGTGCGCATTGTTTATCCCGATCAGCGCGTTGTTGCCACCGCTCGTCAAGCGCAGTATTTCGTGCAAGAAGGTCGAATCGTGCTCAGTGGCGATGTGGACGTGATTCAACCCGATGGTCATGCTCTGCGTGCAGCGAAGGTCACCGTGCTGGTCAACAGCCAGCGGGTGATCGCCGAACCCGTTCCTGGACAGCAGGTGGTGAGCACCCTTCGCCTCAACACCCCCGCTGTGCCGCGATGACCCTGTCCTTGGAGCGGGTGGCCCTGAGCATTGACGGCAGACCGTTGGTCAGGGATGTGAGCCTGGAGCTCAATCCAGGCGAAGTGGTAGGTCTGTTGGGCCCAAACGGCGCTGGTAAAACCACCACGTTCCACCTCATTACTGGTCTGTTGCGGCCTGATTCAGGAGCGGTGCTGCTGGATGGTGAGGCCGTTCAAACCCTGCCAATGCCCCAGCGGGCCCGTCAGGGGATTGGCTATCTGCCCCAGGAACCGAGTGTGTTTCGTCAATTGACGGTGCGTGACAACCTGCGCCTCGCCCTCGAGGCCAGTGGCAGCCCCGAGACCGAGCGCCGCGCCCGCCTGGATGGGCTCATTGCTGAATTTCGGCTCCAAGCCTTTGCGCACCGCAAGGGCTTCCAGCTTTCCGGGGGTGAGCGTCGCCGCTGTGAGGTGGCCCGGGCCTTGGCCGTTGGCACCCGTGGACCTCGCTATCTGCTACTGGATGAGCCTTTTGCTGGCGTCGACCCCATGGCAGTGGCCGATCTGCAGGGGTTGGTTGGCAGCCTGCGGGACCGTGGCATGGGTGTATTGATCACCGACCACAACGTGCGCGAGACCCTGGCCATCACCGACCGCGCCTACATCCTCACCGATGGAACGATTCTGGCCTCAGGCTCGGCAGAGGCCATGGGGTCCGATCCGATCGTGCGTCGCCACTATCTCGGCGAGGGGTTTCAACTGTGATCGGACGCTATCGGGACCAGGTGGTACGCCAGTGGCGCCGGCTTCCTCTCATGGACCGCTGGTTACTTGGTGAGCTGATCGGTCCATTGATGTTTGGCATCGCCGCCTTCACTGCGGTGTCGCTCTCCGTGGGCGTGGTGTTTGAACTGGTGCGTCGGGTCGCTGAATCAGGGCTACCCCTTTGGGCTGCGCTCCAGGTGCTAGGCCTCAACCTGCCTGCCTTTTTGGTGCTGGCCTTTCCGATGGCCACGTTGATGGCCACCCTGCTGGCCTACAGCAGGTTGTCGGGCAGCAGCGAACTCACAGCTCTGCGCAGCGTCGGGGTGAGCACCCGACGCATGGTGGCTCCTGCCCTCGGGCTCGCCCTGCTGATGAGCCTGCTCACGTTTGTCTTCAATGATGCAATTGTGCCCCGCGCCAATTTGGCCGCAGCCAACACCCTCAACCGTGCCCTGGGGCAGGCCATTGCCACGGAATCTGGGGACAACACCCTGTATTCGCGGTTTGGTGAGCTCACCGCACCCGATGGCAATGTGGGCCAAGGACTCTCACAACTGTTCTATGCGCGCCGATTTAGCAATGGTGAGATGAGTGATGTCACGGTGATTGATTTTTCCAGGGTTGGCCAGCGACAAATGTTGATGGCCAACAGCGGCCATTGGGACCAAACCAAGGCGATGTGGGAATTTCGCGACGGTCGCATCGTCAATGTTGATGAAAACGGCGGCCTTACCACTTCAGCCACTTTTGATCGCTACCTCTATCCACTGGGTCAAGGGCCCATCGAAGTAGCGCGTCTCCCAACCGATGCCAACCAAATGACGGTGGCCCAGGCGCGGCGGGCTGAGCGGCTGCTCCAGGAAGCCAACAATCAAAAGGAAGCCCGCCGACTGCGGGTGCGGATTCAGGAAAAATTCGCCTTTCCAGCGATCTGCCTAGTTTTTGGCTTAGTGGGCAGCAGCCTGGGGGTGCGGCCCAATTCACGCACCAGCCGCAGCCAGGGATTCGGCATCAGCGTCATGTTGATCTTCGGCTACTACCTGTTGTCGTTCATTTTCAGTTCGCTTGGCGTCAAGGGCACCCTGCTGCCGATCATTTCAGCCTGGATGCCTGTGGTCATCGGATTGACCGCAGGTGGCCTGTTGTTGCGTCAGGCCAGCCGCTGATTCGCCCTTCCCGCTTTGGCCCCCAATCGGCGCTTCAAACGGCAGACTGGACCCATTCGCGTCGAGGGGTTCTGCCCTCTGCCTCAATCTGATGCCGATGGATCCGGTTCTTGCCCTGGGTTTGGGGGCTTTCGCCCTGCTATTGCTGGCCTTGCCCTTGGCCTTCTGGTCTCTGAGCGGCGGTCAGCGCAGCTCAGTCGTGACGGTCTTGGTGGCTCTCGCCAATCTCATGCTGACTGTGCAACTCGTGTTGCGCTGGTGGGATTCGGGACATTTCCCGATCAGTAATTTGTATGAATCGCTCTGTTTTCTGGCCTGGGGCTGCACCTTGACCCAATTGTTGGTGGAGCGGTCTTGGCCCTCTCCGCTCGTGAATGCAGCCAGCAGCCCCATGGCCCTGGGCTGCGTGGCCTTCGCCAGTTTTGCTTTGCCGGATCGACTCCAGGAAGCATCTCCGCTGGTACCGGCGCTGCGCTCGAGTTGGCTGGTGATGCATGTCAGTGTGATCATGCTGAGCTATGCGGCCCTCTTGGTGGGCTCGCTGCTCTCGGTCGCTGTGCTGTTCACCGATCGCCAGCAAGCCCTGGAGCTGCGCAGCAGCTCGATTGGCAGTGGTGGTTACCGCCAAGCCACGCTGGCCACAGGAACCGTGGGGGCAGGCGGCGCTGCACCCCTCAATCTGCGCAGCATCACGATCTCGATCGCCGAACAACTGGACAGCCTGAGCTATCGAACCATCACGGTGGGTTTCCTGCTCCTGTCGGTGGGCCTGGTGAGCGGCGCCGTGTGGGCCAATGAGGCCTGGGGAAGCTGGTGGAGCTGGGATCCCAAGGAAACCTGGGCCCTGATCTGCTGGCTGGTCTATGCCGCCTATTTGCATACCCGTTTGATCCGTGGCTGGCAAGGGCGCAAGCCAGCGATCGTCGCCTCAGTGGGCCTGGTTGTGATTGCCGTCTGCTATATCGGAGTCAATTTACTGGGAATCGGCCTGCATAGTTATGGCTGGTTCTTCGATACTTGAACCTGAAGGTCCACAATGCCATAGCTAATGGCTGCTATGGCTAATGGCTGCTATGGCTAATGGCTGCTATGGCTAGTTGCCGCCACGGTTGGCGTGTTGCCTATGCCCAGCGTCAATGGCCTGGTGAACATCAGCTTCGGCCGTTTGCCTCTCAGTGCTAGGCCTGGCTTGAGGGAGGGGGCCCTAAAGGGCCCCCTGCTCGAGGGAAGGGGTCCCGAAAATGGCCCCCGGTGGGTGGTTCAGACCAGAGAGGCTACGGGGCGCTTGCTGGTGCGAATGCCGGTAATGGCCTCGGCATAGTTCGGCTGGTTAAACACACCAGAGCCCGAAACGATCGCATTGGCTCCTGCCTCGATCACCTGCCACGCATTGGAGCCTTTAATCCCCCCATCGACTTCGATCCAGGGGTCGAGGCCACGTTCGTCACACATGCGGCGCAGGTCACGGATTTTGTTGACCTGGGAGGCAATAAAGCTCTGGCCACCAAAACCAGGGTTGACACTCATGATCAGCACAAGGTCACAGAGCTCAAGGCAGTACTCGAGCGTGTCGAGCGGGGTGCCGGGATTGAGCACCGCGCCGGCCATCTTGCCGAGATCCTTGATCTGGGCCAGGTTGCGATGCAGATGCGGACAGGCCTCAACCTGAACGCTGATGATGTCGGCCCCCGCCTTGGCGAAATCAGCCACGTACTTCTCAGGCTCCACGATCATCAGGTGAACGTCGAGCGGCTTGGTTGTAACGGGTCTCAGTGCTTCGACGATTAGGGGGCCGATCGTGATGTTGGGAACGAAACGGCCGTCCATCACATCGACGTGAATCCAGTCGGCACCGGCCTGGTCGACGGCACGAACGTCTTCACCGAGCCGCGAAAAGTCGGCGGAGAGAATGGAAGGGGAAACAACCAGGGGCTTGGTGCTCATGGCGGGCCGCCGGGAGGCAAGGAAATTGGATTGTAGGAAGGGGCCCCTCCCGACCCCTTCATGGTGAGACTGATACAGTTGCGGCCGCTTCAAGACCGAGAATCGCTGCAGCGGCAAGCCCTGACCGGCGATTGCGGCTTCCCGGCCATCTCCTGACTGAAGCTTCCTCCCTTGCCGGATCGCCGTGGACCGCACCCTCATTCAGGAAATTCTCGAGGTCGTTGAGCAGGCCGCCATCGCCTCTGCCGAACTCACCGGTCTCGGAAAGAAGGACGAGGCCGATGCTGCCGCCGTTGAAGCCATGCGAAAGCGCATGGGTCAGATCCAGATGCAGGGCCGCATCGTGATCGGTGAGGGGGAGCGTGACGAAGCCCCCATGCTCTACATCGGTGAAGAAGTCGGCAGTGGCACCGGACCTGGTGTGGACTTCGCCGTTGACCCCTGCGAAGGCACCAACCTCTGTGCCAACAGCCAGCGCGGCTCGATGGCCGTGCTCGCCGCTTCAGATCGGGGCGGGCTCTTCAACGCTCCAGATTTCTACATGAACAAATTGGCCGCCCCTCCGGCCGCCAAGGGCAAGGTCGACATTCGCAAGTCGGCCACGGAAAACATCAAGATTCTCAGCGAGTGCCTCGGCCTCGCTGCCTCTGAACTCACCATCGTGGTGATGGATCGGGCTCGCCATAAGAATCTGATCGCCGAGATTCGGGCTACTGGCGCACGGGTGCAGCCGATCTCCGATGGAGACGTGCAGGCCGCCATTGCCTGTGGTTTTGCCGGCACTGGCACCCACTGCCTGATGGGCATTGGCGCAGCCCCTGAGGGAGTGATCTCAGCGGCTGCCATGCGCGCCTTGGGTGGCCATTTCCAGGGCCAGCTCGTGTATGACCCCGCTATCGCCCAGACCTCCGAATGGGCCGATTACACCAAAGAAGGCAACATTGCCCGTCTCAATGAGATGGGAATCACAGATGTTGACAAAATCTATGAAGCCGAAGAACTGGCCTCAGGTGAGAACGTTGTGTTTGCCGGCAGCGGCATCACCGATGGTCTGCTGTTCCACGGTGTCAAATTCGAGAAGGATTGCACCCGCACCAGCAGCCTGGTGATCAGCACCCTCGACAACACGGCCCGTTTTACCAATACGGTGCACATCAAGCCCGGTGCTCAGAGCATTGCTCTGAGCTGAGATCAGTCCTCCATGCACCTTGCCGTTGTCGGCCTCAGTCATCGCACGGCTCCAGTGGAGATCCGGGAGCGACTTAGCATCCCGGATCAGACTATGGAGGAATCCCTCCAGCTGTTGCGATCCGATGACCAGGTGCTGGAGGCGTCCATCCTCAGCACCTGCAACCGTCTCGAGATCTACACCCTGCTCCGCAACCCAGACCAGGGGATCTCGGCGGTTGGCTCCTTTCTGAGCCGACACTCGGGATTGGAGGTGGCTGAGCTCACCCCCCATCTCTTTACCTACCATCACGAAGATGCGGTAGCCCACCTGCTCCGGGTGGCTGCCGGTCTTGATTCGTTGGTGCTGGGCGAGGGTCAGATCCTTTCCCAGGTCAAAAAGATGGTGCGCCTGGGCCAGGAGCACCGTTCCGTAGGGCCCATCCTCAACCGCCTGCTCAACCAGGCTGTGAGCACGGGCAAGCGGGTGCGCACCGAAACCAACCTCGGCACTGGGGCTGTTTCAATCAGTTCGGCGGCCGTTGAACTGGCCCAGCTCAAGGTGGGGCAGGCCCGCGGCCTCGACCAGCTCGTCAGCCTTGAGGAGGAGCAGGTGGCGGTCGTGGGAGCCGGTCGAATGGCACGGCTGTTGCTCCAGCACCTTGGGGCCAAGGGTTGCCGTGGGGTGGTGCTGCTCAACCGCACCGTCGAGAAGGCCGAGCTGATGGCCGCTGATTTTCCCGCCCTGCCTGTGCAGTGCAGGCCCTTGGCCGATCTTGACCACTGCCTCAGCACCTGCTCGCTGGTGTTCACCAGCACAGCGGCTGAAGAGCCGATCATGGCGGCCGCCCGTTTGGAGCCCCTGAACCGACGCTCCAGCTTGATGCTCATCGACATCGGGGTGCCCCGCAACATTGCCGCCGACGTCGGCGCCCTGCCTGGGGTCCAACGCTTCGATGTCGACGATCTCCAGGAGGTGGTGAACCGCAACCAAGAGGCCCGGCGCGAGGTGGCCCAAGAGGCCGAAGGCATGCTCGCCGAGGAAGCCCGTCTCTTCCTGGAATGGTGGGATGGGCTGGAGGCTGTTCCGGTGCTGAATCGGCTCCGCCGTCAGCTCGAGGACATCCGCGAGCAGGAAGTCCAAAAGGCCCTTAGCCGCATGGGTCCCGATTTCTCGGCCCGCGAGCGCAAGGTGGTGGAGGCCCTGAGCAAGGGGATCATCAACAAGATCCTGCACACTCCCTTGACCAATCTGCGTGCTCCGCAGCCACGCCAAGAGCGGCATCGTGCGATGCGGGCCCTCGAGATCCTGTTTGATCTGACCGCCGATCAGGGCGACGAAAACTGAGTTTGGGCGAGGGCTGAGCATGGCTCCTCTGCAACAGTTCGTGCCGTGAAGAACCCCGGAGCACCGAGCCAGCCAGGCGCTCCGGTACGGTCCCCCAATCCGATGGCAGCTGGATCAATGAAGCGTGTTCTGGCGATCATTCTGGGCGGCGGGGCTGGCACCCGCCTCTACCCCCTGACCAAGATGCGCGCCAAGCCGGCGGTGCCGCTGGCTGGCAAGTACCGCCTCATTGACATTCCGATCAGCAATTGCATCAATTCCGAGATCAACAAGATCTACGTGTTGACGCAGTTCAACAGTGCGTCGTTGAACCGCCATCTCACGATGAGCTACAACCTCTCCGCCGGCTTTGGTCAGGGGTTTGTCGAAGTGCTTGCGGCCCAACAGACCCCCGACAGCCCCAGTTGGTTTGAGGGAACTGCCGATGCTGTTCGAAAGTATCAGTGGTTGTTCCAGGAATGGGATGTTGATCACTACCTGATCTTGTCGGGAGATCAGCTGTACCGCATGGATTACAGCCGCTTCGTACAGCATCACATCGATACCGGTGCTGACCTCACGGTGGGGGCCTTGCCCGTGGATGCCGCACAAGCTGAGGGCTTCGGCCTGATGCGCACCACCAGTGATGGTCGCATTCAGGAGTTTCGTGAGAAGCCCAAGGGAGAGTCCCTCGAGGCGATGCGGGTCGACACCCAGAGCCTTGGACTTTCGGCCGATGAAGCGGCTCGCAGGCCGTTTCTGGCGTCGATGGGGATCTATGTGTTTAGCCGCAAGACCCTCTTCGACCTGCTGGGAAGCAACCCCACCGCCACTGATTTCGGCAAGGAGATCATCCCGACCTCCCTCGCCATGGGCGATCGACTGCAGAGCTTCCTCTTCGACGATTACTGGGAGGACATCGGTACGATCGGAGCCTTCTACGAAGCCAATCTGGCCCTCACAGCGCAGCCCAACCCCGCTTTCTCGTTTTATGACGAGAAATTTCCCATTTACACCCGGCCCCGCTACCTACCGCCCAGCAAGCTGCAGGATGCCCAGGTCACCGAGTCAATCATTGGCGAGGGCTCGCTGTTGAAGGCCTGCAGCATTCATCACTGTGTGCTCGGCGTGCGCTCGCGGGTCGAAGATGAGGTGGTCCTTCAGGACACCCTGGTGATGGGTGCCGATTACTTCGAATCCAGTGAGGAACGGGATGTGCTGCGGGAACGTGGGGGCATACCCCTCGGAGTGGGTCGCGGCACCACTGTAAAGCGAGCCATTCTCGATAAAAATGTTCGGATCGGTAGCAACGTCACCATCATCAACAAGGACCGGGTCGAAGAGGCCGATCGACCAGAGCTGAACTTCTACATTCGCAACGGCATTGTGGTGGTGGAGAAGAACGGCACGATTGCCAATGGCTCGGTGATCTGATCAGCAAACCCTGACCACTGTGTAACAGGGCCCACCATGATGTTGGTGGCCCTGCTGCCGATCGCCAGACTGTGGACGAAACAGATCCAGTGGTATGGGCAAGGCGCATTTCGGCCTGATTGGTCTTGGTGTCATGGGTGAGAACCTTGTGCTCAACGCAGAGCGCAACGGGTTCTCCAGTTCCGTCTACAACCGCACCTACGCCAAAACCGAGGAATTTCTCCAAGGACGTGGTGCCGGCCGGCAGATCATCGGCACCGCAAGCCTTGAGGAGTTTGTGGCCTCGCTGGAGCGGCCCCGTCGCATCCTGATGATGGTCAAGGCGGGCCAACCGATCGACGACCTGATCGCGACGCTGTCACCGCTGCTCGAGGAGGGTGACCTGCTGATTGATGGGGGCAATTCTCTCTACACCGACACCGAACGTCGCGTGGCCGAGCTCGAGAGCAAGAGCTTCGGCTACATCGGCATGGGGGTCTCGGGCGGTGCCAAGGGTGCCCTTGAAGGCCCCAGCATGATGCCAGGGGGAACCCGGGCGGCCTACGACGCGATCGAACCGCTGGTTCGCAAGATGGCGGCCCAGGTCAATGACGGACCCTGCGTCACCTACATGGGTCCTGGTGGTGCCGGTCACTTCGTCAAGACCGTGCACAACGGCATCGAATACGGCATCGAGCAGATCCTTGCTGAGGCCTATGACCTCATGAAGCGGGTCTCCGGCATGAACGGCGACCAGATGGCCGATGTGTTGGCCCAGTGGAACAGCACCGAGGAGCTTGCATCGTTTCTGGTCGAGATCACCGAGGTCTGCCTGCGCACCAAGGATCCCGAAAGCGGTGCAGATTTGGTGGAGGCCATCGTGGATGCTGCCGGCCAGAAGGGTACCGGTCTGTGGACGGTCGAAAGTGCCCTCAACATGGGGGTCCCAGTGCCCACCATCTACGCAGCCCTCAATGCCAGGGTGCTGAGCTCGCTGCGACCCGAGCGAATGGCCGCAGAGGCGATCCTGCCGGCCGTGCGTCCCGCAACGGTGCCTACACACTCGTTTGAGCTGGGTCAACTGGGCAGTGACCTGCCCGCCCTTCGCGATGCCACGATTTTGGCCTGTATCGCCAGCTACGCCCAAGGCATGGCTCTGCTGCAGGAGGCCAGCAAGCTGCACAACTACAACCTCGACTTCGCCGCAATCGGCCAGATTTGGAAGGGTGGTTGCATCATTCGGGCCCGTTTGCTGCAACGCATTCAGGATGCCTACACGGCCAATCCTGATCTCTCAAATTTGATGGTGGACCCCTGGTTTGCTGAGCAGATCAACCGTCGCATCGATGGTTTGCGTTCAGTGGTGGCAGGCGCTGCCAACGCTGGCATCCCTGTGCCCTGCTTCAGCAGCACCCTGGATTACATCACCAGCTACGGCACTGGCCGTTTGCCCCAGAACCTGGTTCAGGCCATGCGTGACTGCTTTGGCAGCCATACCTATGCCCGGGTGGATCGTCCCGGCAGCTTCCACACCGAGTGGCTCACCTGAAGCGGAGACAAAACCATGCCCAGCGTGACACTCCCAGCCCCAGCGGGCTACCGGCTGTTAATGGCCGAATCGAGCGAGGACCTCAGCCGCCTCTGCGCCGAAACCCTCGCTTCAGCAATCGATCTGGCCCTGGCCCAACGGGACCGGGCTCAGATTGCTCTGGCAGGTGGCGAAACACCACGACCGGCCTATCGACGGCTCGGCCAGGAACATCTGCCCTGGAACCGGGTTGATGTGCTGCTGGGTGATGAACGCTGGGTAAGCGACACCGACCCGTCCAGCAATGCCCGCATGGTTCGCGAGACCCTGATGGCGGATGGACCAGGTTCAGCAGCCTGTTTCCATCCAGTGCCCACCGACCAGCCCAGTCCGGTGGAGGGGGCATCGGCCTACGCCGAACTGCTCGAGCAACTGTGCCCGGGGAATCCGCCCCAGTTTGATTTGATCCTGCTGGGACTCGGCGATGACGGGCATACCGCTTCACTGTTCCCGGGCACGGCAGCTCCGGCTGTGGCCGACCGCTGGACCACGATCGGCGAAGGCAAGGGATTGCCAAGGGTCACCCTCACCGCCCCGGTGCTGAGCGCTGCGCGCCAGGTGGTGTTCCTGGTGAGTGGCGCGGGCAAGCGCACTGCCTTGGCCCGCCTGCTTGACCCAGCCGAATCTACGGAGCGCACGCCAGCACGGCTCGTGCGACCGCACAGCGATGTGCTCATTCTCGTGGATCCGGAAGCCGGGGCTGATCTGAGAAGCTGAGGGCAAACCCGCCGTTCAGTTCCATGCAGATTGTGGCCGGAGAGGGCTTCAGCGGCTGGCACGCCTTGAACGACACGGTAATGGGCGGGCGTAGTCAGGGACAGGTGAAGGTGAGCTCCATGCAGGGCTTGCTCTTTGACGGCGACCTGATCGAACAGGGAGGGGGCTTCATCAGCGTGCGCTCGCCCCAGTTTTCGCCGCCGCTCAACCTGGAAGGCTTCACGGGCCTCCAGCTCTTGATCGCTGGCGAGGGTCGGCGCTTCAAGTTGGCCGTTGCCTGTGCCGATGGCCTCGGGGGCCTGAGCGAACTCATCCCTGGGGGAGTGCGATGGGTGCAGGAATTCAGCACCGAGGCCGATGGTCACACCACCGTGAAGGTTCCCTTCAGCGCGCTGCAGGCGTCGGTGCGGGCGAAGCCCCTGCAGCGTCCGTTTGGCTTTGAGCCCCGCTTTGATCCCAGCCGAATCACACGGCTGCAGATCCTGCACTCCAAATTCGATGATCAAGGGGGGCTGAACCAGGGGTTCCGACCCGGTCTGATTCACCTCGAGCTCGCCTCCATTGAGGCCATGCCTTGAACGCCAACGTGGACCTGCTGCAGCTGGTTGCTGCCACGGCCGACCTCTGCCGCAAACCCTGGCGCCATGCCGTCATTGCCGTGGATGACGAACCGCCTGCAGACCCGGCAGCCACTTCCACTGACGCAGTCACTGCCACTGCTGCAGTCACAGCCACTGATGCAGTCACTGCAGCAGACCGTGCATGGGCTGAAGAGTGCTGCCTGCGGCTTGAGGTGCGTTGTGCCGAGGGGCAAAGGCTCGAGCGCGAGGATTTGGAGCTCGAGCTCTATCGCAGTTCGGGCACCCTCAATCTCACGCTGGCCTGGCTCAACGATCCTGAACGACCGATGCTCTGGCATGGTTCCCACCCGGTTTGGATGGATGGGGGCACAGGCTTGCGTTGCCCAGCCCCCGGGGATGGCGCTCCCTTGGAAGCCCTTGCTCGCCGGCTCAGAGTTCTGCTGGCCTAGGGCTGATCGGTAACGGCACCTTGGCTGCTCGAGCTGACCAGGCGGGCGTATTTGCCCAGAACACCTGTGGTGTAGCGCGGCTTGGGGGGGGTCCAGCTCGATCGGCGGCGCGCCAGCTCCGCTGCATCGACTTGGAGCTGAAGGGTACGGCTATGGGCGTCCACGGTGATCTGGTCGCCTTCGTGAACGAGGGCAATGGTGCCGCCCACGGCAGCCTCAGGTGCCACATGCCCCACGACAAGACCGTAGGTGCCGCCAGAGAAGCGCCCATCGGTGATCAATGCCACCGATTCACCCAGGCCCTGACCCACAATCGCCGAAGTGGGGGCCAGCATCTCGCGCATACCGGGCCCGCCAACCGGTCCCTCATTGCGAATCACGATCACATCGCCGGCCTTAATCTGACCCGCGAGAATGGCCGCCAAACAGGTCTCCTCACTCTCAAACACCCGCGCAGGCCCAGTGAGCACCGGGGTCTTGACACCACTGATCTTGGCCACACTGCCCTCCTCGGCCAGGTTCCCCTTGAGAATGGCCAAATGGCCCTTGGCGTAGAGGGGATTGGACAGGGGTCGGATCACGTCTTGTCCTTCGGGGGGCTGAGCTGGCACCTCAGCCAGCAGCTCGCTCAGGGTTTTGCCTTCGATCGTGCGGCAGTTGCCGTGGAGCAGGCCGGCATCGAGCAACAGTTTCATCACTTGCGGGATGCCACCGGCCTGATGCAGGTCGACGGTCACATAGCGACCACTGGGTTTGAGATCGCAAATCACCGGGACCCGCTGGCGAATGGTCTCAAAGTCATCGATGTTGAGCTGAACGCCGGCCGTGCGGGCAATCGCCAGCAGGTGCAACACCGCATTGGTGGATCCGCCCACCGCCATAATCACGGAGATTGCATTTTCAAAAGCCTCACGCGTCAGCAGATCAAGAGGGCAAATGTTGGCTTCAATTGCCTGGACCAATACCTCGGCACTGCGGGCAGCACTCTCGGCCTTTTCGGGATCTTCGGCGGCCATTGTGGAGCTGTAGGGCAGGCTCAGGCCCATGGTTTCGATGGCCGAACTCATGGTATTGGCTGTGAACATGCCGCCACAACTTCCAACCCCAGGACACGCATTCTTCTCAATGGCGATGAGCTTGGCTTCATCAATCTTGCCGGCGGCCATCTGACCCACAGCCTCAAATGAACTGACAACGGTCAGATCACAGCCACCGAGCTTGCCAGGTTTGATCGTACCCCCATAGACAAAAATGCCAGGGATGTTCATGCGTGCCATCGCAATCATTGCGGCTGGCATGTTCTTGTCACAGCCACCAATAGCCAGAACACCATCCATGCTCTGGGCATTGCATGCCGTTTCGATGGCATCGGCAATCACCTCGCGGCTCACCAGGGAATACTTCATCCCCTCGGTGCCCATCGAGATGCCATCACTGACTGTGATGGTGCCGAAGGTTTGGGGCATGGCACCCGCGGCCCTTGCGGCGGCTTCAGCCCGGTGGGTGAGCTCGTTGAGACCCATGTTGCAGGGCGTGATCGTGCTGTAACCGTTGGCAATGCCAATGATCGGCTTGTCGAAATCGGCATCCCCAAATCCCACGGCCCGGAGCATGGCCCGGTTGGGGGAGCGCTGGATCCCTTTGGTGATGGCGTCGGAGCGATGCATGGCCTGGCTACTGGGGCGCACATCCGCGGTGCGCTGAGTTCAACCTACCGACTGCCCATGCCCTCGAGCTGGCGACGCACGTCATCAATCGCCTGATTGAGTTCATGCACCTTGTCGTGGAGTTCCCGATCTGCCGGTGCGGCAGTCCCGAGAGCGCCGGCGCTCTCATCAAGGAGGTCACCGGCTTGCTGCAAGCGGCTGAGCCGCAACACACGCTGCTGTCTCTGCTGCAGGCGGCGACGGTCAGCTTCAGAGAGAAGCCACCAGGCAAGACCGGCGGCGCCAACAAGGGCCCCCGCCATAGCACTGACGAGCAGGGCGCTACTGGAGCCTGCCGCGTTGCGATCTGCCATGGTCTGAAGCCTGATATCAACCGTTCTCCGCCAACACTAGTGGGATGCTCTGAAGCCGAACAACCTCTCCTCCAGCACCCCGAGACCTGGCAGCACCCGGCCCTCCTCATCGAGATCGGCATCAATGGCAGCGGCGTAGAGGGTGAGGTCCCCGTAGCGCTCGCCAACAGCCTTGAGCGCCGGTCCTGAGGCCACGCTGGTGATCAACCGCAGCCGAGGCCCGCTCACACCGCGCTCCGCCAGGAGGTCAAGCACGGCAAGCAGGGGCTCGGGTTCGGCCAGCTCAGGCCAAAACACCAGCACCCCCGCGTTTGCCGGGATCGGTTCAGGCAGCGCAGCCATGGTGACCGTGGCGCCCTTCATTGTCAGGTGGGCCAGCTGGGCGGCTGGCAGCACCGCCTGGGCCCCCTGCCAAAGCCCCAGGCCTGCGCGCAGCGCCGCTACGGCCAGCAAGGGGATGGCGGCATCCACCAGCTCGCCGTCGCAGGTGGCGAGGGGGGTCTCGATCGTCACCCTGTGGCGGGGCAACCAGTCCCGCAACGCCTCATAGGTGAGCCAGCGACCGAGCTCAGCCATCGCCGTGGCAAACAGCGGCTGCGGCGTCTGAGCATCCCGCAACACGCACAACCAGTGACTCAACAGGGGATGGGGCGGAACCACAACCCTCAGGGCCATTGCCATGGCTGCCATAACTTGATGAACCACCGTATGTGCCCGATGGTCCGCCTGCTCGCTGCCGTCTTTGCCCTTCTGTTAATGACCCAGGTCGCCCCCAGCGCCCTGGCCATGACAGCTCCCGAGCTGCGCGGCCAGAAGTCCTTGCAAGATCTCACCCCAAACATGCAGGGCCGCAACCTTCAGCAACAGGAATTCCTCAAGGCCTCAATGGCGGGCTTTGATTTCAGCGAGGCCGATCTGCGCGGTGCAGTCTTCAACAGCAGTGATCTGCAAGGCGCCAATCTCCAAGGAGCCGATCTCGAGGATGTCGTCGCCTTCGCCACCCGCTTCGACGGTGCCAATCTGAAGGACGCCGTTCTTCGCAACGGCATGTTGATGCAGAGTCATTTCAAGGGAAGCGACATCGCTGGAGCCGATTTCAGCGACGCCGTGCTCGATCTCACCGAACAAAAAGCCCTTTGCGCCCGGGCTACGGGAATCAACACCCGTACCGGCGTCAACACCCGTGAAAGTCTGGCGTGCCGATAGCATCGCTAGGTCCGGTTCCGGGGGGGAGCAGTCCCCGGAGTTAACGGGGAAAGTCCGGTGCAAATCCGGCACTGTCCCGCAGCTGTGAAGGTGCTCGATCCCAATCATGGACCGACCATCAAGTCAGAACGCCCGCCGGTGCTTTGTACATGTCCTTGGCTTTTTCTTCGGCGCGGACCGACACCATGCAGAAATTTCTTTGTTCGGGCCCTACCCGAATCGTTGGCTTGGCCCTTCTCGCCGTGCTGGTAGCTGAGGCCCCAGGCCTCGCTCACCACGTCATGGATCTGACGGTCTTGGAGCCCACGATCTTCAACGGGCTACTCAGCGGCCTGGCCCATCCAGTGCTGGGACCTGACCACCTGGTGTTCCTGGTGGCGCTTTCACTTGTGGGATTACGCCATCAGTCCCGCTGGATGCTGGGCTTGCTGGCCGTGGGGTTACTGGGCAGCGCTATTGGCCTGATCTGGCCTGGTTTGCCTGGGGCCGAGCCACTGGTGAGCTTCACCCTGGTGCTGGAAGCGCTGGTGCTGTTTGGGCGCTTGCCCTTGACCGTGTTGCTGCCGGCCATGGCCATCCATGGCTACGTGCTCAGCGCCTCAGTTGTGGGATGGACCGCCATGCCTCTGGGCTCCTATTTTGGCGGCCTTTTTGTGAGCCAGGGGTTGCTGCTGCTCGGGAGCCTCACCCTGCTGACCCGCTTGACCACAACCCTCAGACCCCAGTTGCAAACAGCATTCGGCATGGTCGTATTGGGCCTCGGGGCATTTTGGAGCACCAGCCAACTCATCGCTTTGGTGGGCTGAACCGACGTGATCTCCACTCCACATCGCTTGCCAGTCACCGTTGTGACTGGTTTTTTGGGAGCCGGTAAAACCACCCTGCTGCGCCACCTGCTCCTCCACAGCGGCCAGCGCCTGGCGGTGCTGGTCAATGAGTTTGGCGAGGTCGGAATTGATGGAGATTTACTGCGCTCCTGCGGCTTTTGCCCCGACGAGGAGCTCGACAACCGCCTGGTGGAGCTCGCCAATGGCTGCCTCTGCTGCACCGTGCAAGACGACTTCCTGCCAACCATGGAGGCCCTGCTGGCACGCAGCGACGACCTCGATGGGATTGTGGTCGAAACCAGTGGCCTAGCCCTGCCCGAACCACTGGTCGCAGCCTTCCGCTGGCCGGGGATTCGCAGCCGCACGCGCGTTCATGCTGTCGTGACCGTGGTCGATGGCGAAGCACTGGCTCAGGGCCAGGTGGTGGCCGATGCCACCGCCCTGGAGGCCCAGCGCCTGGCCGATCCCAGCCTGGATCACCTCGATGCGATTGAGGATTTGTTTGCAGACCAGCTCGAGGCCGCCGACCTGGTGCTGCTCAGCCGCTGTGACCGGCTCAGCCACGACCAGATCACCGCCTTGCAGCTCGATCTCAAGCAGCGTTGTCGCGCTGGCACCGGAGTTTTGCCGATGACCCGGGGGAAGGTTGACCCTGGGGTGTTGCTCGGCCTACCGCCCCGGTCTGAACAGCCGGGCGCAGCCCCCAGCCCAGACGATCATCACCACGACCATGCCCACGTGGCCATGGAGTCTGTGGTTGTGCAGCGCACCGGGCATTGGGAGCAGGCTGCGCTGGAAGCGTGCCTAAGGCAGCTGATCAATCAACAGATTGTGATCCGCTTAAAGGGCCGACTTCAACAGCCCGGCAAGGCTCGCCCGCTTCAGATTCAGGCCGTCGGTCCAAGGCTTGAGTGCTGGTATGAAGGCCATCAGGCCAGCCCCATCCAGCCATCCCTTCAGCCAAAGCTGGAATTGGTGGTCCTCGGCTTCAATCTTGACCAAGACGCGATTGAAGCCGCCCTGGAGCACGCCGCGATCTCAGTCGAGCGGGAAATCGCCCTGGGCACAAACCCCGTCCCAGCACAGGGCTGAATCAGCATTCCAGCGGGGCTCCACCACCTGCCAAGGGTGGCGTTGGCGCTGCATCCTCACCGTCCCGTGGCCATCGTGGTGAAAGCGAATGCGTTCCCCACCGATCAGGAGCTCCCAGCGTTGACCGACCTCCTGCACCTCCATTTGGCACGATCTCCAGGGCCCCGGGCTCATGCGGCAGCGCAACAGCTCCAAGGAATGGGCTGCAGCCCCGCTGGAGGAGGCCAACAGCAGGCACATCAGCAGACCCAACCGTTTCATCGCCATCGCTGTCATGGCTCAGCACGGCAGTGTCATCACGCTGAAGCGCTTTTAATGCTTTGCAGCCCTTGTCCTGGCAAGATTTAACAACCCACACCCCTTCCCTGGTGCCCCTTTTTCGTGCTCATGTGCAGGTGTCCCTGCGTCCATCGGTGCTGGATCCGGCCGGGGAGGCCACCCGTGCCGCCGCAATCCGCCTGGGGGTCGAGGGAATCCGCAAGCTGCGGATCGGCAAATCGGTTGAACTGGAGCTCGAAGCTCCCGATCGGGCTACGGCCCAACGTGAGCTGGAGCGCCTCAGCGATCGCCTTCTGGCCAATCCCGTGATCGAGGATTGGCAGCTCAGTCTCAGTGAAGTGGAGCAACAGCCATGACGGTTGGCATCGTGGTCTTCCCCGGCTCCAACTGCGACCGGGATGTGCGCTGGGCCCTCGAAGGTTGTCTCCAGCTGTCCACCCGCTTCCTCTGGCATGAAGAGAGGGATCTCAGCGGTATTGATGCGGTGGTGCTCCCCGGTGGATTCAGCTACGGCGATTACCTGCGCTGTGGTGCCATTGCCCGCTTTGCACCGGTGCTCGAAGCCGTGCGCGATTTTGCCGAGGACGGCGGCCCGGTCCTCGGCATTTGCAACGGATTCCAAGTGCTCACCGAGATGGGTTTGCTGCCAGGGGCGTTAACCCGCAATCAACACCTGCACTTCATCTGCGACAACACTGAACTGGTGGTTCAGCCGCAACGGTGTGTCTGGTTGCAGGGCTATGGCAGTGGTCAGAAGATCCAGCTGCCGATCGCTCACGGCGAAGGCCGCTACCAGTGTGATCCAGCCCAGCTGGAGCAGCTGGACGGTCAAGGCCAGATCGTGCTGCGCTACGCAGCCAACCCCAACGGGTCAACGGGCGATGTCGCAGGCCTCTGCAACCCGGCGGGAAATGTGCTGGGGTTGATGCCCCACCCAGAACGCGCCTGTGACCCCCAGCTCGGCGGAACCGATGGGCGTGCCCTGCTGGCGAGCCTGTTGGGCGCCCAAGTGGCTGTCTGATCCCAGCAGAAAGGGGCCTCTCGGGCCCCTGTGGTTCAGACAATGGAGCCTGATGCTCAACGCAGGGCTCAGTTGACCGCCGCAAAGAACTCTTTGGACTTCACGGGGTCGGGGTTCATGGTCTTGTCACCGGGAGTCCAGTTTGCCGGGCAGACCTCATCGGGGTGCGACTGCACGTGCTGGAAGGCCTGCAGCAGGCGCAGGGTTTCGTCGACGCTACGGCCCACGGGCAAGTTGTTGATGGTGGACTGCATGATCACGCCCTCAGGGTCGATGATGAAGAGACCGCGCAGGGCCACACCGGCCTCTTCATCGAGCACTTCATAGGCACGGGCGATCTCTTTCTTGAGGTCGGCAACGAGCGGATAGGCGATGTCGCCGAGACCGCCATTCTTCCGCTCCGTTTGAACCCATGCCAGATGGCTGAACTGGCTGTCGACCGACACGCCAAGAACCTCACAGTTGCGGCTTGAGAAATCGCCGTAGCGATCAGAGAATGCGGTGATCTCCGTAGGACACACAAAGGTGAAATCCAGGGGGTAGAAGAACAGCACCACGTACTTGCCGCGGTACTGGGAAAGAGTCACCGACTTGAATTCCTGATCCACCACAGCGGTGGCGGTGAAGTCGGGGGCCGGCAGACCGACAAGCCTTGACATGGTGATGAGTGGAGAGAGTGAAGGGGGCCGTGCTGAGCCGCATCGACTGGCATCAAGCCAAAGTCGAATCGACTACCACTTAGCACTGTTTCAACCTATCACAACTTGATGCGTCTCTGCGCCTCGTGGTTGTGGGAATGGAGGGGGAGCCACTGGGTCGAGCTCCGGCAGCCGGTGAGACCGGCGCCATAGGCTGAACAAACCGAAATCAACCACTGATGGCCTGGGATCCCGTTTTACTGCGTAAATACAACGCCACGGGACACTTCCGTCTGCTGAATCAGTTGCGCTCTGAACTCAAAGGCAATCCACTGGTGCGTCCCCAGGAGGGACAGAGCATCGGTGAAGTCAACCGCAGCCGCTTCTTAACCCGGGTGATGGAGGGTCGCTCCGGAGGACAACTACGGGGACGCCGGGGCAGCACGGGCGAATCAGGAAGCGTGACGAGCAGCGCTGCAACCGGCACTCCAGGCAGTGGAACTGGTGCTGGCTCTCTCAGCGTTGCAGGTGGTGCTGCAGGACGTGGTGCAGGCGGTGAAGCTGGACGTGTTTCTGGAAGTGGCCTTGGGCGAACCAGTACTGGTAGCAAGGTTCGCCTTGGCCGGGGTCGGAGCAACCAGGTGGGCAGGGGCTATGCCCCTGGGAATGCGTCCACCGACACGGCCTATTCAGCCGATTCGTCGTACGACACTTTCATGCCGATTCCTGTGATCGCCATGGTCGAGACCGAGCCGCAGTCTCGAGCCGGGTTCGATGGCAATGAAACGGCCGATGAGGCTGGATCGGCCAGTTTTCGTGACCGCCTCAATGCCATCGAGATGCGATAAAAGATTCAGCTCAACCCATAGACCAGGCAAGGCGCTGCCGCAACCGGCGTGCCCATCCCAGGGCCATGGCTAAACCCAAGAGGGGAAGGGGTCCAGGAACATCACTGACCTCGCGGCCCAACTTGATCGTGGCAGCTGTCTCAAAATCACCGAAGCCAGTGACTGTCTCCACGAATCCTCCGGGTGTGATGACGTTGGCCTGGTAATAGTCGGAAACACCCGTAGGGCCGAAGTCCCCTTCAATGGCCAAGCCATTCACACCAATGCCGAGGCTCGCGGCGAGGTCACGAGCTGCTTGAACCTGTGCATCCGACGACTGGTTGTCGACTCCATCACCCGAAATATCAATGATCTTGGAGCCAGAATCAAAGAGACCACTGCTAACGGCAGCCTGAATCGAATTTACGGCTGCATTGAGACCGCATGAAATACAGGTCGTACCTGAACCCTGACGCAACATCGCGGCAAATTGGGCCGAAAAAGCATCAACGCTTGCTGCATCCGTCAGATGCGTCCAATCGATAGACAAAGGTGAACGAGCGACAGTATCCCACTGACCCACGGCGACAGCGATTCCATTGGGGGCAGCAACGATTGAGGATTTAATCGAAGGCGTTAAGAACGCATTGGCCCATCCGAGGCGCTGAGTATCATACTCGCCGCTATCGATACTGCCTGATACATCGGTCGAGAAGAAGATCATCTTATCGACAGTTAGCGCTTGAGCGCCACCACTGAAGAGTGTCACCTGTGAGAGGGTGACTGCCGCACCTACCAGTGCAATGTTGCGAAGACGAGCTGGAAAGCGTGAGATCTTGGCCATTGCCAATGTGGTATAAACACCTTGAAAAGGCTAAACAAGATCTCATCAGCAAAGCTCGCAGCATCACACGAGGAGCACATCAGCTGCATCAAAATCAATGGGTTAATGCGTAAGCATCATTGAGCTAGTGCCGCCAATTTGCCCGTTACCTGCTCAATCAACGCTTCACCACGCCGGTGGATCTCAGTGGCGTAGTCAGTCCAGGTGCCCTGACCCCAATAGCGGAAACAACTGGTTTCCAGCAGCAACACGTGGAGCAACGCCTCTTGGTAGTGACGTGTTTGGGTCACAGCAGGATCCATGGCGACCAAGGGATCAAAGACTTGGTGAAACTGAGCGCTGAGGCGAGCCATCGGTTCCAGCACGTTGTCGTAGCCCTCCACCCAACTGAGGTTGTTGGTCCATGAGGCACCGGCCATGGTGAACGATGGGTCTGTCGCCTTGAGGTCGACGATGGTGGCTTCGATCGATTCCGGGGTCGTTGGACGGGTCGAATGATGCCAAACCTTATGTTGCTGAATGGCCTGAATCTTCGGATAGTGTGACTCTTCAACACCGGCAGCCTCCAGTAACTCCAAGTACTCTGTGCCGTTGATCGCAACTGTGCTCTGCAGACCAGCCTGGGAAGCAATCCTGTGATGGGCCTGAATAAAGGCTTGTGGAAACTCATTCATCATGACCCCACCATTTTCGCCATCCGCAATTTGGGAGACCAAGGATGGAATCGTTCTCTCGCCGAGCGATTGTCGTCCCAGACCTAAAGCCTCGTAATAGGGCTGCATCTGTCCGACAAGTTTAGTATCTGAGCCCTGGGTCTTGATCAGAGCCAGGATGGTGGCTGTTTCCCCCTTGGAGTTGCGTGCGACCAATTGGTTGGGGGTATATTTCTGCCCATGACCCAGGCTTGTGCCATCGAGGTTCTCAACGCTGTGTTCCTGAACCAGCAACCACCGGTAGCCACAGTCTCTGAGGGCTTTGACCATTTCAAAGAGCGTGTCGGGATGGTTGGGAAGGTGCATTTCTGGAGGCGAGAAGCCCTTGACGCGTCGCAGCGCCTCTCGGCCAAACATGGCAGCAAATTGGTGTTGCCATGCCAAGATCTGTAGTTTCAGATCTGGGATCGGGGTGGAGGGAGCAACGGCATGGCTCCAAAATGTTCCGAGCCATTCCACATGCGGTTGAACAACGGGATCGCACGTGAGACATTTCAGTGCCTCGATGATGTCGTGGCGGCCCATTTGCTCAAAGCCCCAGAGCAAGTTTCCCGAGTAATCCAGCATAATCCGAGGATTGCATCCTTCTCGAATCAATTGGGGGATAATCTCAGCAAGCCGCTTGTAGCAGTGAGCAAAGGGCTCAGCATTGTGATTGTCGCCCTCGTTGCTATGCTCCAGCATGTATTGCAAATGGGAGACAAGTTCTCCATTCAACCCCGCCGGAATTGTGGGCTGATGCATATGGAGAGCACAGGCAAAGGCTGACTGAAAATCCTCCAGCTTTAGGTTGGTGTGCTTTGAGAAAACAGAATTTTTTTGCTGAACAAGTGCAAGGATTTCGGCTTCATTGCCAGCAATCGATGGGAGGGTCAAGTTGGTCGTCATGGTTCGAGTGCAGAAGCAATGAAAAATCACCTGGCAAAACGCCAAGCTGATCTGGTTGAAGGAGCTGGGGTCGAGACGCTGATGGCCGTTGACGAGCTCAGAAACTGTCTCCTCTTAGCAAGGCGCTGATTCGATGGGCCTAGTTCCCAGTCCAGACATAAAAAAACCTCGCTGGAGCAGAGCCGGAGAAAAACCTATGGCTCAGGGCAGATTTGAACTCCCGAGCTTGGGGTTATGAAGCACAGCGCTATCCTGGCAGATCCGTTGCAAATGCTGGACTCTGGTCGTAACTCTGTCCCCTTGCGACTGTTTCTGACAGGTCTTCCCCCAGCACCTGCCGCTGTTCGGTGCCGGCCGCCGCAACAACCTACCGACCAGCGGCGCAGCAGCGTGGTCGGCAACGTTCCCTACGACTCAGCCCTTGTTCAGCTGGCGAGTAGCCATTCGGTCACCGCACCGGCGCCTCTCTCGATCTGCATACTCATGGATCATTGAGTTCGACATTCAGCGATCCGGATTCGTGGCGGATGAACCGAGCTCTGCAATCAGCCTCGTGGCAGCTACCCATAACTGCTCCTGTTCACCCTCCTGAAAGGGCTACAGGAGCTCTTGCATTGCACCACTTAAGAGGCACTGTCGTGCTCTTTTTTAAAACACGCCCAGGGAGGAGCTGGATGACCCAGGCCATTGCTTACCCCAGGGGAGGAGAATCATGTCCCTGACTTTACAATGCATCGAGAACTCAATTCTCACTGGGAGGGCCATCGCATGCAAGAACAAAGTTGTCCACCGCTTGAGAAATCGTTTTTACCGTACTATCAGAGGGTGGTTCACGCTTTGAAAATCCCTCGAACATTTGTGTATAGGAATTGGCGATTTCCTGCGCTAGAGCCGCTCCTTCTTCCGTCTCAATTCGCTCACCAATGCCACCAATTTTATCTGCAATGGACTGAAATTCTTCTAAAACGGCCGGGTCATCTGGTTCAGCATTATTCTTCGCCGCCGTATCCATAGTCTCATTAATTTGACTCAGGAGTGGCTTTATCTCCGTGCAGGCAGTTTCCATTGAGATAGTCTCGGCCGTTGGAGGTGCCGGTTCGGGTGAGTTAGATTCTGAACCCTTACAACTTGTCAAGGCTATCATCAAGGCCATGGCGACTGCCGCCTTAAGGAACTTCATTGAATAGGGACTGAGATGGTTTTGTTGAGTTTAATTTTAGCATCTGGTCCAGTCAAATTGAATGGCTACGATGTGAAGCCAATCTGGCCTGGACTCGATCGTTGTGGAAAGTAGCCATGGCTAACTTCTGGGGTGATGTGTCGACCCTGAGTTGGGTTTCCAGCAATGAGCAAGCGCTGCACACCCCCCTCAGCCTTCCCAGTCACTACCACCACGGTTACTAACAGACGAACGTAGGAAGATCAAGCTGATGGCTGTTCATCTGGCCATTGACGTCATCGGGGCGTGTAATCCCACCATGTTGAGCTGAACAAGGGGTAGGAGCTCGTCAGGGTCGGTGTGTCACCTTCCTCCCCTGAGCTCAAACTCCATCCATACCGATACCACCCGAAGGCTCAGCTGACACCCCTTAGCAGTGAACGCGTTGCGTCGACAGATTGATCACGGTAAGGGCCCCGCGCCGGTGACCTACGCCATGGGCGCTGCAACCTGCTGGTCATTGGCTTGCGACCAGAGATGGGCTGGCCTCGGAGCCTTCGGTTTGACGTATGGGCGCTTATTTAACAACGTTCCTCAAATCAAGATCACTAAGCGAGATGGGGGCGTTTCACCATCGAACATCACAGTCTCAGGTAATAAAAAACCCCGCCGGAGCAGGGCTTGAGGAAAGACTATGGCTCGGGGGAGACTTGAACTCCCGACCTTGGGGTTATGAATCCCACGCTCTAACCAGCTGAGCTACCGAGCCGGGTGATTTGATCTTAGACGATCGGGGCTTTGGGTTTTGGGTGATCAGGCCCGCTGAGGCAGAAACTGAAGGGGATTGGCCGCCCCTCGACCGGGGGGGTGGATCTCGAAATGGAGATGGGGCCCCGTACTTCGACCCGTACTGCCCATGGCCGCGATCGGCTGGCCTTGCTCCACCTCCTGGCCCTCTTTGACCAGAAGTCGGCTGTTGTGGGCGTAAAGCGAGTGACTGCCATCATCGTGGCTAATCACCACCCTGTATCCATAACCCCCATCGTGCCAGCCCGAAGCGCTAACTCGACCTGCCTTGGCGGCCACCACACTGGTGCCCACATTGTTGGCGATGTCGATGCCTTTGTGCATTCGCCCCCAGCGCCAGCCATACCCAGAGCTGAACATGCCCTTGGAGGGCCAAATCCAGCCCTCTTGGGAGAGATTCTGATCCTGCTGGGAGTCGTCTTGGCCGAAATCCGGCAAGTCTGGCCAGCTCAAGCCACCACTACCCGTGGGCCTGAGCCCCAGCAGCAGCCGCTGTCGTGCAGGTGCAGAGTTCGCCAAGCGGATGGGAGTTCCCACCACCAGGCGGGCTGTTTCAAGGCCGGGATTGAGCTTGACGAGCTCTTGCAGGGTAACGCCGTAGCGCAACGCGATCCTGCGAAGGCTGTCACCCAACCTCACGACGCCATTGGGCTCCATCGGGGGGAGCTGGTGCAGGGGGGGGGAGCGACGCAGGTCTGAGCTGTCGATCTCAGGCAACAGTTTGGCGAGTCGGACCTTCTGAGCTGGCAGGACCAACCAATCACCCTGATCGAAGTCATGGTCAGCCTGGACGTCGTTGAGGCTGGCCAGCTTGGCCTGGGGAAGATTCAGCAGTTGTGCGAGTGCCGGCAAGCCAGCTGGCTGGCGAACCCGAACCCAAACCCGATCGGTGCTCGGCGCGGGCAACGAAGCCTGCAACTGGTTGGTCTCACTGCGGTCCCACTGGGGCTGACCCATGGCCGTCACCACGACAGGGACGGCTACTGGAACCAGCAACAAAACAGGACTGAACCAATGCAAAGGCTTCATGCACCACAACTCATTGAACAAATCCTCTGGAGAAGCCAACAACCGTAGGTCGGCCAGACAGTAACCCATTGAACCTGAATGTTCAAGCAACCCAGATCACATCAGGGCTGCTTAACCGGGCGAGACTCATGTGCTGGTGGGGGATTTGCCTACTCAAGACCATCGAGCTGACGCAGAGCCTCAAACAAAACGACGGCCACCGAGGACGCCAGGTTGAGGGACCGTACGCCACCGGGCTGACGGCGGGCAGCCTGGCGCATTGGAATCACGAGTCTTGCATTGGACGCCTGAAGGGGATCGACCGGAAGGCCATCGGTCTCACGCCCAAAGAGAAGCCAGTCGTCGGGCTGGTAGTCAAAATCCGTGTAGAACTGGCTCGCATGGCTACTGAAGGCAATCAAACGACCACCCTGCCGCCGGCGGTGCTGATCGAAGCAACTCCAGCTGGCATGGGTCGCCAAATCGACCAGGGGCCAGTAGTCCAAGCCAGCGCGCTTGAGCTGGCGGTCGTCAAGCGAAAAGCCCAAGGGTTCGATCAGATGCAGCGCCGTGGCTGTCGCGGCGCAGGTGCGGGCCACATTGCCGGTGTTGGGCGGAATCTGCGGCTGGAAGAGCACCACACGGGGCATCACCAGGCCCCCGTACTAGGCACCGGCACGCTGAACTCGAGGAGATTGATCGCCCGACCGTGCAGCACCAGCCAGGCTCCATCACACAGGCGCATCACCGCTTGCAGGAGCAGACCCTGTCGATCGCGAAATAGGCCGCCCACTGCGGTGGCAGGGACCACCCCCCAGCCGGTCTCCTCAGCCACCAACACCACCCGGGCTGGGGTGGCTTGCAGAGCCTCCAGCAACTGGTCAGAGGCGGTTTGCCAGGCCGGTTGATCGAGGTGCAAACCAGCGGCAACCCAGGTACCCAAGGAATCAACCAGTGCCAGGTGCCCCGCTGGGCAGGCGCTGAGGGCGGGAGCCAGCTGCAAGCCAACCTCCTGGCATCCCCAACTGGCCGGCCGGCGCTCACGGTGGCGGCGGAGCCGCTCTTGCCAAGCCTCGTCGTCTGGACGATGGGGGCCTGTGGCGAGGTAGTGCACCGCACGGCCCGAAGCTGCGGCCAAGGTCTCGGCCCAAGCGCTTTTGCCGCTGCGCGCCGGTCCACTCACCAGCACGCAGCGCTGGGGGTCAGCCACCACCGTTCATGTTTCGAAGGGTGGCCACCGACGACGGCGAAACCCGGTTCAGATAGCGGAAGATCCAGTACTTGAAAATGGTCGCCAGCACCACAGGGAACGTGGCAATGAACAGCATGATGAAATTCTCCCGGGCTGGCACCCCCAGGTGATGGGCAACTCCATCGAGAAGAACGGTCCAACCCTCTGGGCTGTGGAATCCAACAAAGATGTCAGTGAACAGAATGATGGCAAAGGCTTTGGCGCTGTCACTGAGCCCATAGACCAGCTCGTCAATGAATCCACGCAGCACCTGAAGATCACGACTGCAAGTCACGCACACCAGGACGAAACCAAGCAGTGCGAAGAGATCGGAGATCACATTCTTGATCTCCTCAGTGCTCTCCTGATCGGCCTCCTCCTTGAGGATCTGGGCACGGGAAGCCAACTGCTTCTGCAATTCTTCGCGATCGGGAATTGGATCCCCCTTCAAGAGGGCGTCAAATTCGATTTCGGCCTGAAAGACCCGTAACTTTTCAACCGCCCGCTCCTCGAGCTTCGGCTTGGGATAGCTGAGGAATGCACTGGTGGGCGCATAGCGATCAACCAGGGGAGAGACCACCAACGACCGGCTGGCCTGCTGCACCAACACAGGAACGAGGATCAACAACAACAACACCCGCAGGGAGACGAGGGTGGAATCGCGGCGGCGCCGAAACCCGGCGACCATCGACGCCTCAGCTTCAGGATCGAGCTGACGCCGCACCTGATCCACAACACCGATCAAGCTCCGTGGCAAGACCTCAGGCGAGCGGCTGATGGCCGGCAAGGGCTTTCGTGAGGTGTAGCGGGACACCACATCCTCAACCAGCTGCAGCTGCCTGGATTCTTGGCCCGAGAGCTCGGATCGGTGGGCTTCGAGCTCTGCAATCACATCACGGCAGACCTGAAGCGCAGCCTTGAAGCGGCGCATCAACTGGGCCTGGGTGGCCTTCGGCAAACGCAGATCGAGTTCGGGCCGCACGGGGCGGTCCTTGTAGTGCTCCAGTTCAATGCTTTGGATCAGCAGTGCAGCTTCATAGCCCCGCTCGAGCTGATTGCTCACGTCGACGTCTTGGGCACGGCCAAACGTGCCGATCCAATTGTTGAAAGCCATGGTTCAGCGTGAGAAGACCCACCACGTGAGCATCGGCACCAGGGTGCCCACCACCAACAGCACAATCACCCAGGTAAAGGCATTGCTGGATTCCGTTTCCTCACGGCTGGGGATGTGCGTTGGAAGCACAGTCACCGCGTTGATCTCAGGCGGGCCGGGATCTGCTCCGCCGGCCAGCACCACGGCAATCCGGTTCATCGCATCCAGGCTGGCCTGGCGATAGCGAGCGCCCTCACGCAAAGGCTGGGCCATGGTGGTGCGAGCCGTGCTTTTGAGCAGGTCGGCTCCAAGCTGTTGCTGCAACGGTGCCGAGGCCACGATGGCGGTGGCACTGGTCTGACCGTCAATCAGAAACAGCAGCTGGTTCTGATCAGTGCCGCCGCTCCAGCGTTCGAGAAGCTGCTCACCCAGCTGGGTCAAGCCAAGGCCATAGTCGAGACGATCCACGCTGACCCAGCTGGCCTGCACCTGCTGGGGTGAAAACTGCTCAAGCCCGCGGGCCACATCGGCCACGGCAGCACGGCTGAGCAGATCGGCACCGTCGAGCACGTGGTTGGTCGGCGGTTCACTGGGGAGGCCGGCGGCACTCGTGGCGTGCACGGGAGCCACTGGTAACAACAGCACGACCATGAGGATGAAGCCACCAAGCGCGACAGCAAGCGCGGCATCAAGGGAGTGCCGGGCATGGGAGTGCCAGGCATGGAAGCGCCTGGCATGGAAGCGAAGAGCTGAAACGCGCAAGACCACAAGGCCAAGTGCATCCAGTTTGCCGTTTGCTGGCCGACCTGTCTGCCCTGCTGGGCGTGTCAATTTAGGCAAGGGCATCGCGGTGCAACACCGCAATCACCTCAAGGATCTGATCGGCCCGGCCCTCGGGCAGGGTGAGTTGGCTGGCCAGGGCCTGGAGGAAGGCGGTTTCCTCAGGCTGCACGATGCGATCGGCGCGCACCAGCTGGGCTGCCAAGGCCAGGGCTGTTTCACGCTGATGGGGTTGAAGGGCAGGGATCGCACCCGTTACCAGGGCTGACCAGCCATCAGTACGCAGGATCTCCAGCAGTCCATCAAAAAGATCCCCCATGGCCTGCTCCCCAAGGTCGCGAAAGGGGCTGCGAAACTCAAGTTGGGTTCTCAGGGCCTGGGCTTCCTCGCGGCCGAGCTGACCGTCACAGCCAACGGCTGCCAGGCAGATGGCTGCAAACGCTTCGGGGGCATCCATGGTTTAAGGATCACTGGCCTATTCCAGCAACAAAAGCTCGATCCGGCATCCTGGACATTGGCGATAACGACCCAAGGCGATGGCCACTCCTCTCTCGGCGCGCATCACGGTGGCCGCCGGCGCCCTTGGCCTGGTCACCGTGGTCGGCAATCAACTGGCGTCGCCCGCAGCTGATCAGGCCCTGCAACGCACCTCGGTGCTGGGCAGTTTGTTGGCTGTTGGTCTGATGCTGGTGGGGCTGCTCTGGACTCAGGTGGTGCCCGAGGCGCCCCAACGGGCCAACCTCCAGGGCCGCCAGGGGCTTGTGCTGGCCAGCACGCTGCAGGAGTCGCTGCGGCGTGAACTGGCCTGGGGATCACAGATGCTGCTGACTGCCACACCGGCGGCTGTGGTGGCGGTCCTCTGGAAGGGTGAGATGGTCTTGCAGCGCGGCCTGCTGCCAGAGCAGGAACCCGCCCCGTCAGCATTTTCTGCGGGATCGATCTGTGAGCGGTGCCTGGTCAAGCAGGCCGCCATTCATTTGGTTGACCTGCGCCACTATCCCGGCCGAGCCGAATTCGAGCCACTCCTCGCCGATCTGCCCAGCGTGTTGGTGCAGCCGATCGGCAGCAATGGTCTGCTGGTGCTGGGAGGCTGGTCGGCCCGTTGCTTTAGCACCAGTGACCAAGCCTGGGTCAAAGGCTGGGCCCTGAAGCTCAAAGACGAATGGTCGGCTTCTGCGCAGCAGCCCCTGGCTTTGGACCCGGCAACTGCAGCCGTGATGTAACCCTTGAGCCGGGGCTACGGAACTCAAGGCGTCCAGAGGGCCCGAGTCGACCCTCCATTTGACTGGCGCGGGTCACCTGGCGGTTGGCCGTGCGTCGCAGTTCAACTCCGCCGCTGGCCGCAAGCGACTGGCGCTGCCAATTCCAAAGGCAACGTGATGCTCGAAGGCTCCCGTCGGCTTGGTCCACCTCGCAGCCCGAGCCAATCGTGGCGGTCGCCGTGTTGAGATCAACCTGCAGGGACTGCCCTTTGATGCGGAGTTGTTGGAACGCCGCCCTGAAGGGTGTTGCTGAATGCAGGGTGTTGGTCGTGAGGTTGATGCTGATGGCCTGGCCCCTGAGCCAGGCTTTCTGGGAGGGATCATCCAAGACCACCGGCGCCTGAAATAGCAGCGTGCGCTCCTGGGTATTGCCTCGAAGGCCAGAGGCCGTCAGGGTTTGGATTTGGCGCGACGGCAGGGTGCGAACCACCTTGATCGCTCCCTTTGCCTCAAGGGCCCCGCTCGTGGGCATCCAGTCAGCCTGCTGCAGCAACACCCGCACTGGCGAATCAGCGGCACCGCTACCCAGGCGGCGAAGCTCCGGCTTGCCCCGGAGTTCCAGGGTGTCGCGATCGATCAGGAAACGGGCCCGAGTGGCCAACAGGCGCAAGTTTCCATCGATCGCCTCAGCATTGCGATCCAGCTCAATCCGTTGGAGACGGGGGTACCAGCGCATCCGAGTGGCCTGGATGGTCACGGGGTCAGGGCCGAGTCGGCGGATCTGGGCCTTGCCCTCGAGCTGGATGACCTGGCCGTCGTTGAGCAAGGTGCCATGGCTGGCCTGCACGGTGTAGCGGGGCTGGCCAAGGGCGTAGATCGTGCCCCGTAGATCCTGGGCCTGGGCAACCCGTCTGGACAGGTCATAACGAGCTTCCGGACTGGTGACAGCCCAAGCAGTGCGTCCCTGGGGATCCTGCTGGCGCAGGTTCAGCGAGCGAAACACGAAGGGGGTGACGCGGGTGGTCGGTGCTTCCGGTGCTCTGGCCCCACAACCGCCGATCGAAAGCCCCAACAATCCGACCAGCAACAGCCAGCGGGGCGAACGGCGCGTGCAAAAGACCTCCTTGCGCACAAAGAACGTCTTGCTCACAGGGGCTCCTCTAGCTCGAGTCGGGCCATCACAGGCGACGGCTCAGGCAGCGGTGATTCGGGTTCAAGCCGTCCCCAAACCAGTGCGTCCCACCACGGCCAGGATGGGTCCTGGGCCAGCTGCACCAACATGCGCCCACTGAGATCAGGAACGATTGGGGCCAACAGCAGCGCCACCCAGCGGGTGGCCTCCAGCACGGCATAGAGATCAGCAGCCACCTGTTCGCGGTTGCCGTCCTGCTTCATGCGACTCCAGGGAGCCTGCTCATTGAGATAGCCGTTGGCTGCGATGGCGAGCTCCAAGGTGGCTTCAGCAGCAGTCCGAAAATCGAGCTGCTCCATGGCTGGGCGGTAGCGGTCTCGGCACGCTGCGGCGATCAGGGCCAGCGGATGCGTGGGCTCAACGGCTCCTCCGGCAGGTGGCACGCCGCCTTCAAACCAGCGACGGGCCATGGAGGAGGTGCGGTTGAGCAGGTTTCCGATCGTGTTGGCCAGATCGTTGTTGACCAGATCAAGGAACCGCTGCTGTTGAAAGTCGCCGTCGTCGCCGAAGGGGATGTCGCGCAAAAGGTACCAGCGCACCGCATCGCTGCCACAGCGCTCCAGCAACATCTCGGGATCAAGCACGTTGCCAAGGGATTTGCCCATCTTCTGGCCCTCCCGGGTCAAGAAGCCATGACCAAACACCTTGTCTGGCAGGGGGAGACCTGCCGAGAGCAACATCGCCGGCCAGTAGACCGCATGAAAGCGAAGAATGTCCTTGCCGATCACATGCAACTGGGCCGGCCAGCCCCGCTGGGTCACAAGGTTGAGGTCTGCAGGGTCATCGGCCTCCAGCAGGGCGGTGAGGTAGCCCAGCAGGGCGTCAAACCACACATAGAACGTATGGCCGTCGTGGCCCGGCACCGGGATTCCCCAGGGAAGCTCCACCCTGGAGATCGAGAAATCGCGCAGACCTTGGGCGACAAAATTCTCGACTTCGCGGCGGCGACTGGCGGGCGTAATGAATCCCGGCCGACGAATCAGGGCTTCAATCTCGCCCTGGTAGCGGGAGAGGCGGAAAAAGAGATTGCACTCATCCCGCCATTCCAAGGGCTTCTGGTGCACCGAGCAGCTGGGCGCTTCGGCATCGGCGGGATCGTCTTTGAATTCCTCGCAGGCAACGCAATACCAGCCTTGCTGACGGCCTTCGACCACATCGCCCTGGGCCTCCACCCTGGCGAAAAATTGCTCAACGATGGAGCGATGGCGAGGGTCAGTGGTGCGGATGAAGCGGTCGTTGGTGATCTGCCAGCGGGCCCACAGCTGTCGATAGCCCTCACTGACGGCGTCGCAATGGGCCTGGGGCGTAACCCCGGCCGCTTCTGCCGTCCGTTGAATCTTCTGGCCATGCTCATCACAGCCGGTGATGAACCGCACGGATTCACCGATGAGCCGCCGATAGCGGGCCACGGCATCGCAGGCCAGGGTGGTGTAGGCACTGCCGAGGTGGGCCCGGTCGTTGACGTAATAGAGCGGGGTGGTGAGGGTGTAAGACATGCAGCGGGATCTTACCCAGGCTCCTGCTGGTGTTTCCAACGGTTCAGCAAGGACCGTCGTTTGCAGATCGGCCTTCGGCATTCCCGCCATGCATAGCAGCACCTCAATGCAGACCAGCGCCATGGCAACCCCCAACCATGGGCAACTGCCGTTGCTGGTCTGGGGTGGGGGGAGCGGGGGCACCGCTGCGGCCTTGCAAGCAGCCCGCAGCGGCGTTGAGACCCTGCTGCTCACGCCAGGCCCCTGGCTGGGGGGAATGGTGAGCGCCACAGGGGTCTGCGCTCCTGATGGCAACGAACTCAGTCCATGGCAAACGGGGCTCTGGGGAGCCCTGCTGCGCGCCTTGGCCAAGGCTGAGCCCACCGGGCTCGATCACAACTGGGTGAGCTGCTTTGGATTCAGGCCAGCCACCGCCGAGGCGGTGCTGAGGCAGTGGGTGCAGGGCGAGCCACGGCTTCGCTGGCTGCCCAACTGTCGCCTGCTGGCGGTGGAGCGGGATGGGGCTTTGATCACCGCCGTCACCGTGGAGACCTCGCTCGACCAGCGCTGGCGCCTGCTGCCCGATCTCGTGATTGACGGCAGTGACCTTGGCGATCTGCTGGGGCTTGGGGGAGGGGATTTTCGGCTCGGCTGGGAGAGCCAGGAGCAGTGGAAGGAGCCCAGCGCGCCCACTGCCGCCCAACTGCAAAGCGACCCCTTTTTTCAACGGCAGCCAGTGCAGTCACCCACCTGGGTGGCCATGGCCCAACTGCAACCCGAACGGTTCAAGGCCCCTGGGCCGGCCGGCCTCACCAGATCCACAGGTCCGCTGCCGGCCCCATTTACCGGTGCAACGGATCGTTTCGGCCTGGAGCGCACCCTCAGCTACGGGCGATTGCCAGGGGATCTGGTGATGCTCAATTGGCCATTGCATGGCAATGACTGGCACCAGGGCCTCGACACGCTGTTGGTTGGCTCTGCCCAGCAACAGGCAAGCCAACTGGAGATCCTGGCTGCGTCGATGCAGGAGCACAGCCTGGCCTTTGCCCGGGCTCTGGAGGAGGCGAGCGCGGGCGCCTTGACCCCTGCCCAGGTGTTTCCGACACCTGGGCAGGGGGACGCTCTGCTGGGGGCTTCACCCTTGGCCCTGATGCCCTACTGGCGCGAAGGTCGCCGCTTGCTGGGGCTCGTCACCGTTGTGGAGACCGATCTGCTGCCCCAGGGCAGTGGCAACGGTGGCGACAGTGGCAGCGGTGGCGCCACCAGGGCGCCTTTGCCCATGGCCCCGGACGGCCGTTGCACGGCCATCGCCGTGGGCAACTATGCCAATGACCATCACTATCCAGGCGGCGACTGGCCCCTGGCGCCCAAGAGCTGTCGCTGGGGGGGACGCTGGAGCGGTACCCCGTTTTGCATTCCCTATGGCGCCCTGGTGAGTCAAAGCACCGGGAACCTGCTGGCCGCCGACAAGTGCATCAGTGTGAGCCACATGGCCAATGGCGCCACCCGACTGCAACCGCTGGTGATCAACCTCGGCCAGGCAGCCGGTCTGGCTGCCGCCCTCTGCCTGCAACGGGGCTGCCGGCCGGCCGAGCTCCCGGTCGAGGCGTTGCAGCGGGCCCTGATCCAGGAGCCAACGGCACCGGCCGGGCCGTTCCCCCTCTGGGATACGCCCTGGCACCACCCTCAATGGCAGCAGCGGCAGCTGAGGGCACTTCAGGAACCTGGGTCCATCGACCCAGCTGGCTCGCTGGCTGATCAGCCGGCCAGCCTCGATCCCCACCAGGCCCCGGGCCAACCCCACGAGCAGCTGTTTGAGGGGCTACTGCGCCGCGATGGCCAGGGGGGCTATGAACTGGCCGGAGCCGGAGCCTGCTGGCCGCTGATCACCCTGGAGCCGGCCTTGCATCGGCATCTGGCCGAGTGCCGGCCTGGCCAGGTGGCGCTGATCGGCTGCGCCAACCCCTGGGGGCCCTGGTTGCGGGTGAGCCGGCTGGCCTGAACTGCCTAGCGGTGGGCCCGCAACTGCAGGCTGTCGCGCAGGGGGTCGACCTGCTGCACCTTGAGCAGCAGCGCATCGCCGGGGCCACAGCTGGCGGGGCAGTGCGCCGCCAACTCCATGGCTAGGGATTCCACCCAGACCAGGCCGAGCTGGTCACTGGCCCGCAGCCAACGCAAAAACTGGGCCGGCCACTGGCCGTCGTGGTGGGATGCAAACCAGACCTGGCGCCAGTGGCGTTGGTCGTCCCGGCTGATCTGGATACCCTGGCGCACGGGTCCATCGATCGCGCTGATCAAGGCTTGGATGGCTTCGGCCGCTAAGGGGTCGCGGCCTTGGTTGAGCGCTTCCAGCTGCCGCTGCACAATCAGATCGCTGTAGCGACGGATTGGACTGGTGGCTTGCACGTAGGCCGGCAGCCCCAGGCTGAAGTGAACAGCCGGGCTCGCCGAGGTGATGCCACGGCTCAGGCCCTGCTTGAAGGCGGCATGGCGCACCGGCCCGGCCGGTAGCGCCTGGAGCTCTGCGGCGGCGGGAAGGTTGCCTGGCAGCTGGCTGCGGTAGGGCAGGGCAAGACCCAGGTTCTGCCCGTGGTAGCCCACCACAGCCCCAGCCAGGATCATCGCCTCCGCAACCATTTGCCGGGCCGGACCGGGCTCGGTGACCTCGAGCCAGCTGCTCTGCCCGTCACTGCGCACCCGCCCCTCAGGCTGATCGAGGTTCAAGGCGCCATGCCGCTCGCGCCACTCACGACGGCGCAGGAGCAGCTTGTGCAGCGCAGCCAGATCGGCCTCCTGGGGTGGGGCCAAATCAATCAGATCATCGGCATCGGCATAGCTCAGCCGATAGGTGGGCTTGATCCAGGTGCGCTCGAGTCCATAGGCCGCAATCCCGCCATCGGCCTCGAGCTCCACCCAGAGGCTCCAGGCCGCGCAGCGCTGCCCGGCCCGCAGACTGAGGGGGCCACAGGAGAGCGCCAAAGGAAACATCGGCAAAATGCCGCGCGCCAAGTAGAGGCTGCTGCCGCGACGCTGGGCCTCCAGATCCAAGGGATCACCAGCCGCGATCAGGCGTCCCGGATCAGCCACATGAATCCAGATCCGGGGGGATCCATCGCTGCGATGCTCCAGACCTATGGCGTCATCCAGGTCCTGGGTGTCGTCATCGTCGATGGTGACGCAATGCAACCCGCAACGATCGACCCGTGTGCTGTCCCCAGGCCTGGCCTGATCAGCGGTGGATATCAGCCGTTGGGCCTCGTCCTCGAGCTCAGCACTAAATCCGTGGGCCCAGACGCTGGTCTGCAGCGAGGGCAGGACGTGGGGGTCCCATTGCCCCAGATCCACGAGCAGATGGCGAATCGCCCCAGGTTCGGGGCTGCATTGGGCCTGACGCAAGGCCTGAAGCAGCGCTGGGGCCAGGGGCTCAGCCTGGTTGCCGCTGGCCCAGCTGATCAGCTGGGCCAGTTGGTGGGCCTGCTCAGGATCCAGCTCGGCGGCGCGAAGTGGCTCCCGCCGGCGTAGCAGGCCATGCCAGTGCTCTTGGGCTTGCCGACTGCGTTCGGCGCGGTGACGCAAGCGACGCAGTCGTACCAAATCCTGGAGGGGCCTGGCCCGGATTGCCAGATCGGCCCCCGAAAACCACAACTGATCACTGTGCAACCAGAGCCAACCTGCGGCCGCTTCACTGGCGCTGGGACTGCCATAAATGAGTTCGAACCAATCCCGAAGCGAAAGACTCTCTCCGGAACTCTGCAGCAAAAGCCAGGCAGCTCCCACATCGCGGGCCCGGGGCTGGTCTGCCCTCAGCCCATCGGGGTTGAGGGTCCAAGGGGGGGATTGGAGGCGATCAGCCACTGGACCAAACTGATCACCCCGCCTGATCAGGCTGAGTTGCCGAGACGGCAGCTTGCGAAGTCGATCTTGGAACCCCAGGCTCACCGTGACCCGCTTGGGATCCTGGGCCACAACGACGCCGAGCCAATGCTCGGTCCCATCGCTGTGACCCACCAAATCGCCGGCGTGGAAATCGACTGCCAGGGTCTGACTCAGCCTTCGGGGTTCACAAAGGGCAACATCGCCACGATCCGGGCACGCTTCACAGCGTTGGTGAGATCGCGCTGCTGCTTGGCCGTGAGCCCAGTGAGACGGCGGGGCAGGATCTTGCCACGCTCTGTAATGAACTTCTTGAGCAGATCGACATCTTTGTAGTCGATCGGATCACCCGGCTTGATCGGGGAGAGGCGCTTTTTAAAAAATGAGCTGGACATAGAACGGCAGAAGAATCAGAAAAGGGATGTCGGTGCAGATTCGGCGACAGCTCAGCTCTAGCGGAAGACCAGACCTGAGCTCAAGGTCACTTGATCTCCTTGTGGACCGTCGCGGAGTTGCAGTGGCGACAGAACTTTTTCAGTTCAAGCCGTTCGGTTGTGTTGCGGCGGTTCTTCTCGGTGGTGTAACGGGACACACCGGGGGACCGCTTGGCGGGATTGGACCGGCATTCGGTGCACTCAAGAGTGATCACGATCCGGACGCCCTTGTTCTTAGCCATGGAAGGACGTTGCGCCGCTGATGCGAAGCGAGATAACAACGGTCAACCCTACCTGTTGGTGAGACCGCCATGGATCACTCCCTAAGATTCGAGGCTGTGTTGTGCAGCTTCGATGCGCGTCTCGCTCCAGTGGCTAAAGGAGCTGGTGATCGCACCGCAGGAGGCGCTCGATCCAACCAGCCTGGCGGAACGCCTCTCGGTGGCTGGGTTTGAGGTGGAACAGATCGACGACCTGGCCAGCCAGGTGGCCGGAGTGGTTGTGGGCTTCGTCACAGACCGCCAGCCCCATCCCGACGCCACCAAGCTCAGCGTTTGCCAGGTGGACGTGGGTGCTGCATCACCCCTTCAGATTGTGTGCGGTGCCGCCAACGTACGCGCCGGCATCCACGTTCCCGTCGCGCTGGTGGGCGCCACGCTGCCAGCGGTCAATCTCACGATCAAGCCAGCCGAGCTGCGTGGCATCGCCAGCAGCGGGATGATCTGCTCGCTCAGCGAGCTCGGGCTTGGCGAGCACAGCGACGACTCCGAACGAGCCGATGGCATCGCCATTTTGGACGACCTGCTCGAGCTGGTTCCGCCAGTGGGCAGCCCGGTTGCGGCCAGTTTTGGCCTCGATGACTGCGTGCTCGAGCTGGCGATCACCGCCAACCGCCCCGATGGGCTCTCGATGCTCGGCATTGCCAGGGAAGTGGCGGCATTGGTGGGAGGACGAGCCCATGCCCCCGAGGCGTCGCCAATTGAGGCAGGCTCCCTGCCCCTGCCCATCGAGGTGCAGGCGGCCGTTGAGCAGGGTGGGCTGTTCAGCCTCACCGCCGTGGAGGGGATCGAAGTGGCCCCTTCCCCCCTCTGGTTGCGCCGAAGATTGGAGAAGGCTGGCGTGCGGTCCATCAACAATGTGGTGGACATCACCAACCTGGTGATGCTTGAGCTGGGCCAGCCCCTCCATGCCTATGACCGCGACAGGCTGGCGGCGATCAGCGGCGGCCAGACCGAGCTCAGGTCGATCGGTTTGCGCCAAGGCCTCCCCAACGAGACCTTCACAGGCTTGGATGGCGAGAGCCACCAGCTGGGCAGCGAGTCGTTGCTGGTCACCTACGCAGACCGCCCGATTGCCCTGGCTGGGGTGATCGGTGGCTTGGAGACGGCGGTGCACCACGGCACCACAGCCATCTGGTTGGAAGCCGCGGTGTTTGCACCCCAGGCGGTGCGGCAGTCGGCCCGCAGCGTGGGGCTGCGCAGCGAGGCCAGCAGTCGCTTTGAAAAAGGGTTGCCCCGGGAGGTGACCCTTGCCGCCGCCGACCGGGCCGTGGCCCTGCTCCAAGAGCTCGGTGGCAGCGGCGTGCAGGTGAGTGGCCGCTGGCTGCACCAACGGCCACTCGAACCCCAGCCCCCGCTGCCGCTGCGCCGCGATGCCCTCCACAACCTGCTGGGACCTGTGCAGCCCGCCGATCCAAGCGAGCCCTTTGCCGACCTCGACGATGAACGCATTGCCCAGACCCTCGGCGCGATCGGCTGCACCCTGCAGCCCACCGACGAGGGCTGGCTGGTTCAGGTGCCCCCTGCCAGGGCCATGGATTTGCACCGTGAAGTGGACTTGATCGAGGAGGTGGCACGCCTGGTGGGCTACGACCAGTTTGCTGCCCACCTCCCCGACCCCCTCGAGCCCGGAGGGCTCAGCCCAGCCCAGCAAGTGGAGCGGCGGCTGCGCCGGGCGCTCTGCGCGGCTGGTCTTCAAGAGGTCTGCAGTTTCTCGCTGGTGGCGGCGGGCCAGGGCCGACGTCCCCTGGCCAACCCCCTACTGGCCGATTACGGCCACCTTCGCGATGCCCTCCACGGCGAGCTGCTTGCCGCCGCTCGCCGCAATCTGCAAAGCGGTCAGACCGGTTTCTGGGGCTTTGAGATCGGAGCCGTGTTCAGCCAGAACGACCCCAATGCCAGCCCCATTCAAATCACAGGGGTCATCAGTGGTGATCGCCGTGCCGAACTGTGGAGTAGTTCCGGCAAGCCAACTCCTCCTGATTACCACCAGGCACGCGGCCATTTGCAACAGGCCCTCCGTGCCCTGGGGCTGCCGGTGGAGGATCGCCGCCTCGTTGATCACCCCTTGCTTCATCCAGGCCGGGGGGCCCAGCTGGTGATCGAGGGGCGCAGCGCCGGCTGGTTTGGTCAGCTGCATCCCAGCCAGGCGGCAGCCCAGGATTTGCCTGAGGCCACTTACCTCTTCACCCTCGAGATGGCCGCAATCGAAGCTGCGGCCACCCGCAGCAATCGCTGGCAGCCCGCCTTGAAGCCCTATGCCACCGTGCCTGCCTCCATGCGGGATGTGGCCGTGGTGGTGCCAGAGCTCACCCCCTCAGCCGAGCTGCTCGGGTTGATGCGCAAGGCCGGCCGGCCGTTGCTCGAGCAGGTTGAGCTCATTGACCGCTACAGCGGCAACCAGCTTGAGAGCGGCTTCAGTAGCCAGACCTATCGGCTTCGCTATCGCGATCCCAAACGCACCTTGACCGATGCCGAGGTCGACCAGGCCCATGGCAAGGTGCGTGCCGCCCTCGAGAAGCACCCCCAACTTCAGCTCAGGAGTTGAGCCTGAGCTGATCAGGGGCTCTGCCTGAGCACCGCCAACGTTTCCACATGGCTGGTGTTGGCAAAGAAATCGAGCGGCTGCAACGATTCGAGGGCGTAGCCGCCCGCGCCAACCAGTCGACCCAGGTCACGGGCCAAGGTGGCTGGATCACAGCTCAGGTA
>CAMDVN010000014.1 GCA_945877595.1 Cyanobium sp. NIES-981 | reverse complement strand
GGGGGGGGGCGAAACGGAATGATCAAGACATGTTGACGATCGAAGAACTCAACTGTTTGGATCTTCCTGTTTGGTTGGGGAATCAGCAGGAGGCCGGCCAAGTCCTGAATGTCACGCAGAGCAAGGTCAGTCGCCACAACACGACCTGCCACCACATCTTCAAGGCCCTGGGGCTACGAGTGGCTGAGCACAACTGTGGCTACTGCGGCGACGAGCATGGATTGCTGGTGGATCTGCGCTACATCCACCAACTCAACCGGTTCATGCTGGGGGCAGGCCTGCGGATTCAGGCCACCTGCTGGACACGCGAGCTGCTGCTGGAGCCGCTGCCACCGGGTTGGGTCGCCAACCAAGCCGCACCACACCGTTTCAACGTCTGCCAAACCCAACTGCTGCTCCATAACCACGTCATTGATGCAGCCCTGGTGACCGCCCCTGAAGCCCCGGCCCCCGATGACCCAGTTCTCTGCGGGTTGGTGCTCTATGAGGAGCCTCTAATCCTTGCAGTTGATCGAAACCACGCCCTTGCGAATGAGCGCGGCTTGAGTGCCGGCGAGATTGCCACCGAGAGCGAATTTGCCCATTTCACACATTCATCTTCCGCCACTCGGGGTTGCGCAGAGCATCTGGATCAGCACTTGATGGGTTCCCCACCCTCCAGATGGACCAGCTTGCGGAGGGAACCCCCCAAGCATGTGCGTCGCTTCAGCACATGCACCACCGGCCTGCTGCGCCCCGACCTTGTACCCCTCGACTTTGCGATCCCCTACACCTCCGCCGATGTGCTGGTGGTGCGCCACGAATGGGCGGATCATCCGGCCATCACCGCGTTGATTTCGGCGCTCAAACCAGCGCTGGTGCAGTTGCAGGGGAAAGTTCCAGACCTCGAATTGCGAATCTGAACCCTGCAAATCTGCAGTGAACCGCACCAAACGACCAAGTTGATGGCATCGTGAATGCCACCTGCATGGGGCACACCGCCGTGGGAATTATCGGCCTACGGCGCAGCCTCTTGATCGGGGGAACAGCCGCTGGGATGCTGGCTGGGTTGGCGATCACCAACCCAACGCCTTCCGAGTTTGAAGTCTTTGCCGGGGATCAGCTCAGCACCCTGGCATCGCGCGAACTCTGTCGGGGCGAGCAGCTGGCCCTGTTCACCCAGTTGGTGATCTCCAACTGCCACCAGCTTGTGCACGACCAGCGTTCGCTGCTGGGCCAGTTGGCGCGGCAGCAAAGCCAACGGCTCAACCTCGGCTTGATCAGCCTTTACAACACCGAAGTGGGCGGGCAGCAGGTGTTCCCCCATTGGCGTGTACCCCTTTATGGCATCAGCACGTTGGGGGTGGCAGGTCAGTTTGTCGTGCTCAACTCAGGCCCGCGATGACTTCAGCAAGACCTGGGGCGTTCACGGCTACAGCGAATACTGCTGCCGCCAGTACTGCTTCTGCCAGTACTGCTTCTGCCAGTACTGCTGCCGCCAGGACTACCGGCAACACGGCAACCACCACTCTGCTGCCGCCGCTGCGGGTCCCCCGCTGCCTCATTGACCCCGGCCATCTTGATATGCCCCCGGCCGATGCCGAAGGCCTTGTCACCGTGCGCCTGCGGTTGGCCAACGGGCCTGCTGGCCGCGACACCATCGTCGCCATCGAGCCCCTGGAGCCAACCGGGGAGACCGGCCAAGCCGGAGCGTTGCCTTTGGCCATCACCCCGCCGGTGGAGCCCCACGCCCACCTTGACAAGATTTTCAGCAGCGCGCCCACAAGCCTGGCCGCCCTCAACCAGGGGCCAAGCAAGCAGGGGCCAAGCAACCACCAGCCCTTTGCCAACCGCGCCGGCACAATGGAGGGGGCCCTAGCCGCCAACCGGCTCGAATTCGCTGAGCGCACCGCCGAGCTGGTGCTGCTCCGCTCCGAACAGGCCCTTCAGCAGGCCTGGAGCTATGGCCTGCGGGCGATCCGCAGCCACATCGACAGTGCCGGCGGCCCCGCCGCCGAGGCGAGCTGGGAGGCGCTGCTGGGCCAGCGACAACGCTGGTCAGATCGACTGACGCTGCAGCTGGTGGCCCTGGTGCCGATCCAGCACTGGCTCAGTCCAGCCGGTGAGGAGCTTGCCCGCCAGGTTGCCGGCTGGGGCGGGGTGCTGGGTGGCGTGCTTGGACCGCCTTTTGGCCGCTCCGGCAGCGATGGTGCAGCGGTGCGAGCCCTGCTGCAGCTGGCCGAGCGTCATGGCTGCCCAGTGGATCTGCACGTTGATGAGGGCAACGATGCCCCCGGCCATGGCGTGGCGCTGGTCGCCCGCGAAGCCCTGGCGCTGCGGTCCACGGTGCCGATCACCTGCAGCCATGCCAGCAGCATGGGGCTGCTGCCTCCAGACGCCTGCGAACGACTGGCCGAGCGCATGGCCACCGCCGGGCTCAAGGTGGTGGCCATGCCCCGCACCAACCTCTGGCTGCTGGGACGCCGCAGCGGCCACACCCCCTGGCAGCGGCCCCAGGCCCCCATTCGCCCCCTGCAGCGCTGCGGCGTGGAGGTGGCCGTCGGAGGCGACAACGTGCAAGACCCCTGGTTCCCCGGCGGCGACCTCGACCCCATCGACCTGCTGCGCCTTTGCTTCACCACCAGCCATCTGGATCCTTGGCTGCGGGGAGGATTGAGCCCTTTCACCACGTCAGCGGCCCGGGTGCTGGGCCTGCCCTGGGATGGGGTGCTGCGGCCAGGGGCCCCCGCCGATCTGGTGGTGCTGGGGGCGAGCAGCTGGGGTGAGCTGCTGGCCCGGCCACCCCAGCGAAGGGTGATGCGGGGCGGCGCCTGGCTGCAGCCCCCGGCCGCCGAAGCCCCTTCACCCCTGCTGGCCCAGCTGGCCTTGAACCTGCCAACCTGAGCACTCCTTGCTGCGTTGGATCCGGTGCCCCTGCCTGAGGCTCCAAGCCCCGCCAAGATCAGCGCCCTGCGGGTTGAGCTCGAAGCCCTGCGGGCCGAGCTCGAAGCCGAGTTCAGAGGCTCTGGCACCGAGCTCGGCAGCGACCGGCCTGGTCTCGAGCTGATCGGGCCCGAAAAGCCCTCTGAGCTCAGGCGGCTCTCAGTCGATTTCTTCGACTACTCGCCGGTGTTGGTGCCCCTGCTGCAGGGACATCTGGCCCAGCTGGTGGCACGGGTCTTCAGCGTGGCGCAGGTGCGGGCCGTGGCCGGGGCCTGCGCCCGCCATGGGGTGCCGCTGACCTGCCGCGGCAGTGGCACCGGCAACTACGGCCAATGCGTGCCCCTGGCCGGCGGTGTCGTGCTCGATCTGAGCGGCCTCAACCAGCTGCGCAGCCTCGATGCGACCAGCGGCGTCATCGAGGTGGAAGCCGGATGCCTGATGGGCGATCTCGATCGCCAGCTCGTCGAAGCCGGTCGCGCCCTGCGGCTGGTCCCCAGCACCGCGCGCAGCGCCACCATCGGCGGCTTCATTGCCGGCGGCTCAGGGGGCATCGGCTCGCTGCACTGGGGATTTCTGCGCGATCCCGGCAACCTGCTGGGCCTGGAGGTGGTGACCCTCGAGCCGGAGCCGCGCCTGCTGAGCCTCGACGCGGCGGCCAGCGCACCGCTCAACCACGCCTACGGCACCAACGGCATCATCACGGCCCTACGCCTGCCCACCGCCGCCGCAGTGGCGTGGGTGCAGCTGGTGGTGGGCTTCGCCAACTGGGAGCAGGCCCTGGCGGCGGCCCAGGCGCTGCCAGCCACCGCCCTGGAGTTGCAGTCCATCACCCTGCTCGAGAACGACGTGGCCCTGCAGATGCCCTGGCCAACTGGGTGCAGTGATCCCAACGGTGAGCACCGCCTGCTGCTGCTGGCCGCCCCCGCCAGCATGGAGGTGTTGCCTGGCTGGCTGGCAGACCGGGGCGGAGCGTTGCTGTGGCAAGCACCCCAGGGGCAAAGCAAGGGGATCCCCCTGCGGGAGCTCAGCTGGAACCACACCACGTTGCACTGGCGCACAAGCCGCAAAGGCTGGACCTACCTGCAGCTGCTGCTGCCCCAGCCCGAAGGCCCCTGCCTGGCGGAGCTGCGTCGGCGCTGGGGCGCCTCGATCTGCTGGCACCTGGAGGCCGTCAAAAACCAAGGTGCAGCGCGGCTGGCCTGTCTGCCGCTCGTGAAATGGCAGGGGGAGACCCACTTGCAGCAGCTGATCGCCGACTGCCGCGAGCTGGGGGCATTTCTCTTCAACCCGCACGTGCTCAGCGTCGAAGACGGCGGCCTGGGCGTTGTGGATGCCAACCAGGTGGCGGCCAAAGCCACCTACGACCCTGCCGGCCTGCTCAACCCGGGCAAGTTGCGCGGCTGGCTGGAGCGCAACGCACCGCTCTAGCGGCAACGCATAGCTCTAGCGGCAACGCATAGCTCTAGCGGCACCGCACCGCGATTAGCAACCCAGGCTGATGCGGGTGTCGGCCCCGGTGACGGGGTTGGTGCCCTCGGCCTCCCGGCACAACAAACGCTGATCCACCCGATCAAGCAGGGCGTCGGTGAAATCGGCATTGGTGACCGTGGCACCAGAAAAACTGCTGCCCGAGGCGATCACTCCCGTGAGGATGGCGCCGCTGAAATCGGCACCGCTGAAATCGACCTTGTCCATCAGCACACTGCTGAGGTCGGCCCCCGAAAAATTGGCCTCTGGAAACGCCGCCTGGGTGAGGATGGCGCCATGGAGGTCGGCGCCGCTGAAATCGGCATGGCGGCCGCTGGCGCCTGCAAAGGACGTGTTGGCCAGCTCGAGGCCATGAAAGTCGGCTTCGTTCTGGTTGGTGAGTGTGTAGTCGACACCGGAAAACTCGGCCCAGGCGGGCTGGTTCCACACGGTGACCACAACCAGGAGCAGCAGCAGCGCCAGGCTGCCCTGGAGGAGCCATGTCAGCCGCTGACGGATGGATGGCATGGCCTTGCCTCAACGACCTCGTCACTCTGGCGCAATCTTGGGAGGATGACGGAGCACCCAGCGGCGTGATCAGCGGTGTGATCAGCAGTGCGTTCAGCGGTGCGTTCAGCGAGCAGTGTGATCAGCACCGACTCCCGATGGGGTCATGGGGCGATCGAGGCCTGGTCTTGGGCGCTCAAGAGCTGACCAATCAAATACAAGGAACCAGCGATCACCACCGTTGCGCTCGGGTGGGCTGTTGCCCCATCCCCTCCCGCTGAGGAGCTGGGCTCCGGGGGTGCCGATGCAGCCTGGACGGCATGCTGCCAATCAGCGGCTTCCAGCAGCTGTGATGCCAGCTGCGGCAACGCCTTAACCAGCTCCCCATGGCTCCAGCTGATGTGGGCGGCCACGGGCACGATCCAGGCGCAATCGGTAGGGCCCAGCAGGGCTTCCAGGATTGCTGGGCCCTGCTTGTTGGCCAAGATGCCGATCACCCAGTGGCGCCGTCCGGAGGCCAGACCGTAACGCTGGGGATCGCCATCGAGCTCACGCCGCAGGGCCTGGGCGGCGGGCAGGTTGTGGGCGCCATCGAGCAGCAGGGGCACACCCCGCCAGTTGAGCGGCTGCAGACGGCCGGGCCAGCGGGCCGCCGCAAAGCCGGCCCGGATCGCCGCCGGCTTGATCGGCCAGCCCCGCTCGGCCAAAGCTTGAAGCACCCCTTGCGCCACGGCGCCATTGAGACCTTGCACCGCTCCCCCAAGGCCGCACGCACCCCATTCCCCTGGGCCGTGGGCGCCGCCGCCATTGAGCAGCAGGGATCCATCGGCGGCCTGGGGCAAGGGGTCCACCCAGCGCAGTTCAGCCCCCACCGCGAGGGCCCGTTGTTCAAACACAGCAGCCACAGCGGGCACTTGCGGCGCACTGATCGCCACAGAACCCCGTAGGAGCACACCGGCCTTCTCGGCGGCGATGCTGCTGAGATCCGGCCCCAGAAACTCGCAGTGATCAAGACCCACCGAGGCCAAGCCGATCACGCCCCGATCGGGATGGCAGGTGGTCGCATCGAGCCGTCCGCCCAGCCCCACCTCAAGCACCGCCAGCTCCAGTTCAGCCTCGGCAAAGGCCAGGAAGGCGGCGGCCGTGACCAGTTCAAAGGGTGTGAGCTGGTGGCTCCGCGCCACCGGTGTGGCCGCCTCCAGGTGGCGACGCAGCACCGCCGGCGCAATCAGATCGGCCCCAAGGCGCACGCGCTCACACCAGCTCACCAGGTGGGGCGAGGTGTAGAGCCCAACGCGTAGGCCCGCGGCCAGCAGCCCCTGGTGCACCAGGGTGGCAATCGAGCCTTTGCCGTTGGTGCCAGCCACCTGCACCGCGGCAAAGCGCTGCTCCGGATGGCCTAACTCGGCCAGGGCCGCCTGCAGGCGCTCGAGCCCAAGATCAACGCCGCGACGGCTGAAGGGCTCGATCAGATCGGCAAAATCGTCGCAGGCGCTCCTGCGGTGGTCAGGAGTGCCGCGAAGCTCAGGCGGCGCCACGGAGCTCCTGCAGGGCCCTCTCGAGGCAGGCGACAGCCCGACGCAGCTCACGGGCCTGGATCACCAGCGGCGGGACGAAGCGCACCACCGCCGGACCCGCTGGGACCAGCAGCAGGCCTTGGGCCATGGCCGCCTTCACCAGCTCTGGCGCCGTGAGGCCTGCATCGGCGCGAAGCACAAGACCCTGCAGCAGGCCCCAGCCCCGCACCGCTTCAAACACCGTGGGATGCCGGCCCACCAAATCTGACAGCAGCAACTGCAGCATCTCCCCCATGCGCTGCACGTGGGGCAACAGCCGCCGGCGCTCAATCTCGGCCAGCACCGTGAGGCCGGCTCGGCAGGCAAAGGGATTGCCACCAAAGGTGCTGGCGTGCTCACCCGGCTTGAAGTGATCCACAGCCTTTTTCACCGCGAGCGCCCCGATCGGGATACCGCCGCCCAGCCCTTTCGCCAGCGTGAAGGCGTCGGGCTCCACGCCCAACTGTTCGTAACCCCAGAGGCAGCCACTGCGGCCCACGCCGATCTGTACCTCATCGAAGATCAACAGAACGCCGTGCTGATCGCACAGCTGACGCACCCGCGCAAAGAAGGCTGGATCCCCCGGGATCACGCCCCCCTCGCCCTGGAGGGGTTCAAGCAGCACGGCCGCCACCCGGGGACCTTCGACCTCACAGGCGGCAAACAGGGATTCAAACGCAGCGGTGTCGTTGTAAGGGAAATAGCGAAATCCCTCCACCATCGGCTCGAAGCCCTGGTGGTACTTGGGCTGGCCCGTGGCGCTGACCGCCGCCAGGGTGCGGCCATGGAAGCTGGCCTGGGCGGTCAAGATCAGCGGGCCCCGACCCGGCTCGTTGCCGATGCCACGCACCGTGTGCCCGTGTTTGCGGGCCAACTTGATGGCGGCTTCATTGGCCTCGGCACCTGAATTGCAGAAAAAGACCCGATCAAAACAACTGCGCTCAGTGATCTGGGCCGCCAGCTGCTGCTGCTCAGGAATCCGGTAGAGGTTGGACACATGCTGGAGCCTGCCCAGCTGGCGACACAGAGCAGCTTTGAGGCGCCGATCGCTGTGGCCCAAGGCACACACAGCAATCCCAGCAACGCAATCGAGGTAGCGATTGCCGTCGCTATCCCACAGCCAAACGCCTCGCCCCCGAACCAGCTCGAGGGGAAAGCGTGCGTAGGTGTCCATCACCGGATCAGTGATGGGGGTGATGGGAGCGGTGGGACTCGAACCCACATGCCCGAAGGCGCTCGATTTTGAGTCGAGTCCGTCTACCAATTCCGGCACGCTCCCGCATCTAAGAGCTTAGTAGCTGCTGACCCGTTTGATTTGGGCCCCCGCCGCATTGAGCTTGTCTTCGAGGTGGGCATAGCCACGATCGAGGTATTCAAGCCCCCGCACGGTGGTGAGGCCCTCGGCTGCCAAACCGGCCAGCACCATGGCCGCTGAAGCACGTAGATCGGTTCCCTGCACTGGCGCACCACTGAGCCGGGGCACCCCCTCGACAAAGGCCGTGTTGCCCTGCATGCGAATCGCCGCGCCCATGCGCTGGAGCTCGGCGACATGCTGCAAACGATTCTCAAAGATATTTTCGGTAATGACGCTGGTGCCCTTGGCGGTGGCCAGCAGGCTCATGAACGGGGCCTGCAGGTCGGTTGGAAAGCCTGGGAAGGGTTGGGTGCGCAGGTCCACCGCATTGATCTGGCGCGCCACGATCTCGACGCCAATCCCATCGGGCCGGATCACACAACCCGCCTCCTCCAGCTTGGTGATCACAGCTCCGAGGTGCTCGGGGATCACCGGTGAGATCCGCATCGCTGAGCGGGTGATCGCCGCCGCCAGCAAAAAGGTGCCCGCCTCGATGCGATCGGGGATCACGGCGTAGTCCGCCCCGTGCAAACGATCAACTCCCGCAATCGTGATCGTGGGAGTGCCGGCCCCCCGCACCCGCCCGCCCATGGCGATCAGCAGGCCAGCCAGATCGATCACTTCGGGCTCTTGAGCAGCGTTGTCAATGACGGTTTCACCGTCAGCCAGCACCGCCGCCATCATCAGCGTTTCGGTGGCACCCACGCTGGGGCAATCGAGGTGGATGCGCCCGCCCTTGAGGCGATGGCCCCTGCCGGGCATGACGGCAGAAACAATGCCGTGCTCAATCGTGACCTGGGCGCCCATCGCCTTCAGCCCCTTGACATGCTCCACCACCGGCCGGGTACCGATCTGGCAGCCGCCGGGCAGGGGCACCCGCGCCATGCCCATACGGGCCAAGAGGGGACCGATACAAAAGAAGCTGGCCCGCAGGCTGTTGACCAGTTCATAGGGGGCCGCCGCCGTGCTGATGCGATCCCCGGTGAGCTCCAGGCAATCGCCCTTGCGCACCACTTGACAACCCAGGCTCGAGAGCATTTCGCCCATCGCCGTGATGTCGGTGAGCGGGGGGACGTTGCGGAGCCGCAGTTGATCACGCGTCAACAGACAGGCCGCCATGAGCACGAGGGCCGAGTTCTTGGCCCCACTCACGCTGAGCTCACCGCTAAGCACCCGTCCGCCGGCAATCTCAAGCTGAGGATTGCGGATCGCCATGGCTGGGACAGCGGTGTAGGTCATGGAAAGGGCTGTCCGGGCTCTATGGCGCGCATCTTGACAACAAAAAGTGAGACCGTCTAGACGTCCGCCACCCGAACTGGACTGGGGCCGATCAATGCCCCACCATGTCGTAAAGTGACGGAGTCGCCATCGGCGGCACGCCAGGTTGCCTCCGGGCAGCACATCTTGCGGATGTGGCGGAATTGGTAGACGCGCTAGTTTCAGGTACTAGTGGCAGCAATGTCGTGGGAGTTCAAGTCTCCCCATCCGCATCCCTCATCATGATTGTTCTCAAGATCAGCAACGCTCCCGAGGTCATGGCCTCAAAGTTGGGCAAATTTCTTGAGAAACTCACCCCAGACTCCTTCGATCAGACGACGATTGAAGATGTTTTGATCAAGAAAATGATCGAAAATCTTTCTGCCGAAGGGCTCAAAGGAGAAATCGCCGCTGTCCGTGGTTTGGACATCGACGGCAAAGAAATGCTCATTCATGACACCCTGCACGTGCGTCGCACCCAGACCTTCTGAGCCCATTGCAGGGAAGCCATCCACCTGAAAGGCAGCCAGAGGTTGACGGCCTGATCAGCAGCCGCCGCAATCCCCTGGTGCAGCGCCTGCGGGAGCTGCACAGTGCCAAAGGCCGCCGCAGCCTCAACCTGCTGCTCCTCGAAGGAACCCACCTGGCCCAGGAAAGCCTGCGGCTGGGCCTCGCCCCCGTCGACCTCGTCGCCACCCCCCGCTGGCTGGAGCACAACGTTGCGTTGCGCCAAGGCCTACTGGCCCTGATCGGCCCAGCTGGGCGGGTCATCCCCGCCACCGAAATGGTGCTGGCGGCCATGGCGACCACCGAGCACCCCGATGGCGTCGTGATGACGCTGCATCCACCTCGGCCCAAGTCTCCGTCAGAGCTCGGCTTTGGCCTGGTGCTCGACGGGGTGCAGGATCCCGGCAACCTGGGCACGCTGCTGCGCACCGCCCTGGCCGCGGGTATCGAGCAGGTTTGGCAGTGCGGTGGCGCCGATCCTCTGCAGCCCAAGGTGTTACGAGCCTCGGCCGGGGCGGCCCTGGCCCTGCCGCCGCTTCGACAAGACCCAGCCGAGCTGCAAGGCCAGCTGCAGCTGGCCCGCAGCCGGGGCATGCAGCTGGTGGCGAGTGTGCCGCCGGGGGCCCACCAAGCGGGGCGCGCGGCCGCCAAGCCCTATTGGGAACTCGACTGGTGCCGCCCCACCCTGCTGCTGCTCGGCAGCGAGGGAGCCGGCCTCAGCCCTGCCTTGCTGGAGCACGCCACCGATTGGGTGACCGTTCCCCACAGCCCTGCCGTCGAATCCCTCAACGTGGCGGTAGCCGCAGCGCCCCTCTTGCTTGAGCGTTTGAGGCAACAGGTCAGAATGCCCCCCTCTGATGCGACAACGGCACCGTGATCGACGGCAGCTTCGACTTTGACGTGATCGTGATCGGTGCCGGTTACGGCGGCTTTGATGCCGCCAAACACGGCTGCGAGCACGGTCTCAAGGTGGCGATCGTCGAATCCGGCGACATGGGCGGCACTTGCGTCAACCGTGGCTGCGTGCCCTCCAAGGCCCTGCTGGCCGCGAGTGGCCGGGTGCGGGAGTTGGCCGATGCCGAGCATCTGGCCGGCTTCGGCATCCACGCCGCCCCAGTGCGCTTTGAGCGCCAGAAGATCGCCGACCACGCCAACCAGCTGGTGGCCACGATTCGCACCAATCTCACCAAGACCCTGGAGCGCGCTGGCGCCACGATTCTGCGGGGCAAGGGGCGCCTTGAGGGCTCCCAGCGGGTGGCCGTGCGCGAAAGCGGCAGCGGCATCGAGCGGATCTACAACGCCCGCGAGGTGATCATTGCCACCGGCTCGGAGCCGTTTGTGCCGCCCGGCATCGAGACCGATGGCCGCACGGTCTTCACCAGTGATGAAGCCGTGAGCCTCGAGTGGCTGCCCCGCTGGCTGGCCATCATCGGCAGTGGTTACATCGGCCTGGAATTTGCCGACGTCTACACCGCCCTGGGTTGTGAGGTGACCATGATCGAGGCCCTCGATCGGGTGATGCCCACCTTCGATCCCGACATCGCCAAGCTCGCGGCCCGGAACCTGATCGACGGCCGCGACATCGACGCCCGCGCCGGCGTGTTGGCCCGCAAGGTCACTCCAGGATGTCCGGTCACGATCGAGCTGGCCAACATGGGCACCAAGGAGCTGGTGGAGACCCTCGAAGTGGATGCGGTGCTGGTGGCCACCGGTCGTGTGCCCAGCAGCAAGGAGCTCAACCTGGCTTCAGTGGGGGTTGAAACCCAGCGCGGCTTCATTCCCGTCAACGACGCAATGCAGGTGCTGGTCGAGGGCGAACCCGTGCCCCACCTCTGGGCTGTGGGCGATGTGACCGGCAAAATGATGTTGGCCCACACCGCTGCCGCCCAGGGCGCCGTGGCCATTGACAACATTTTGGGCCATGCCCGCCAGATCGATTACCGCTCAATCCCGGCAGCCACCTTTACCCACCCCGAGATCAGCTCGGTGGGCCTCAGTGAAGCCGATGCCAAGCAGCTCGCTGAGAAGGAGGGCTTTGAGCTCGGCAGTGTGCGCAGCTATTTCAAGGCCAACTCCAAAGCCCTGGCTGAGCTTGAGAGCGACGGCCTGATGAAACTCTTGTTCAACAAGTCAAGCGGGGAGGTGCTCGGTGCCCACATCTACGGCCTGCATGCGGCCGATCTCATCCAGGAAATCGCCAACGCCGTGGCCCGTCGCCAGAGCGTGCGCCAACTGGCCAAAGAGGTGCACACCCACCCCACCTTGAGCGAGGTGGTCGAAGTGGCCTACAAGCAGGCGGCGATGGCCCTCACCAGCGCTGCTGTGACAGCCTGAGCCCATGGAATTCCGTCGCCGGCCACCCAGCCCCAAGGTCAAGGTGGCCCACCTCGAATACGCCGTTCCCCATGCGGAGAGCGAACCCCGTCACATCCTTGAGGAGATCGTCTGGGCCAAAGACCGCGAGGTGGCCAGCGCCCGGGAGCGGGTCACCCTGGACCAGCTCAAAAAGCAGGTCGCCGAACTCCCCGCACCGCTCGATTTTGTGGCGGCCCTGAAGGCGTCCTGCCGCAAGCCGGCGGTGATTGCCGAAATCAAGAAAGCCAGCCCCAGCAAAGGGGTGATCCGGGAGGACTTCAACCCCGAGGCGATCGCCCGCGGCTATGCCGCCGGAGGTGCCAGCTGCCTCTCAGTGCTCACTGACCGACAGTTCTTTCAGGGGGGCTTCGACGTGCTGGTGCAGGTGCGCCAGGCCGTGGAGTTGCCCCTGCTCTGCAAAGACTTCATCCTCAGCCCCTATCAGCTGTACCAAGCCCGCGCTGCCGGGGCTGACGCGGCCCTGCTGATCGCTGCGATCCTCACCGACCAAGACCTGGGCTACCTGCTCAAGGTGGCCCGCAGCCTGGGCCTGGCCGTGCTGATCGAGGTGCACGACGCCGCCGAGCTGGAACGGGTGCTGGCCCTGCCCCATTGGGCCGATCCCGCGTCTGCCCGCAGCCTGATCGGCATCAACAACCGCGACCTCAGCACGTTTGTCACCGACCTGGCCACCACCGATCAACTCACCGCAACCTACGGAGACCAGATCCGTGAGCGGGGCTGCCTGCTCGTCAGTGAGTCGGGCCTGTTCAGCAGAGATGACCTCGACCGGATGCAGGGCGCCGGCGCCGATGCAGTGCTCGTAGGCGAAGCGCTGATGCGGCAGGACGATGTGACGGCAGCCCTTGAGGCCCTGATCGGGGGCTGAGAGCAGCCCACAAAAAAAGCCCGGCGAATGCCGGGCCAAGTGACGGGTTGGATCACCAAACCGCCGGTTGATCAAACCTTGCGGGAGTAGAACTCAACCACCAGGAGTTCATTGATCTCGAGGGCGACCCACTCGCGCTCGCACTTGCTGATGACTTTGGCGGTCATCTTGTTCTTGTCGAGCTCAAGGTGGGGCGGGATGTTGGCCAGACCTGGGAATTCCAGGTTGCCTTCTGCCAGTTTCTTGCTTTGCTTGCGCTCGCGGATTGCGACCACATCACCGGCTTTGCACTGGAAGCTGGGGATGTCGACGACACGACCGTTCACGGTGACGTGACCGTGGTTCACCAGCTGACGGGCACCGGGCACGGTGGGGCCGAAGCCAAGGCGGAAGCACACATTGTCGAGACGGTTCTCGAGCAGCTTGAGCAGGTTGGTTCCGGTGGAACCCTCCTGGGCACGGGCTTTCTTGACGTAGCGAACGAGCTGACGTTCAGAAATTCCGTAGTTAAAGCGAAGCTTCTGCTTCTCTTCCAAACGGATGGCGTATTCGGAGCGCTTGCGACGGGCTTGGCCGTGCTGACCGGGGGGATAAGACCGTTTGGCGGCCTTACGGGTGAGACCGGGAAGGTCTCCCAAGCGCCGCGTGATCCTCAGGCGAGGGCCGCGGTAGCGAGACATGGGATGGAGTTGTCGATGGGACGCATGGATTTGGAGCGGCCCGGCAGGCATGCTGGGGAAGCCCCCAACAACCACTGACGTGCTGCGCCAACGGTCGATCTTATCGGTTGGCCCTCGGGAGCTTGATCTGACCCCCGTGCTGGGGGCCGAGTCGCTCCAGCAGGCGCCCACCAAGGTGTCCACCAAGGAGCCCACCAAGGGGCCCCAGGGCGGCGATCCAGCCCTGCCGGAACCGATCAGCCCGCTGGCCTGGATCCTGCTGACGCTGATTGGGATCTATCGCCAGTGGATCTCGCCGCTGCTGGGCCCCCGCTGCCGCTTCATCCCCAGCTGCAGTGCCTACGGGCTCGAGGCCATCAACCGCCACGGCGCCTTGAAGGGCTGCTGGCTCACCTTGCGGCGGCTCCTGCGCTGCCATCCCTTCACCCCCTGCGGCTGCGACCCTGTGCCTGACTAACTGACTAACTGACTAACTGGCTGATTGAGCAGCCGAGTGAGCAGCTGAGTGAGTAGCTGATTCAGTCCTTGCTTGCCGGTTGACCTGACCCACGCGCTGATCTGAGCCACCCATGGACCTGCTGTTGTATTCGCGCCGTGGATGTTGCCTCTGTGAGGGGCTCGAGGAGAGGTTGCGGGCTCTCGAGCCAGACGCAGGCTTTGAGCAAGTCGCAGGCTTTGAGCAAGGCCCGGCCCATGCGTTAGGCCCGGCCCATGCATTAGGCCCGGCCCATCCGTTAGGCCCGGCCGATGGGCGAAGCCCGCACCTTGACGCCGGCTCAAAACCGAGGCTCCAGCTCAGCGTGATCGACATCGACACCGATGCCGCGCTGCAGATGCGCTATGGCCTGGAGGTGCCTGTGCTGGCTCTGCAAACCCCTGCTGGCCTTCGCCTCCTGCCGCGGGTGCCGCCGCGGCTGATGGGCGATCGCCTGCGCCGCTGGCTGCTGGAGCAGCTCGACCTCGCTTAGAAAGGGCCCCCAGCCAGCACCCGGCCGCGCCATGTCCCAGCTGCTCCATCCCCTGCTGCGCCACGTGGGACTGGAGCCTCCCGAGGGGCTGGCCAACGGACCGATCCAGAGCCTCAGCTGTGACTCACGCCGGGTGGGTCCCGGCACGTTGTTTGTGGGGCTGGGCGGCACCCAAGTCGATGGGGGGCGCTACTGGCCCCAGGCCCTAGCGGCCGGAGCCAGTGCTGCAGTGATCAGTGCCGCCGCCGCCGCCGCTGTGCCGCCCGCCGCCGGCGATGCGGTGCTGGTGGTGAGCGATCCAGTGGCCCGCTGGGCTGGCCAACTGGCCGCCGCCTTCTGGCGAGAACCAAGCCGGCGCCTGGCCCTGGTAGGAGTCACAGGCACCAATGGCAAAACGACCACCACCCACCTGATCGAGCATCTGGCTCGCGCTAGCAACCACCAATGCGCCCTGTTTGGCACCCTGGTGAACCGCTGGCCCGGCCACAGCGTCACCGCCCAACACACCACGGCCTTTGCCGATCTGCTGCAGGCCCAGCTGGCCCAGGCGGTGGAGGCCGGCGCCCAGATCGGTGCCATGGAGGTGAGCTCCCATGCCCTTGAGCAGCAGCGGGTTGCCGGCACGGTGTTCAGTGGGGCAGTGTTCACCAACCTCAGCCAAGACCACCTCGATTACCACCCCTCGATGGAGGCCTACTTCGAGGCCAAAGCCCGTCTCTTTACTCCGCCGCTGCTGCCCTTGGTGCCAGCACGGGGCGGCGACGGCGCCCACGCGGTGGTGAATGTCGACGACGCCTGGGGGGCCCAGTTGGCTGAGCGTTTGGGCGAGCGCTGCTGGCGCAGTTCACTCCATACCGGGCCGGCTGAGCTCAAGGTTGTTGATCTGGATCTCGGGGCCCAGGGAGTCGCAGGAACCCTGATTAGCCCGGTGGGTTCAGGCCGTTTCCGCTCCCCCCTGGTGGGTCGGTTCAATCTGATGAACCAACTGCAGGCCGTGGGAGCCCTGCTGCAGCAGGGCCTACCCCTCGAACCCTTGCTGGCCGGGCTTACCAGCTTCAAAGGGGTGCCAGGTCGGATGGAGAGAGTGGCTCTGGCCAGCCTTACCCCCCAGCCGGCCGTGTTGGTCGACTACGCCCACACCCCCGATGGGCTGGACAATGCCCTGGCGGCCTGCCGGCCCTTCTGCACCGGCCAGCTGATCTGTGTGTTTGGCTGCGGCGGTGACCGCGACCGCAGCAAGCGCCCCCAGATGGGCGCCATTGCCGCCCGCCTGGCCGATGTGGTGGTGGTCACTTCCGACAACCCCCGCAGCGAAGACCCCGAGCAGATCCTGGCCGATGTGGTGGCCGGAATCCCAGCCGGCACGGCCCTGCAGGTGGAGGCCGACCGGGCCGTGGCGATTGCCGCGGCGATCGCCACGGCCAAACCGGCCGATTTGGTGCTGATCGCCGGAAAGGGCCACGAGACCTACCAGATCCTGGGCCAGAAAAAAGTTCACTTCGACGACCGCGAAGAAGCCGAAAAAGCCCTACGGGCCCGTATCTGAGCCTCCAAAGCTCCCAAACGTGCCCAGGTGTGCAGCCAGTTGGATGCAGGCGATGCCAGGAGTTGGCAACCTCCATAGAGTGCGGCCGCAATCTTCTGCGATGCCATGGCCCACAGCGTTCCCCTAGCCAAAAAGTTCCTAGCGGAACTCTTTGGCACGTTCTGGCTTGTATTGGGCGGCTGCGGTAGTGCCGTCCTCGCTGCAAACTTTCCCTATGACAATGGCGCCGTCAACCCCCTAGGGCTTGGTTTTCTGGGGGTGGCGCTCGCCTTTGGCCTCACCCTGCTGACCATGGTGTACGCGATTGGTCATCTTTCCGGCTGCCATATCAATCCAGCGGTGAGCTTCGGGCTGTGGGCCGGTGGCCGCTTCAAAGGCTCACTGCTGCTTCCCTACATCGTGGCCCAAGTGATAGGCGCCATACTCGCCGGCGGGGTGATCAAGCTGGTGGCCAGTGGACGCCCCGGGTTTGTGATTGAAGGGGCCAATGCCCTGGCCACCAACGGCTTCGGGGCCAACTCCCCGGGTGGCTACAGCTTCGGCGCCGCCCTGCTGATCGAAGTCGTGCTCTCGTTTTTCTTTTTGCTGGTGATTCTGGGGTCCACCGACAAGCTGTCGCCATCGGGCTTTGCGGGCGTGCCCATCGGCTTGGCGCTCACCCTGATTCACCTGATCAGCATTCCGGTCACCAACACCTCGGTGAACCCGGCCCGCAGCACGGGCGTAGCGGTCTGGGTAGGCGGCCAGGCCACCGGCCAACTGTGGCTGTTCTGGGTGGCTCCGATTGCCGGAGCACTCCTCGCCGGCTGGGTCTACAGCACCCTGCTGAGTGAGCAAGCCAACTAAGCAAGCAAGCCAACTAAGCGAGCAAGCCAACTAAGCGAGATCGGCCAAGTCCGCCAGCAAGGCGCGGATCTCCGTGGTCGTGGTGGTGATGTGGGTGCAGGCTCGCAGACACTCGGGATCGTCGAGGTTGCGAATCCAGAGGCCCCGCTTCCCCAACTGGCGAACCACCAGAGAGGGGTCAAAGAAGCGCTGACCATTGGCCGAAGTCAAGCTGAAGCTGACCAACCCGGCGGGGGGAGCGTCGGGCAGCAGCGGGATCGCCCCCGGGATGCTGTTCAAGCCAGTCCACAGCGTGGCGCTGAGGGCCTGGATCCGGCCAAGACGCTGCGCTGGGCTGCCCTCCGCCGCCAGCAGCTCCAGCGAAGTGGCCAGGCCGCTGCAGAGGGGTACGCAGGAGGTGGCAACCTCAAAGCGGCGGGCATCGGCATGCCAGTCGCTGCCCGCCTGGCCCTCGTGGCTGAGGCTGCGCCAGCCGATCAAGGTCGGCTGAGCCTGGGCCAGCACCCGCTCTGAGAGGGCCACACCACCGAGACCCTCGGGGCCACAACACCATTTGTGACCGGTGAAGGCATAGATGTCGGCGGCAGAAGCAGCCTCCTGCACAGGGAGGCTGCCCATCGATTGGGCCGCATCCACCAGCAGCCACGGACTGCGGGGGTGCTGCTGCAGCTGCTGCGCCACCGCAGCGATCGGCATCAGGGAGCCAGTGTTCCAAAGCAGATGGGAGAGCACCACCAAGCGGGTTCGGGAACTCAGGCAATCGGCAAGGGCCTGCTGCACCGCGGCATCAAGGGCAGCACGGGGCGTGCTGCGGCAGAGCTGCAACACCGGCAGGGTGGCAAGCGTGAGCTGCTCACGACGGGCCAGTTCGTGGCAGGCAGCCACAACACCGGGATGCTCGCAATCGCTAATCAACAACTCATCACCCGCCTGCCAAGGCAACCCCCAGAGCGGCAACACACAGCCCGTGGTGACATTTTCTGTGAGCGCCAGGCGATGCGGTGACACACCACAGAGCGCCGCTAGAGCGCCGCGCACCCGGCTGGTTTCAGCCTCGATAAACGGCCAAACCGCCGCGGTGAAAGGTCCTAACTCTTGAATCGTGCGCCAGCTGGCGGTGATGGCCTCCAGCGCCGGTGTCGGCAGAGGCCCCTGGCCTCCGTAGTTGAAATAGGTTTTGCCCGCCAGGGCTGGCATCAGCGCCCTCAACTGTCCATGCACCATCTGTGGTCTCATGCTGATGTGTGACTAAAGCTGTAGCTAGAGCTGTAGTTAAAGCTGGCCTTCAGGAGGCACCCCACCTACGTCCGAAAGGCGCGCCATGGATACCATCTTCAGTTTGGCTTGCCGAAAGACATCCAGCCATTGGTTGGCAGGGTTGCTTGGTGTGAGCCAAGCGGAGCCGCCGGTTTCAGGAACAATGTCACCCCTCTCATCAGAACACCCGAAGGATTGAGGACCTGACCAATGCATCGACACAGGGAGGCTCACTAGCCGAAGGCTTCTACAAAGCAGTGGGCTGATGCGAAAAGGCGAATGGGTCCGCGATCACGACAGATCCGTACTGGTACGGTTACCGAACCCGGAGGACTTGGTTCGCCAAGCAACAGGATTAGCGCAGTGGCATTACGAAGTATTTCAAAAATTCGCCGAAGCAGTGATTGCAATTTTTTGTAGTTAATCTTGCGCGCCCCACACGAAAACTGCAGAGATGGCTAAATTTTCCATGTTTGCCGTCATGATAGCCAAGCCTGAGTATCGCGATAAAATATCAGAAATCATGAGAAGTCCCGAAGGTGTTGCCGTAGGGAAAAATGCGAATGGCAACTTGCACTTTGACATATGCCAAGACTCTGAAAATCCTAATATTTTTAGAGCATGCGAACTATGGAATACAAAAGAAGACTGGGAGAAATTTATGCAATTGAGGGATGAATCTGGAGGCCTGGTAGCCGTGCATGGTATCGACTTTGCCTGGCTTGCCGAGCCTCCTGCTTTTTACCCAGGCGTCTCGCTTGGTGTGATGTGAAGCGAACATCCTGCGCCAGGTTGTATTGAATTTGTGAAGTTCAGCGGAGCATCGCATCTTGATCAGCCCTGCTCCGCCATTGCTCAGGGCTGCCGGGAATTGATTCAAGTCTCGTTTCCATCGAGCTGAACGCCTCCTAGTGCGAGAATTCCTTTGATGTCGTAGGCAGCTCCCCGCCCGGGTTCAGGAAAGAAGTCACCCCTTGCATCCATCCACCCTGGGGCTCGAGGGCATCACCCATGCGTCGATACAGCTTCAAGGGGCTGACACGATCCGCCAGAACGATGCGGATACTGCATAAAATGACGTTGTGGATGGCATGGCGTGATCGCAAAGTCAGCAAAACCCAAGCAACACAAGACAGGGGCAGGCCTGAGGAAAGACCTTCCACAGGATTCAGGCCGCCCATGGGAGGTGGGGCTGCATCTGGCGGCCGCCGCGTTGCTGGGTTTGAGTGGTGGCAATGCCCAGGCAGATGTGGTGATCACCAACACACCCAATGGCACCAATGGTGGCAGCAGCATCAGTGGAACGTTACTCAAATCTCTGATATTCAGAACTGGAGCGACACCGGCCTTGATCCAGTCGATTCAACTGGGGCTGAATCCTCCACAGACGCCAACCAGTATTCCGATCCCTCTGCCGATCACGCGGACCATCACCCTATCGCTCTGGTCAACCACAACCGACTCAGGTTCAACACGTCCGAGCAACAATCTGGCCAGCAGTGCAGCCCTCCCCGTCACCATTGCAGCCCTGCGGCAGATCTATAGCTTTGACTCCCTCGGCAGCCTCGGCTCATACACCCTGGGGGCCAACATCACCTATGGACTAACCCTAGCCTCTGAGGGACCAAGCGAGTACGTGACCGGAGTGCGATGGAGCAATACAGGTCAATCTGGTGATGGAACAGCGCGCTCTCCCTCGGGACTCAATGGTTACACCTACCTTACTTTTAATAATAGCGATGATGCTGGCCTGACCTGGATTGACCCTTCTGCAACTTCAAACACCATCATCCTCTCGGTCACACCAATTGAGCTCAATGCCGAAGCCTATGCCGCCTTCCAAAGCGTCGGACTCACTTCGCTCCGACTGCAGCGCGAGACACTGATGCAGCAGGCTGGAGACTGCAAATCCAGGGGTTGGACCATCAGCAGTCTCTCTGGCGGCGTTTCAAATAACAAGGCAACAAAACCCACCAAGACACCGCTATGTGTTTTTGCCGATGGCAGCCATGCAAACGCGAACCTCCGCGGCAGTGCTGGGCTTAATGGCTACGACTCAGCCATTGCTGGGGGTTTCTACGGAATCGAAGTCCAAACCAGCCCCACCTGGACCATCGGTGCCGCCTATGGCTATGGCACAGCTGCCCTGAGCAATCTTGGCGCCACGAACAACAGCGTCAGTTCCACCATCAACAGCACTGCGCTGTATGGGGTCTACAAGCCCGACACCCATTGGACATTTAGAACACTGATTGGTTACAGCGCCTTCAACCTGAACGGTCAGCGCAACCCGATCAGCATCGGCACTACGAATTCCATCGCCGGTAACACCACTGCCCAGGGAGCCACCGCAGCAATCCGAGCTGACTATTCCATTCCACTCAGCCAGCCGTCTTCAGAGTTTGCCGCTCAACTGAAGCCTGTGCTGGGTCTGGCCTATGGCACGTATCAGCAGAACGGATTTTCCGAATCAGGCGATCCGATCATGAACCTCAACGTGGCCTCACATACCTCCCAGAGCTTGGTTGGCACTGTTGGAGCCGAGCTGCACGCCGCCATCCCGCTCAACCCTGCCCGGACGCAGTTGCTCAAACCCCGCCTGGCGGTCACCTATCAAGTGGACGCCCTGGCCAACAGCACTCGCAACACGTCACTTGAGGTTTCACTACCAGGAGCTGCGGTGTCCACCATCAGCAACGGACTCAACCGCGGAGCCAACGACCTGACGATCACCGGAAGCTGCGACTATGTGATCAACTCAAGAGCATCGCTGTATGCCTCCGCGTCCTATGAAGCCTTTTCAAACGGTTCCCAGTTTGCCTACGGTGGCGGGATCAAGGTCAGTTTTTAGCATCGCATCATTCGGGCCACAGGTCACAGGTCACAGGCCACATCACAGGTCACAAGCTCAAAATGTCCTGTTGAACAGTCCGATCTCGATGGCCCTTAACAGCGCCTTTTGACGGCTACCAACACCCAGCTTCTGCAGAAGATTACGGCTGTAGGTCTTGGCAGTGCCTTGCGTGATCCCAAGTGCCGTGCCCATTTCCTGGATCGTCAGACCCTTGGCATAACAGCCCAGCAGGTCCCGTTCCCGGGGGGTGAGATTGATCGTGGGATGGCTCGAAGCACTGCCCTGTGCCTGATGGATCGAAGGCGAGCGATAGGCCGTGCCCCCAAGCGCAGACAACACAGCCAGACGCAATGGTTGGTCTGATGATCCAATGTCGTGCGAGGCCACAATCACATTGGAGCGATAGCCATCGATAGGCTGCTGAGCTAAGGAATGGTCTTCCACCACAAGCAGCGTTGCCATGGAAGGCCGAAGGGTAAGAGCCTGTTGAATCAGGTGATCACCACTCATATCGTCCAACGATTCTGTAACAATTAACAGACCGATCGGCTGTTTTTCAAGATAATTAATAATCTCACCCCCGGCAGTTGAGCAACATTTCAGCAACCTCTTTTGTGGAAATACCGAGTAAAAAAGAGTCAACAGAATTCTTGATTGCATCGCCATAGCGATCGACAAATCAAGTCCGGAGGCGAAAAACCAATGCCGAAAAAGTGCTGAATACGCCGCACTTCGCTCCTTGAAAACAGAGAGCAAGTCCACTCAGCTATTCAGCGTGCAGATATTACATAGCCTAGATGGCGCGGCTCAGTTTGTCAGCCCAAAGTAGGTGCCCATGCGAACACCAAGCTTGGCCTTCGTCAACGTTTGTCAACCCATGGAGCCTGTGATCCAACGCTAAACCCAACAGCTTTGCTGTGGAGTTAAGGACCAACAAGCGCGGCAGAGCCCAGCATGTTGGGTAGGACTAAGGGACTGAGCCGCTGCGCGGCTCAGTCCTCGGTTCAAAGAATCTGACCCACCATCACAGCGGCGATGGCCGAAAACAAGGTGATGCCGAGGGCGGTGAGGGGGTTTTGGCCCTGGGCCACGGCAATGCTGGTCACCACACCGGCACCCAAACAGGCCACGGCCAGTTGGCTGGTGAGTTCGCCGCGGGAACGGGGGGTGGGGCTCGGGATCACGGCGGCGACGGCGATGTCGCTCGAACGTAGAAGCAGCAGATCAGCGCGCCATCCATGCACCCCAGCCTTGTTACGTGGCGTCGGAGTTCGTTACGTGGCGCAACCTGCTCAATCGCGCGGCGCCGTGCTTGCGGGGCGGGCCCGGCCGCTGCTGGCCCATTGCTTGAGGGCCTCGAGTTGTTCGCGGGCTGTCCTTGACAGCGGCACCACCTGGCTGGCGGCAGCGATCAGGTCAGCTTCACCAAAGTCGCGCTGTTCGGCAAAAGCCAAGTGCATCGCCTCGATCACCGTTTGCTCAAGCTCAGCCCCCGAGAAGCCGGCCGTGCGATCAACCAAGACCTCCAGCGCAAGGGTGTGGCTGGGGCGGCGGCGGCGCAATTGCAGATCGAGAATCGCGCGGCGCTCAGGCGCACTGGGCAGATCGAGCAAAAAGATCTCATCGAAGCGGCCCTTGCGCAGCAGCTCGGCGGGGAGCTTATCGACGCCGTTGGCGGTGGCGACCACAAACACCGCACTGGTTTTCTCGGCCATCCAGGTGAGGACCGTGCCCAGCACCCGCTGGCTGGTGCCGCCATCGCTACGCGAATCGCCACCGAAGCCCTTGTCGATCTCATCGATCCAGAGCACGCAGGGGGCCATCGCCTCGGCGCGCTGGATCATCTCGCGGGTGCGGGCTTCACTGGCTCCCACCAGGCCAGCAAACAACCGTCCCACATCGAGCCGCAGTAGGGGCATGCTCCAGCTGTGGGCAATGGCCTTGGCGGTCAGCGACTTGCCGGTGCCCTGGGGCCCTACCAGCAACACGCCCCGGGGCAGGGGCAAGCCGTAGGCATGGGCCTCATCGCCAAAGGCCCTGTGGCGCTGCTCGAGCCAGTGTTTAAGGGCCTCGAGGCCGCCGATGTCGGCGGTGCTGGCCTCGCTGGGGCAATACTCCAACAGGGCTGTGCGGGCAATCACCTGGCGCTTTTCCTCCAGCACCTCGGCCAGATCGGCTTCCCCCAGCTGACCGCGGCGGGCCAGGGCCCGGGCAGCGATCTGGCGCACCCGTTGCTCACTGAGGCCATGGCAAGCCGCTGTGAGCTGCTCGAGCACCGGTCCATCGAGCGGCTGGCCAGAGGCCTCGGCAATACGGCCCAGCAGGCTGGCAATCTCGCCGGCCTCGGGCAAGGGCAGATCGAGCAGGGTGATGCTGTCTTCGAGCTCACGCGGTAACTGCCAGTCTGGAGCGGTGATCACCAGGGTGCGCGGCACCTGACGGAGGCTCACCGCCAGGTTGCGCAGCCGGCGGCACACGCCGGGATCGTCGCAGTAGCGGTGGAAGTCACGGAGGACCAAAATCCCTCCCCCTTCGGCGCCCAGGCCGTCAAGGGCCGCCAGGGCCGCCATCGGATTGCGGGCCGCTTCGCCCTCGCGGTTTGGCGCCCCGGCCAAGCCATCGATGAAATCCCAACGCCACAGGCTGCGACCCCCCAGCCGTTGGGCCGCCTGCTGCAGCAGGGAATCAATCCTCTCCTCCTCGAGGCTGCGGATCCACAGGATCGGTGTGCGTGAGCGGATCAGCAGATCAAGCTGATCCGGCCAAGGGAGGCTCATCGGCCAGGAGTCCTCATGGCTGCAGGCGCTTGAGGCCAGCCCAGCGGGGATCGGTGATGGTCTCGCCATGGCCCCAGCTGAGCGGCCCTGGGCAGCCGGAGCCACAGCGGTTGACCACCGGGAGCTGCAGGGTGAGCTGCTCGTAGATCCAGCGCTCTGGATCAAAGCTGCCTTGGGGGTCCAATTGCTCGGCCATGCCCTCGGCATCAAATTCAAGGGCTTCGGCGATGTCGTCGGCACTTCCCCCTAGACCGATCCGCTCCTCTGCCTTGAACGCAAGTGCGTGAGCAAAGGGGCGAAGGCAACGATCGCAGCAGAGGGTGACGGCCGTGCGGGCCTCGCCTGAGACGGCAATCACAGGGCCTTGCAGGCTGGCATGCAACTGGCCGACCACCGGCTCGATGCTCTCAAGACCATCAACCATCTGGTTGACCTGCCAGTGAAGACCTTGCTCCAGGCTGGTCAACTCCTGAATCGGGACCGGCCTCAGCGGGTCAGCCATGGCTCAGAGCTCACTTTTTGGCCTTGGGCTCAAAGGGAAGCCGATCGCCACCTGCCGGCCCACCAGCCGTGGCAACAGCCGGCTGAGACATCTGCTGATCGAGAATCCGCTGCAGGTTGTCGGGGAGAGCTTCACGGGTCAGCAGGAAGGTCTGCAGGGCCTGGAAGACGTTGGCGATCACCATGTAGAGCAAGACCCCAGCCGGCAGGGGGAAGAACAGAAACATGCCCGTGATCATCACGGGGGTGATCTTGTTGGCGGTGGACTGCTGCGGATTGGCCGGCATGCCCATCCCAGAAAGGATCTGGGACGCAAACAGGCTGGCCCCAAAGCCACCCACCAGGATGGCAATGTCCCAGTTGACCTGGCCATCGGTCATGAAGCCCACCTGGCCGAGGGCCTTGATGAACAGGAAGCCGCTGCGGGCCGCCAAACCGGGAATCTTGGCCTCCACCGTGGCATCACCGGTGCCGAGGGCCGTGATCGTGCCATTGGCATCGACACTCACCACACCCTCTCCCTTGGTGACACTCCAAGACGGGCTAAATGCATCGCCATGGTCGATGCCACCGAGGACGCTGGCGTAGCTGGAGCCGTCCTTGGTGTGCAGGTTGACGCTGGCCGAATCACCCACCCCGAGTTTGGTGCCACCCTCGAGGCTGGCAATCACCGGAACATGGGTGGTCTCGGTGACGAAAATCGAGTGGCTGGGGGTGTTGAACGGTTTGGGCTCCACCGCAGCGATCTGATCGGCCGGCAACACCTTGAGGTTGAAGGTGTAGGGCACATCCGCAAACGGTGAGCCCCGCAGGGTTGCAAACAGGGCAAACAGAATCGGCATCTGCACCAGAAGGGGCAGGCATCCCGCCAGGGGACTGCCGAATTCCTTCATGAGCTTGCCCAGCTCCTCCTGCTGCTTTTGAGGATTGCTGGCGAATTTGGCCTTGATCTCGGCCTGGCGTTTCTGCATCACCGGTTGGGCGATGCGCATGCGGCGGGCATTGCGAATCGAGCCGGCGCTCAGGGGGAACAGCGCTAGCCGGATCACCACGGTGAGGGCAATGATGGCCAGCCCATAGCTGGGCACCAATCCATAGAAGAAATCGAGGATCGGCAGCAGCAGATTGTCGGAGATGTAGCCGATCACGGCAGAAAAAACAGGCAGAGATGGATGTGTTGCTCAGTTTGGCGGATCAGGGTGCTCCTTGATCTGGGTTGACTGAGCCAAGTTGGGCTGATTAGGCCGCGATGCCCTTCGGCGCAGCGGGCTTGGCGGCACGACGTTCGTTGATGTAGGTCTCGAGCTCCCGAAAGCGGGGCACTGAACGCATCTCGAGCTTGGCACCATCCTTGAGCACCAACACCATGTCACCCCAGGCCCCGAAACCGCGCGGTACGCAGCGCACGTCCTTGATCTGGTTGTAGACAACTTGGGTGCGGTCGCGGCCCAACCAGCCGCCGTTGACTTCGATGCGACGGCTCGTGATGCGAAACCGCAGCCAGATCGCCCTGACCACGGCTGCGATGGCCAGCGGGATGCCAATCAGGGTGATCCCCAGCAGGAGGTTGAAAATCAAGTCTCCACGGGCAGGTCCTCCCTCGTAGAAGACGGTTTCCTGGATCGTGGCCTTGGAGTCTTGAAGCATCGCTGCAGGCCGGCTTGTTCGAGAAGGTGCTGGCATTCTCCCAGCAAGCGGGTCAAATCCCACTCGGCACTGCCGGGCTTGAGGCTGATTAACAGCCAGATCGCTGGCGGAAGTCCCAACCCAGCTTCGGGAGCAAAGTCCTTAAGCAGGAAGTGGTGGAGCTGACGACGCAGGCGATTGCGTTGAACGGCCCGCTTATGGACCTTGGTGCTCACCACCACCGCACAGCGCCAGGTGCAGATCGAGGCTGAACCTGATTCCGAAGCTTGGTCTTGCCCAGGCTGGTCGCAAGCAAGGGGGCCTTGAGCAGGAAGGCCTTGAGCAGGGAGGTGTTGAGCTCGTGGTGCCTGAGCAGGCATCCAGCGCAGCACCACACCGGCTCCATGACAAACCCGGCCTCGCCGGTAGATGGCGTCAAAAACGCCCTGTCCCTTGAGCCGATGGCGCTGGGGCAGAGCCAAGGCCTAGACAGCGAGCCGGGCGCGGCCGCGGCGGCGGCGGGCACGAATCACACGGCGGCCAGTGTGGGTGCGCATGCGCACGCGAAAACCGGATACCCGCTTGCGCTTGCGGCTGGTTCCTTCGAGGGTGCGCTTGGTCATGGGTGGGGCTCAGTCGCGAGGTCTAGACAGCCTGAATGCTTGGCACGCGGCCAGTTGTGAATGTATCAGCCGGTGGTCAGTTGCTCTGGGGATCGATCTGGATCAACCAGCTGCCCAGGTAACCGGCCATCGGCACATCGCCAGGGGCCTGGGCGAGGGCATTGAACTGATACATGCCGATGTTGAACGGATTGAAGATGTTCATGTACACGCCGATCGTGCCCTTGTCGGAGACGGGGGTATCGGGAAAGATCTCAATCGCCTTGCCATCGGCAGAGATCTCAATCGTGGCTGGAATCGTCTGATTGCAACGGGTACGGGAGAGCATGCCCCCCTCCGACATCATGCAAAGCTTCACTTGTTTGGGATCGATCTTGGCGTCAAACGACTCGGGGACAGTGACACTCAGCTTGAGAATGGCAGTTTTGCGGTCCTTGGGTTTGAGGATCAGGTAGTACTCGGAACGCTTCAGACGTGCTGTTTCCGTCATGAAGTAATAGAGCTTTCGATAATCGCGGGTGTTGTCCCAACGAAATTCCATCAATCCGGGCGTGCCCTGGGCCAGGGCACTGGGGGCCTGCAGGGAGGCACCCAAGCCCGCAACCAGGACCCCGGCAGTCATGGCCCCGGCAACGGCTGCACTGGCCAGACCCACTTGCACGCGAGACACTCCACGCCGGACAACATCCGGGCACCGCAGCGGGGTTGTGCCTTGGAACACGGAGCAGAAACGGCGGAGCATGAAGAATCACCGATGCAGAGCAATTCTCAACAGGCAGCCGCCCCGACGGTCGCCGGGGTGGTCGGCCCCCGAGCTGGTCAACCCGGGGCGGCGCGGTCCGGGCGCAGCCGCGCAGCCTCGCGCAGGTAGGGATGCACAGCAGGCTGGGTCCCATCCAGCCAGGCGTGGGCCAACAAGCGGATGCAGCGAGGCAAATCTCCCGCCACCACCATCTGCTGACAATCCAGCAGGGCGACCCCATCCCAACCCGGCTGACGCCGGGCGATGGCAGCCGGGAAACAGGCATCGAGATCCGGGGTTACCGAGAAGGTGACCGAGAGCAAGTGGTCACCCTCGAGGCCATTGCGTTGCACGAGGGCTGCCACCAGCTCTTGCACGGCTTCGGTGATGGCCGCGGCGGTGTTGGCCGTGGCCGTGGTGGCACCCCGCAGGGCCCTGAGCTGCAGAGTGGACGTGGTCATGGGCGATACAGCCACAGGGGTTGTCCGGCCCAGGCCAGCTCAAGGCTGAGGGCCTGTTGCAGAGCTCGCCACTGGGCTCGGCCCGGCAACAGGCCACCAAAGCGCTTGGCCGGCTGGCCAAAGGTGACCGGCTTGCTGGTTTCGGGGTCGAGCCCGGCCAGCTCAGCGGCGACGCGGCGTGCAGCGTCTTCGTCACCCAAGGCATCGACGAGCCCCAGCACCTGGGCCTGGGCGCCGGTGAAGACCCGCCCATCGGCAAAGCTGCGCACCGCCGCTTCAGCAAGACCCCGCCCTTCGGCTACGGCCGCCACAAACTGGTCGTAGCTGGAGTCAATCAACTCCTGCAGCAACTGCCGCTCCGCCAGGCTGAGGGCGCGGTCGGGCGACAGGATGTCTTTGTAGAGCCCGCTTTTGACGGTCTCAAAGCTCACCCCGACTCGCTCGAGCAGTTTGGAGAGATTGTTGCCCCGCAAAATCACCCCGATCGAACCGGTGATTGTGCCTGGGTTGGCCACGATCTTCTCGGCCGCGACGCCGATGTAGACCCCCCCTGAGGCCGAGATGTTGCCAAAGCTGGCCACCACACGGCAACCCTTTTGGCGCAGTCGCAGCAGGGCACTGTGGATCTCCTGGCTATCGCCCACGGTGCCGCCAGGGCTGTCGATGCGCAGCAGCAGAGCAGGGCACTCGCGCTGCTCCACCTGCCGCAGGGCCTTGAGGACCCGTTGGCGGGTGGGGCCGGCGATCGGCCCCTCAATGGCAATGCGCGCCAGGGTGCGGCGGGATTTGCGGCGCAAGGGCCAAGGCATCAGCACGATCTGCAATGGCTGGATCTTAAAAAGAAGCGGTGATGGGCCCGCAGAGGGCCACCCCCATGGCCCAGCCCCCCTCCACTGGTTTGTTGGACGCGCCCTGGCTGCGCGTGCTGGCCATGGTGCTGCCCTTTGCCCTCTGGGGCACCGCCATGGCGGCGATGAAGCCCCTGCTGGCCAGTGGCGGGCCCTGGCTGGTGGCCAGCCTGCGGCTGCTGCCAGCCGCCGCCGCCCTGCTACTGGCGGCCCGGCTGATGGGCCGGCCGCTGCGCGTCGATCCGGCCGATCTCGGCTGGTTGATCGTCTTTTCCCTGATTGACGGCACCCTCTTCCAGGGGCTTCTGGCCCGGGGCCTCGAGCAGACCGGGGCTGGGCTGGGCTCGGTGCTGATCGACTCCCAACCCCTGCTGGTGGCCCTGCTGGCCCGGGGCCTGTTTGGCGAGGCGATCAACCCAGTGGGCTGGATTGGCCTGCTGATCGGCCTGCTGGCCATCCTGTGCTTGGGGCTTCCCGCCGGCCTGCTGCAGCAATGGTGGCTGCAGGGGCCGGCGGTGCTGGGCCAACGCCCTCTCAGCCACGGCGAGCTGTGGATGCTGGGGGCCGCCGCCGCCATGGCACTGGGCACGGTGCTCTGCCGCTATGCCAGCCGCCACAGCGACCCAGTCGCCGTGACCGGCTGGCACATGCTGATCGGCGGGCTGCCCCTGCTCCTCGGGGTGTTTGGTGGCGAAGGGCCCTTCTCCCTACCAGCTTGGAACGGGCTGCAATGGGGGCTGATGGCCTATGCCTCGCTGTTGGGCAGCGCCTTGGCCTACGGCCTGTTTTTTTGGTTTGCTAGCAGCGGTGATCTCACCGGCTTCACCTCCCTCACCTTTTTGACCCCCGTGTTTGCCCTGCTCTGTGGCGTGCTGTTGCTGAACGAATCCCTGCAGCCCCTGCAATGGCTTGGGGTGGCGCTGGCCCTGGTGAGTGTGGTGCTGATCAACCGACGCCAGCAGCTCTGGCAAGGTCAAGCCATTGCTGAAACTCCTTGATGCGCGTTCTGGTGGTCAGTACCCCAGTGGGAAGCCTTGGCAGTGGCCAGGGCGGGGGTGTGGAGATCACCCTCAGCTCCCTGGTGGCTGGGCTGCTGGAGCGAGGCCACCAGCTGACCGTGTTGGCTGGCGAGGGATCGGTGCTACCGCCCCGGTGTGCCAGGGCCGAGCTCTGGACTGTGGCGGGCGTCGACCAGCCCAGCTGGCAGCACCAGCCCCGGGAAGCGGCCGTGCAGATCCCCACCGGCAGTCTGTTATCGCAGCTCTGGCGGCGGGTCCTCAAGGAGCAATCCCGATTTGATCTGATCCTCAACCTGGGTTACGACTGGCTGCCCCTCTGGCTGACTCCCTCCACCAGCACCCCTCTAGCCCACCTGGTGAGCATGGGTTCGGTCAGCCTGGCCATGGACCAGGTGATCGCCGAGGTGTCGCAGGGTTACCCCGACCACCTGGCCTTCCACACCGCCGCCCAGGCCGCAGATTTCCAGCTGAGCCAACCGCCGATCCTGCTGGGCAACGGCTTTGATCTCCATCGCTATCGCTTCAACCCCAGCCCCGACGCCCAGCTGGGGTGGGCCGGGCGCATTGCGCCAGAGAAAGGACTCGAGGATGCCGCCGCTGCGGCCGCCCAGCTTGGCCTGCCTCTGGTGGTGATGGGGCTCGCTGCAGATCCCGCCTATGCGGCCCGGGTGGAGGCCTCGGTTCCGGCGGGCACGATCCGCTGGAGGGGCTTCCTCACGACCGACGCTCTGCAAGCAGAGTTGGGTCGATGCCGCGCCCTGCTCAACACCCCCAAGTGGAACGAAGCCTTCGGCAACGTGGTGGTGGAGGCAATGGCCTGCGGTGTACCCGTGGCCAGCTATCGGCGTGGTGGTCCCAGTGAACTGATTCGGGAGGGTCTCAATGGCGCCCTAGCCGATCCCGACGCCGTGACCTCCCTGGTTGCCGCGGCCCAACGGGCCATGGCCCTCGAGCGGCAGGACTGCCGCCACTGGGCCGAGCAACATGGCTCCATTGAGCGCTTTGCCGAGCGGGTGGAAGGCTGGCTGCAGACCCTGCTGAAAGCAAGGTCGTGCTGAGCGGGTCTGACGCGGATAAGTTTCAGCGCAGATCGCCTGGGCGGATTTGAAGCTGCTGCAACGTCAGGTGCTGAATCAGGTGCTGAATCAGGTCCTGAGTCAGGTGCCAAATCAGGTCCTGAGTCAATGGTTGCGGCGCCACGGGGTGCTGCTCATCAGCCTGCTGTGCGGTGTGGGGTTGTACCTGGTGCAGCTGGGCCATACGGGCCTGGCCGATGAGACTCCGCCGCTGTTTGCTGCCTCGGCCCGGGCCATGGCCGAAACGGGCGATTGGCTGACCCCCCGGGTCAATGGCCTTCCCCGCTACGACAAGCCACCGCTCGTCTACTGGCTGATGGGCCTGGGCTACCTAGTGCCGGGCCAGGAACTCTGGAATCCACTCGGCACCTGGGCCGCCCGACTGCCCTCGGCCCTGGCCACAATTGCCGTGATGCTGTTGTTGGCCGCCACCCTGCAGCGGTGGCCCCAGGCCGACCATGCAGGCTCGAGCAGGGCGGTTAGCAGGGCGGTTGGCCTGGGCGCCCTCACCGCAGCCCTGGCCTTTGGGCTCTCACCCCTCAACCTCATTTGGGGACGCTTGGCCGTGAGCGATGCGCTCTTCAGCGCCCTGGTGGCCAGCAGCCTGCTGCTCTTCTGGCGCACCCAGGCGGCACGGCAGCTCCCAACCACACGAGCCCATGGGGCCACCAATGGGGCCACCCCCAGAACGCGTCAGCACTGGCAGGGGTGGTGGCACGGCTGGCTGGTGCTCGGTCTGGCTGTGCTGGCCAAGGGGCCGGTGGCTGTGGTCTTGGCCGGGCTCACCCTGACGGCCTTTGGCCTCAGCCAGGGGGAACTGCGCACCCTCTGGCGCGGCCTGCGCGGGCTGCGGGGCCTGGGCCTCACCGCCCTGGTGTCACTGCCTTGGTATGGCGCCGAACTGGCCGTGGAAGGCCAGGCCTACTGGAGGAGTTTCTTCGGCTACCACAACCTGCAGCGCTTCAGCGCTGTGGTCAATGACCACTCCCAGCCCTGGTGGTTTTTTGGGGCGATCCTGGTGGCAGCCAGCCTGCCGGCAAGCCCCCTGCTGCTGTTGGGGCTGGGTCGCCAGCTGGCAGCACGGGCCAGGGGCTCCAGCTCGCGGGCTCCGGCAGCGGAGGCCTCCTTGGGTCGCTTTGCCGCCTGCTGGCTGCTGGTGGTGCTGGGCTTTTTCACCGTGGCAGCCACCAAGCTGCCCAGCTACTGGCTCCCAGCCACTCCCGCCGCAGCGATCCTGATCGGCCTGGCCGCCGCCCGGCCGGGTAGGGGCTGGGGCGTGGCCTGGGCTGCCACCCTGCTGCTGGGGGCGGTCATCGCGGTGGGGCTGGCCCTCGCCCCGCTGTGGTTTCCCCTGATCAACGACCCGGAACTGCCCGGCCTGGCTGCACTCGTGCTGGCCACCAATTTCATGCAGCGCGCCGCCCTGTGTTTTGGCCTGGCGACCACCCTGGCCTTGCTGCTTCTGCTGCTGGCACCGCACAGCCTGCTGGAACGGCACGGTTCAAGACCCCGTGGAGCCAGCGAAGCGTCACCAGGCACGGCGGCCCTGCTCGCCCTGCAGCTCCCCATAGTGGTCTTTGTGCTGAGCGCGCTCCAACCGCTGTGGGGCCTCGGCGATGGCTTGAGGGGATTGCCGGTGCGACAGATGGCCGCCGCCGTGCGGGCCCAGCGCCAGGGCCAAGAAAGCCTGGCCATGGTTGGGGTGCTGAAGCCTTCGCTGCACTACTACAGCCGCCAGGTGGTGCTCTACGAGGGGATTGAGCCGGCCGACCTGGCCAACCTGGCCGACCGACTCAGCCACGAGCGCCGCCGCGGCCAGAGCCCCAGCACAAGCACGGCCCAGCCCACAGCCCTGGTGGTGATCGACGCGCGCACCGCCACCCTGCCCTATTGGCAGGGCCTGGAGCCCACCGAACTGGCCCGTTTCGGCATCTACCGCCTTTGGCGCATTGAACGCAGCCGACTCGAGCAACGCGCCACGCAGTTGGCCAGCCGCAACATCAAGCCCAACTGGCGCCAGCCCCGGCCTGAGCGCTACTGATGCAACAGCCCAGCCCAAGGGACTGGCCACACCAACAGCACCCGAATCAGGACAACTGCTGCCGCAGGCACAGGCTGCAACAGCCCCAGCGGGCCATCTCTCCAGCGGGAGCAGGGATCCGGCAGCGGGGGCATTCGGTTACACCATGCACATCACTGCGGCTGGGATGGCGGGCCCAGGCGGCTGATTCGGTTTCGCTACCCGGTGGGGGTTGCGCCACCGGGTAGGCCTGCTCAAAACGCAGATCCCGCACTGCAAAACCGGCAGCCTTGAGGGATCCGAGCAGTTGGGGCCGGTTGTATTGGAGGGCTTGCAACCAGGGACCTGGGGCCGCTCCCACCACCAGGCGAGCCCCGCTGAGGCGCAGAGGGCGGCAGTGGGGAGCCAACTGGGCGCCAGCAATGCGGGGCCAGGCCTGCCACAGGGCCGCCAGGTGCCCATCTCGGGCCCAGCCCTTCTCCAAAGTGTGGAGACAAACACCGATGGCCGTGGCCGCCGGGGGCGGCGCTGCCACCAGCAAGGCCACAGCGCCGAGCTGGCGAGTCTGCTGCCGGGAGGCTCGTGCCATCAGACCAAGCTAGCCTCTGTCCTCGCCCCATCCCTTTTCCATGGGCTTTTTTGATCGGCTCAGCCGCCTGGTGCGCGCCAACGCCAACGCCGCGATCAGCGCCGTCGAGGATCCCATCAAGATCCTCGATCAGTCGGTGGCCGACATGCAGGCCGACCTGGTGAAGCTCAGGCAGGCCGTGGCCACGGCCATCGCCAGCCAAAAACGCATCGGTAACCAAGCCGAGCAAGCCGACGCGCAAGCCAAGACTTGGTACGAACGGGCCGAGCTGGCCCTCAAGAAGGGTGAGGAGGATCTGGCCCGTGAGGCCCTCTCGCGTCGCAAGACCTATCAGGATTCAGCCAATGCCCTGAATGCCCAACTGCAGGGACAGGCCGGCCAGGTCGACAGCCTCAAGAAGAGTTTGGTTTCACTCGAAGCCAAGATCGCCGAGGCCAAGACCAAAAAGGACATGCTCAAGGCCCGGGCCCAGGCGGCCCAGGCCCAAGTGCAGCTGCAAAGTGCCGTGGGCAACCTCAGCACCAACACCTCCATGGCCGCTTTTGAGCGCATGGAGGAGAAGGTGGAAGCCCTCGAAGCCAAGAGCCAGGCCGCGGCCGAGCTCGCCGGTGCCGACCTCGAGAGCCAGTTCATGGCCCTGGAAGGAGGCAACGATGTCGATGACGAGTTGGCTGCCCTCAGGCAACGCCTCACAGGCACAGCCTCAGCCCCCCAGCTCGAACCGGTCAAGGTGAGCGAAGTCGACACCGAGCTGGAGGACCTCAAGCGATCGATCGACAAGCTCTGATCGGCGTTCATGCGATCGGCGTCGATGTGATCAGCGTCGATGTGATCGGCGTTGAGGTGATCGGCGTTGATTTAACGCGACCCCCCAGACCTTCTCCATACAATCGGGGCAGATTTGATCCCTGCGCTGCCGTGGCCGTTGCCGAGTTCACCGATGCCAATTTCGATGCGGAGGTGCTTGGAACCAGCGGTGCCGTGCTCGTTGACGTGTGGGCCACGTGGTGTGGCCCTTGCCGGCTGATGGCACCGCTGATGGAGTGGGCCGATTCCACCTACGCCGGCCGCCTCAAGGTGGGCAAACTCGAAGCCGATGGCAACCCTGTGAGCCGTGATGGCCACAAGATTCAGGGCCTACCAACCCTGATTCTCTTCAACGACGGCGCCGAAGTGGCCCGCCATGAGGGTGCCATGGCCAGACCCCAGCTGCAGGCCTTCCTGGATGAGCATCTCTGATCCGCCCCGGGCCAACCCGCGACTCAGTCAACGGGTTGAACGCCTGGGGAGCGGAGTTTTTGCCCGCAACGATCAACGCAAGGCCCGCTACAGCGCCAGGGTGGTTGCCGCCGCAGGGTCCTCGCTGCCCCCCTTGCTGGATCTCTCCTTGGGATCCACCGACCTGCAGCCGCCCCAAGTGGCCATCGATGCGATGGCATCCAGGCTTGGCGCGCCCGAGAGTGCGGCCTACTGCCTGCACGCCGCAACCCTCCCGTTTCGCGAGGCCGTGACCCGCTGGGCGGAACGCCGTTTTGGCGTCCAAGTCAACACCGAGACCGAAGTGCTGCTGCTGGTGGGCTCCCAGGAGGGCACAGCCCACCTGCCCCTGGCCGTGCTCAATCCCGGTGATCGCGCCCTGTTGCTCGATCCCTATTACCCCTCCCACATGGGCGGCCTGCATCTGGCCTCGGCCGAACCGGTGTTGCTGCCCCTCGCCGCCAACCAGGGCTGGCGACCCGATTTTGAGGCGATCAGTGCCGAAACCTGGGCCAGCCTGCGGCTGATGGTGCTCGGCTTTCCCCACAACCCCACCGCCACCACCGGCGAACAGGCCTGGGTGGATGCGGCGGTGGCCAAGGCCCTGAACTACAACATCGTGCTGGTCCACGACAACCCCTACGTGGACCTGGCCCTCGACGGCGAGGCCCCTGCCCTGCTGCGCAATCCGGCCTGGCGGCACTGCGGCATTGAGTTTTTCTCCTTTTCCAAAAGCTGGTGCCTGGGTGGCTACCGGCTCGCGTTTGCCATCGGCGCCGACTGGATCATCAAAGCCCTGAGGCAGCTCAAGGGAGTGGTTGACTTCAACCAGTCCCTGGCCCTGCAGGCCGGCGCGATTGCCGCCCTGGAGCAGGCCGGTGACTGGCCTGATCAGTTGCAGTTGGTGTATCGGCAGCGCCGCGATCGCATGGCCGCCGCCCTCGAAGCCGTGGGTTGGCCGGTGCGCATTCCCTCGATGGCGCTCTACCTCTGGCTTGATCTGCCGCCGATCGCCCAGGCCCGCGGGTTCGATTCCGAAGGCTTTTGCGCAGCCCTACTCGAGGCCACCGGCGTAGCCCTCACCCCTGGCAACGGTTTTGGCCCGGGCGGCGAGGGTTGGCTGCGGTTGGCCCTGGTGCACCCCGTGGAGGAGCTGGAGGCCGGTGCAGCCCGCATCGGCGCCTGGCTGGCCACCCTCTGAACGGCTGGCGCCTGCGCCGGTTACCGGTGTGTGCAAGCACCGAGCGCGAGCTGGATCGCTGGCTCACTGAACTGCCCGATCCCGAAGCCAGCCTCCAGCACGCGGGCCTGGTGGTGGTGGCAAGGCGGCAACGCTTTGGCCATGGCCAGCAGGGGCGCGTGTGGGTATCACCGCCGGGGGGCCTGTGGCTCAGCGCCGCCATACCGTGGCGGGCCGGCCTCGAGCACAGCGCGCCCCTCGCCCTGGCCGCCGCCGTGGGGATCAGCCGCGAGCTGGAGCGGCTAGGCCTGGCCATGCAGATCAAATGGCCCAACGACTTGATGGTGCGGGGCTTCAAGATCGGCGGCATTTTGCCGCGGCTGCGGTTACGGGGCAGCCGGGTGCGCTGGGCCCAGGTGGGAGTCGGCCTCAATGGGATCAACCCAGTGCCGCTGGGCGCGATCAGCGTGGGCCAGGCCCTGGGGCTGGCCCATCACCCCAAGGCCAGCCCCAAACGGTTGCTGCCCGCCATATTGCGGGGCCTCAACTGGGCCCAAAGCCAAGCCAGCAAACCTGAGCTGGTGCGCCTGCAGGCCGAGCAGCGGCTGCTGCGACCCGCCGATGGCCTGCTCCACCAAGGTCAGTGCTGGCAGGTGGTGGGGCTGACCACCGATGGCGGGCTGCGGGTGGAGTGCGATGGCCGCCGCTCCACCTTGCGGAGTCAGCTTGCGGAGTCAGCTTGACGCGTCGACCTGAAGCCTCAGCCTGAAACGTCAGCCGGAAGCCTCAGCCTGACGAGTCAACCTGGCCGGCGGGGGGAAGGACGCTGGGGCCAAAGCGCACCCACGGGGCTGGGTAGCGATGCGTTCTCGTGAGGGAACACAATCCCGACTCCGATCAACCCCACCCACCCCCTAGCGTTTGGGATTGGCACGGGCCCTTCGCATGCAATCGCCACTACGTTCGGCCAACGCCAACGGGCCAGGCTCATTCTTCACTGTGATCGTTGCCGCCCTATTGGGCTTGGTGATCCTGCTGAGCCAAACGGTCTTCATCGTGCCGGCCGGCAATGTGGCGGTGGTCACCACCCTCGGGAAAGTGACCGGTACTCCGCGAAATCCTGGTGCCAATGTGAAGGCGCCGCTGGTGCAAAACACCTCATTGTTTGATGTGCGCACCCAGGTGCGGCCAGAGCAATTTTCGACGCTCACCAAAGACCTGCAGGTGATTCAGGCCACCGCCACGGTCAAATACGCCATGAAGCCGGCCGAAGCTGGCCGGATCTACGAAACGATCGCCACCGACGACCAGCAGATCTATCCACGGGTGATTCAGCCCTCACTGCTCAAAGCCCTCAAATCGGTGTTCAGCCAATACGAGCTGGTCACGATTGCCACCGAGTGGAACAGCATCTCGGAGCTGGTGCAGGAGAAGGTGGCCGAAGAACTGCAGAAATTCGGCTACGTAACCGTGCAGGGTCTTGACCTTACCGGCCTGCAGATCGCCGAGGAATACCGCGCCGCCATCGAGCAAAAGCAGATCGCCGAACAGCAGCTGCTGCGAGCCCAGACCGAGGTCCTGATCGCCGAGCAGGAGGCCAAGCGCTATCAAACCCTCAATTCCAGCCTCGACGACCAGGTTCTCTACAAGCTCTTCCTCGACAAATGGGACGGCCAGACCTCCGTGGTGCCGGCCCTACCGGGTGCCGCAGGCGGCTCCGGCAGCTCCGTCATCGTCAACGGGCGGCGCTGAACGTCGCTGTAGCCTCGTCTCCTAGCCAGCCTTGACTTCGGTCTGCCATGCGTGCCGTGCCGCTCCACCTCGAAGCCGGCAGCGATGTGCGCCGCAGCCTTGAAGAGGTGGCCCTTCAGCACAACGCAGGCGGCTTCGTGCTGAGTGTGGTGGGCAACCTCTCCCAGGCCGCCTTTGTGTGCCCGGGCCAGGATGGGCCCACCGTGTTGAGCGGGGAGCTGGAAATCATCACCCTGCAGGGCACCCTTGGCCCGCAGGGGGTGCACCTTCACCTGAGCTTTTCGGATGGCAGCTGTGCGGTATGGGGCGGCCATCTCGACTACGGCACCCTCGTGCTGCGGGGAGCCGACCTCCTGGTCGGCCTGCTGACCGAGCCCACCAGCACCGAGCCAGCCCCTACCGAGCCAACCAGCGAGCCAACCAGCACAACCTCCCCACAATCCGCCCAGTGGGCGGCCCCGCCCCCAACTCCCCGAGCCATCAAACCCCAAATCGAAACCCGGGTCGAGATCGCCGCGCTGCCGGGCTGTCCGTTCTCGCAAAGGGCCTTGCGAATGCTGCGCACCCTCGGCATCCCATTTGTGGAGATCGAACCCAGCGGTGAGGGCAGTTCGCCCCAGCTGTTCATTGATGGTGTGGCGATCGGCGGCTACGGGGCCCTTGCCGATCTCCACAGCCGGGGGGCACTCGAGGTGCTGCGCCACCCCTGACCTGACCCCGATGGACCACACCCTCTCCCTGACGCAGCGGCTGGATCGCTGGCTGGCTCGAGCCGGCTTCAACCTGCTGATTCCGCCCCTGATCCTGGTGATTCCCTGGCTGCAGGAGCTGGTGGATCAGCTCGTCTTTGGCGGCCGCTGGAACCTGGCCATGACCCCCGGCGGATCCTTCCTCGGCGTGCTCACTGCACCCTTCAGCCACGGTGGCTTTGGCCACCTGTTGGCCAATTCGCTCACCTTTTTGCCGCTCTCGTGGTTGGTATTACTGCGGGGCCGACGCGATTACCTCGCCGTGTGGCTCGGGGTCTATGCCACGGCGATTCCCGTGTGGCTGCTGTGGCCCAATGGCAGCCATGGCCTTTCGGGGGTGGTCTACGGGCTGCTGGGCTATCTGCTGCTGATCGGCTGGCTCGAGAAACGGCCGTTGTCGCTCGCGCTTTCGGTGCTGGCCCTGGTGAGCTATGCCGGTGTGCTGCCAAGCCTGCTGCCGATCTTCTCGCCACCGGGGGTGAGTTGGATCGGCCACGTGAGTGGCTTCGGCGGCGGCATGCTGGCCGCATTCGCTGTTTGCCGCCATGAGCCCAAGACCCACTGAGGAGGAGCTGCGCCAGCTCTTCACCAAGCCCTACGGCGCTCCAGCCCCGCGGGATCAGCAATGGCGCCAGGCCTACAGCCCCTCAGTTCACTTCCAAGACCCCACCCAAGAGCACCAGGGCATCGACGCCTACATCGAGGCTCAAGACGGGTTACTCAAGCGCTGTGACGATGTGGTCCTTGAGCCCCATGCTGTGGCGATCACGGGCGACACAGCCTTTGTGGAATGGACCATGGGGCTCAAGATCAAGGGCATCGAATTCATCTACCCAGGAACCACTCGGCTGCACTTCGATGCCGAGGGCCGCATCGACGACCATCGCGACTATTTCGACTTCGTGGGCCCCACCTTTGGCCCCGTTCCCTTAATCGGGGGCTTCGTGCGCTGGCTCTACTCCCGCTTTGTGAGCTGAAGAACCCAGCTGTCAGCCCCAAGCACCTGGGCGCAACTCAGCGGTTGAGCTGGCGCATTTGCCAGGTGACCAACGTGCCAACCGGGCTCCACAGCAGATAGGGCAGCAGCAGCAACGCCGCGGCTGGGCTCGAAGCCGCAACCACCACGGTGAGGGCAACCCCCCAAATCCAACCGGCCGAGGCGATTGCCGTGCCTTGGCCCAAACTGCGATTGCGGCAAATCACCAAGGTGTAGCTCTGCACCAGCACCAGCTGCACCAGGTAGGCCGCCATCAGCAGCCCACTCCGGGAGCTGTACCAGCCCAGCCAGGCGGAGGCGGCAAAACAGCCGTAAATCAGCAGCCAAATCAACGGAATCCAGCGCTCAAACACGAGCCACTGGGGCCGCCGCAGGCGCATGAACCAGCCAAAGCTCGATCGACTGGGGTTGAGCCCAGCGACCACAAGCCCCATCACCGAGACAATCAGCAGGGCCGCGATCACTGGAAGCACCCATGACGACTGCATGAATGCATCAGGTGGGGGCCAGCCCCCTGTCGTCAAAGACGCCCTCGAATAGCACCGAACTCAAGTACCGCTCGCCCGAATCGGGCAGCACCACCACGATCGTCTTGCCGCTGTAGGCGGGTTCGTGGGCCAGCCGCAGGGCCGCCGTGGTCGCAGCGCCGCACGAAATGCCCGCCAAAATCCCCTCCTCCCGCATCAGACGGCGGGCCATGGCCACGGCCTCCTCATCGCTGACGGTTTCAACCCGATCGACCAGATTGAGGTCGAGATTGGCGGGCACAAAACCAGCGCCAATGCCCTGAATCTTGTGGGGGCCAGGCTTGATCTCTTGGCCCAGGCGCGCCTGGCTGATCACCGGGCTGTTGGTGGGCTCCACCGCCACCGACACCAGGGGATGCCCCAGGGTGGATTTGATGTACCGGCTGACGCCCGTAATCGTGCCACCGGTACCCACACCAGCAACCAAGGCATCGACCTGGCCGTCGGTGTCGCGCCAGATCTCTGGGCCCGTGGTGTCGTGGTGGATCTGAGGATTGGCCGGGTTGGCAAACTGCTGCAGCAGCACGTAGCGATCGGGATCCGTATCGGCCAGCTCCTTGGCCATCGCGATCGCCCCCGGCATGCCCTTGCGGCCTTCGGTGAGCAGAAGCCGCGCCCCGTAGGCGGTGAGCAACTTGCGTCGCTCCAGGCTCATTGTTTCAGGCATGGTGAGGGTGAGCGGAATCCCCCGCGACGCCGCCACAAACGCCAAGGCAATTCCGGTGTTGCCGCTGGTGGGCTCGATCAGCTCCTTGCCGGGGCCCAGCAGCCCGTCGGCCTCGGCCTGCCAAATCATCGCCGCCCCGATCCGGCACTTGACCGAATAGGCGGGGTTGCGACCCTCGATTTTGGCCAGCACCCTGGCACCGCAGCCTGCCGCCACCCGATGGAGTTCCACCAGAGGGGTGTTGCCGATGCTGAGGCTGTTATCGGCGTAGATGCTGCTCACCGGGGCGGGCCAAACGCTAGGGGCACCCTAGGGATGGGTCGTCATCTAGGCCCAAACAGAGGGCTGGGGCCGCAACATTTGAGCCACACAGATGTAGAGCTGATCTTCGACCCAGCCCTCCAGCGCCAGGCGAAGCGCCACCGAAGCCTCCCCGGGCAGCTCCAGACATCGCAGCGCCTGCTTGATGGCCCGCAGGGCCATCGCTACGGCGGGATCGGCCATGTTGATCGTTTGGGGGCTCTGCAGAAAACGGCGGGCACGCTCCACCGACCAACGCTCCCGGGAGCGAAAGCTCAACTCCCGGGAAAGGCGGGCTGGATCAATGTTGAACAACAGACCCGAACCCCAACCCTGGCCGGTCACGGCGGCACCGGGCAAGTACACCCCCTGATCGGAGCGTGATTGCCAGTGGCGCCCCTCCAGGGTGTAAGTGATCTCACCATGGCAACCAAGGGTGACCAACGACTCGCTGGTCTCGACGGTGGTGCCCACGATCGGGGTATGGGCACAGGCCGTAATGGCCAGATCACCCACAATCGCGGTGCTCGCCCGATGCACAAACTGAGCTTTAACCCCTAGGGCATCGAACTCACACAGGTGGGCACTGAGTGAGAGGGCATCGAAAAAGAGATCCAGATCCGAGACCACCTTGGAGGTCCCATGGCCAAACGCCAGGGGAAGGGAGGCAATCCAAGCGCCAACAGGATCCTGGGGCATCGCTTGCGCTCCATCTAGGGCCAGACGTGTGACCCCGTTGAAGCTAGATCAGCTCAGTTACGCAGAGGGAGCGACAACCTTGGCAGGATCAGTTCCATCAAGGCTCCACCCTGGGGGTGGTTGCTGGCCTGAACCCGGCCGCCATGGCCTACGGCGATCTGCTGCACAATCGCCAGGCCCAGGCCGCTGCCGGTCCGGCTTCCCTTCACCCGGGAGGGATCACCGCGATAGAACCGTTCAAAGAGGTGTTCGAGATCCTCCTCGCTGAGGCCTGGGCCCCGATCGCGTAGGCCGATGACGCACCAGTCGCCGCGGGATTGGATCGAGACACTCAACACCCCGGCCTGGGGGCTGTAGCGCAGGGCGTTGTCGAGCAGGTTGAGCAGGGCCCGATGCAAGCGCGCCCCATCCCCAGGGATGCGGAGCAACTGGCCCGTCGACGGGTCTGAATCGAGCTGCAGCCACTCCAGCACCAGCTGGCGCTGCTCGGCCAGGGGCCTGAGCCCCTGCCACACCTGCTCAAACAGCGCTGCTGGATCAATCGGATCCTGACGGGCACTGGCACCGGGCACGCTGTTTTCAAGCCGGGAGAGCTCCAGCAGATCCCCCACAAGCTGTTGCAGGCGCAGCAATTCACGCTGCAGACGTTCCACCAGCACCACGTTGTGGCTGGTCACCTGGGCAGAGAGGCTGTCGCCCACCAGCAGCAGGGCCGTGAGGGGGGTTTTGAGTTCGTGGGCCACATCGCTCACCCAGCGCTCCTGCTGCTCGAGCTGGGCCTCGAGCGAGCGGCGGCTCTGCAGCAGCACGGCGAGCCAGCCCTCGCCGCCCGGCATCGCCAGCACCTCCAGCTCTCCTTCAGGCGAACTCCACTCCAAACGCTGGGGCCGGTCTTGACGGCGCGCCAGCTGCACGGTGTCCAAGATGGCTGGCTGGGGGCAGAGGGACGCGAGCGCCGCACCCTGCCAGAGCCGGCCGCTGTCGATTTGCAGCAGCCGTTCGGCGCGGGGATTGATATGCACGACCCGGTTGAGCCGATCGAGGATCACCCAGCCGTTGGGAGAGGAATCCACCCAGCCAAGAAATTGACGCACCGGGAGGCCCCGCAGCCCCTGGCTGATGCGGCGGCGGCCCTGACGCCGCCGCCCGCGGCGATGGGCCAGCCACCAACCCAGACCAACACCAACCCCCACCCCCAGCAGCAGCGAGGCGATCAAGGGGCCCAGCACCAACCCCATTGCTGGAATCACCCGAAGCGATAGCCGAAACCACGCACCGTCAACAGGTGCACCGGTTCAGACGGGTTGTTTTCCAGCTTTTCGCGCAGCCAGCGGATGTGCACGTCAACGGTTTTGCTGTCACCGATGTAGTCGTAGCCCCAAATGTTCTCGAGCAATTTGTCGCGGCTCCAGACCCGGCGCGGGTTTTGCATGAACAGCTCCAGCAGCCGGTACTCCTTCGGTGAGAGGTTCACATCGACACCATCTCGGGTGACGCGACATTCCTCTTGATAGAGGCGGAGGTTGGCATGGTCGAGCACCTTCGCCTGCTCCTGCAAGGTGCTGGAGCGCCGCAGCAGGGCACGGCACCGCGCCACCAGTTCGCGCATGCCGAAGGGCTTGACCAGATAGTCATCGGCGCCCACCTCGAGGCCCAAAACCCGATCGGTTTCGCTGTCGCGGGCGCTCACTACCAAAATCGGGGTCTGGTTGCGGGCCGCCCGCAGGGCACGGCAAAGATCGAGACCACCGAGCCCGGGCAGCATCAGATCCAGCACCACCAGACCAAAAGCATCGGCGGCTGTATCCCGTTCCAGGATCTTGAGGGCATCGCGGCCGTTGCCACAGGCCGTGACCGCAAAACCCTCAAGCTGCAAGGCATCGCGGATCGTCTCGCGGATCGTTTCGTCGTCTTCGACAACAAGCAAGGAAGCGGGCATGGTCCCATTCTCCCGCCTCGCCGTGCCGCTCCAAAACCCGCCCTGAGCCAACGCAATCGATCCCATGGCGCTCCAGGCGAATCAGGCTTGACTCGACCCCAGCCGTTGGCGGGGCAAAAAGCACACCACCAGACGCCGCTGGTCATCGATGTGAAGCCAGCCCTCGTCCTTGAGGGCACCAAGCACCCGGGTCACCGTGACCCTTGTGGTGCTGAGGGCACTGGCGATGTCTTGATGGGTGAGCTTGAGGTTGAGGCGCAGCCCCTGCTCACAGGGCTGGCCGTAGCTGGTCGCCAGCAGCTCGAGGAAACCGCGCACCCGCTCCTCAATCCGGCGCAACCCGAGCAACGCCAGCAGGGCCTCGCTCTGCCGGTAGCGCTGCCCCACCGCCTGCAGCAGCCCGACTGCCAGCTGGGGATCGCGGCCAATCGCGTCACAGCTCAAGCAGAGCAGGTCGCTGTCACAGAGGGTGGTGACCCCATAGGCCTCCACCTGGGTGAGCGGGTCGCCAAAGGGTTCGCTGGGGCCCACCAGGCCAAGCAACAGCTCATCGCCGTGGATCGAAATGGCGGTCAGCTTCACCATGCCCCGCACCACCAACCAGATGCTGTTTTTCAGCAACGGCACCGAACTACCAGCGCTCAGGTGCACCAGGTTGCTGTTGTGATAACTGGCCTCAAGGAGCTCGCGAAACCCGTCGGAACGGCCTGCTTCGCGAGACGGCGTGAAGACCATGGAAGGATCCAAAAATGGCTGCGCTCAACGTACGGAGGCCGCTTCGAGCCCAGGCAAAGCTTCGGTAGTGCCGTGATTAAGAGCTGGTTAGCGCCTGATCTGCAACAGCCCTGCGGCACACTCGCTGCGGAGGAGAGGAGCCATGGCACCCACGGGTGAATCCCTGCCAGCCGCCTCGGCGGCATTTTTGGTGGCCCTCGGGGCGGTTCCCGGGGCCTGGCTTCGCTTTCGGGTGATTAACCATTTCGAACCGATGCTGCCCCGCAAACATTGGGGCACCTTCGGGGTCAACGTGATCGCCTGCTTTGCCCTGGGCTTGCTGGTGGGGCTGGAGCAGAGCTGCGGCCCGGCCGCCCACAAGATGCTGTTGTTGCTAGGAACCGGATTGCTGGGCAGCTTCAGCACCTTCTCGACCTTCATGGCCGAGCTGCAGGCCGAGCTGGGACGCGGTCATTGGCGCGAGGCCGGCAGCCTGGTGCTGGGATCGGTGCTGGTGGGGCTGCTGGCCCTCAAGGGGGGTCTGCTGCTGGGGGCCTCAGGATGAGCAGGCCCAGCCTGCGGCGCGAGGCCCGCGATCTGGCCCTGGTGGCCGCCGGAGCCATACCCGGTGCCCTGCTGCGTTGGCAGGCTGAGACCCTTGGCCTGGCCATCGATGGTGGGTTCAAGGGGGTGGTAGCGGCCGATTTTGCCGCCAACCTGCTCGGCTGCCTGCTGATCGGCCTGCTCATGGCGCAGCCACCAGCCCGCACCCGATTGGTGCTCTGGGGGGGAATCGGCTTCTGTGGCTCGCTCACCACCTTCTCAAGCTGGATGCTCCAGCTGGTGCGGACCCTTGATCAGGGCCAGCCTCTGGCCGCCTTGGCGGTGCTGCTGGCCAGCCTCGGCGGCGGCCTGCTGTTGGTGAACCTGGGCCAGGCCATCGGCACCCGTCACCGCCTGCGGGGGCCCAAACCCAGGTCTCGGGTCCTTAAATGAACACCATGACCACTGGTGTTCTTCCCAATTCAGGCCTTCCCAATTCGGGGCTTCCCAACTCGGACTTTCCCAACTCGGGCCATTTGAATTCAGCCCAACCGAATTCCAGCCATCCCCTGGTCTTGCTCCACGGCCTCTGGGACACCCCTCAGGTCTTTGACCGGTTGCTGAAGGCCCTGGGCAAGGCGCGACCCGTGCTGCTGATCCCCAAGCTGCCGCTGCGGCTTGGCCTCACCCCCATCGAAGCCACGGCCGCGTACCTCAACGCCCAGATCGAGGCGACCTTTGGCCTTCACCAACCCATCGATCTGCTGGGCTTCTCCATGGGGGGGGTGGTCGCCCGAACCTGGATCCAGCTGCTGGGCGGCCACCGGCGCACCCGCCGCTTCGTGAGCCTTGGCAGCCCGCAGCAGGGCACCTGGACCGCCCAGCCCTGGCCCGGCCGGCTGATGGCCGGCATTGCCGATCTGAAGTGGGGCAGCCCGCTGCTCGAGCGGCTCAACACCAACCTCGAGCCCCTCGAGCAGATCGACTGCTGCAGCTTCTACTCAGACCTCGACCTGATGGTGCTGCCGGGCTGGCGCGCGGTTTTACCGGTGGGCCCCAAGCGGCGCCTGCCGGTGCTCACCCACCCACAACTGATCCGCGATCCCCTGGCCCTTGGCCCCTTGGTGCAGGAGTTGCTGCGGCCCTGAATAGCCTGGCATCAGGGCGCGCGGGGAAGGGAGTTGATGGGAGTGGTGGCCGTCTCGCTGGTGGTGCGCTGGGTGCTGGGCTGGTTTCTGGGGCTACGCCTGCCGGTGTTGCCGGCGCTGGAACCCCAGGGCACCCCCCGGGTTTCGGTGCTAATTCCGGCCCGCAACGAAGCCGCCACCCTGCCCCACCTGCTGCAGGCCCTGGCCGCCCAGAGCTTCAGGCCCCTCGAAGTGATCGTCATCGACGACCACTCCAGCGATGGCACCGCCGCCATCGCCGCAGCTGCCGGTGTACGGGTGATGACGGCGGGGCCACTGCCCCAGGGTTGGTGCGGCAAAACCTGGGCCCTGCACCAGGGCGTGCGGGCCAGCCATGGTGACGTGCTCGTCTTTCTCGATGCTGACACCGAGCCCCAGCCGGCTTTTCTAGGCCAGTTGCTGGGCGCCCAACAACAGTGGGGCGGTCTGGTCTCGGTGCAGCCTTACCACCGCACCGAACAGCCCTACGAACAGCTCTCTGTGCTGTTCAACCTCGTGGGGCTGATGGCCGTGCCCCTGGGTCCGGGGGCGGGGGTGGCCTTTGGCCCCGCCATGGCCACCAGCCGCCTTCACTACGAGCAGATCGGCGGCCACGCCGCCGTGGCCGGCAAGGTGGTGGAAGACTGGTTTTTGGCCCACCGCTATGAGCAGGCTGGCCTGCCGGTGAGTGCCTTCATCGGCGACGGGGTGCTGGCCTACCGCATGTACCCAGGTGGCCTGGGCGATCTGGTGATTGGCTTTGACAAAAACTTTGCCACCGCCGCCGGCGAGGTGCGCTGGCCCTGGATGTTGGCGGTGTTGCTGTGGCTCTCAGGCCTGTTTTGGGCCGCCTGGTGCCTGCCAGCGGCCCTGCTGGGCTGGCCGATCGTGGGTGATCCGGCCCTCGGGCCCAATCTGGTGCTCTACGGCGCCTATGCGCTGCAGCTGATTGTGATCACCAGGCGGGTGGGCAGTTTTGGCTGGATCAACCTGCTGTTTCCGATCCCGGTGCTGTTTTTTCTGGTGGTGTTTGTGCTCGCCATCCTCAACCTCGAGCGCGGCACGGTCACCTGGAAAGAGCGCCGATTCAAAACCCGCTGATGGACCCCACAGCTGCCACAGGTGCCACAGGTGCCCTGGTGTGTGCCGTGGCCTGGCTGGGCTGGTCGGTGCTGGTGGGGGCCCTGGCCAACCAGCTGCCGCCGCAGCTGCTCGAGCGCGACAGCTGGCTCACCGCCCCCCGCCCCTGGGCTGACGGCCCCCGCAGCTATGAGCGCCACCTGGGAATTCGCCGCTGGAAAGACTGGCTGCCCGATGCCGGCAACGCCCTGCCGCGGGGGGTGGCCAAGGCCAGCCTGGTGCGCCGTGATCGAGCCACCCTGCAGCGCCTGGTCATTGAGACCCGCCGGGCCGAGCTGGTGCACCTGGCCCTGTGGCCGCTGTGGATCACGACCGCCCTCTGGTTACCGCCGGCGGGGGTCCTGGTCAACCTGCTCTTTGCCACCGCCTTCAACCTGCCCTGCCTGTGGCTGCAGCGCTACAACCGCAAGCGGCTGCAGGCCCTGCTTCAGGCCCCAAGCTCGAGGCTGGGGAGATCGAGGGCCACCGCCAGCGGTGCCGCCCCCATCGCCGCCCAAGCCAGACCTTGCGTACCAGATTCAGCGCCAGATCCAGATCCAGATCCAGCTTCAGATTCAGATTCAGATTCAGATTCAGCGTGATCCGCGTGGCGGGCCGCCACCAGGCGATGGCGGCCCGCC
>CAMDVN010000013.1 GCA_945877595.1 Cyanobium sp. NIES-981 | reverse complement strand
GTGGTACCGGTGAGCCAGCCGCCCAGCGCCAGATAGGCAGTGGGGAAAAGCAGCAGACCCGACCAGCCCACGAAAACGAAGCGGTCGCGCTTGAGCCAGTCATCAAGGATGTCGAACCATCCCCGTTCTGGAGCGCGCCCTACGGCGATTGTCATGAGAGGACTTCATGAAGCGTTACATCGGCAGTGTACGGGCATCCGAGCGGCTTTGCGCGGCCCCGGGACGGCCCATCTGGCCGATTAGGTAAAAGTGCTCAGCCGCCTCGCCGCGATGGTCTCTCAGCGGCTTCGGCTTCGTTGGGCGGCTTGGGGCCTGGGCTGCCGCTCGCAAGCGCCGTGATTCGCCAGAGTGGTTTGGTGATTCACCGCCTGCGGTTCCTGCGATGTACGTCGTCGAGCTTTCCCTTCGGCTCAGCCCCATGCCCATTGCGGTTCAACGCAAGGAGCTCCATGACGCCCAGTCCCTCTACGGCAGCGTGAGGGAGGCGATCGAAAGCGGCCATCCCAAGGTTTTGGATCTTTCCTGTGAAAAGGATGAGCACAAGCAGATCAGCCTGCTGAGCAACGAAATCCTGGCGGTCCAGCTCTACGAAAAATCGGCCATGGGTGCCGGCAACAAGCGGCCAGGATTCAGCGTTGACAGCTGAACGCCCCACGGCACCCCCCGTGGCCTTGGTGCCCCTGCAGGTGGAGCAGCTCAGCTACCGCTGGCCCAACGGCCGCGCTGCGCTGAACCACTGCTCCCTTGAGATCCCCAGACCGGGGCTCTGGATGCTGGTGGGCACCAACGGCAGTGGCAAGAGCACCTTGCTGCGGCTGCTCGCAGGCCTGCTGGAGCCCAGTGCCGGTCGGATTCAGTGCGCTGGCAAAGTCGCGCTGGTGTTTCAGAACCCTGACCACCAGCTTCTCTTGCCCAGCTGCGGCAGCGATCTTCAGCTCTCCTTGCCCGCAGGGCTCAGCCCCAGTGAACGCAGGCAGCGCCTGGCGGATGTGCTCGAGCTGGTGGGACTCACGGGCCTCGAGGAGCGTCCGATCCACGCCCTGAGCGGTGGCCAGAAGCAACGTCTGGCGATTGCTGGAGCCCTGGCCAGCGGTGCCGGCCTGTTGTTGCTCGACGAACCCACCGCCCTGCTCGATCCCCTCAGCCAAGACGAGATTCTGGCGCTGATGACCCGCCTCACCCACAGGCCCCAGCAGCCACTCACAGCCCTGTGGATCACCCACCGCCTTGAGGAACTGGATGCCTGTGATGGGGCAGCCCTGATGGAGCAGGGCCAGGTGCGGCGCTGGGAAGCGGGGCCGTCGTTGCGCCAAAGGCTCGAACCTGCCGCAGGGGCCTTGCCGGGTGGCGGGGCAAAACGGTAGGTTCTTGCTAACCCAATTTTGGGTTATTCCTCGGTAGCTCAGTGGTAGAGCGGTCGGCTGTTAACCGATTGGTCGCAGGTTCGAATCCCGCCCGGGGAGTTGGTTTCAAGCGTTGAAGACTCAGGCTCGGGTCAGTGCTGACCCTTGTCCCCACTTGAGGTGGATTGAACCCTTTGCGCAACCTCGTCACGGCTGCCTGCCGGCTGCCACGGCTGTCGTGGCAGACGTGACTGTCGCAGCTACTGGATGTTGCAACAAAAAAATCCAAAGAGATTGCAAAGATCCGCCGCGGCCCGGCCGGGAGCGGCGCTTGGCTAAGCGGATGCTGAAACCCAGGAACCCTTGCTGCAACAGGCTGCAGAAAGCCGCAGCCCCAGCCCTCGCCGTGGAGCGCTGGCCCATCCTTGAGCTGGATCTGCCGCTCAAGACACTGGCCTCACCCCCAAACCGCTCAAAAACGACAACAATGCGAGACAACTTCGCTGCGTCATGAAGCCCGGCATCTTGTTGATCGAAGACGACAGCGACATGCGCGAGCTGGTGGCGGGCCATCTCGAGCACGGTGGCTTTGACGTGCACCGGGCCGAAGACGGCATCAAAGGCCAGGCCCTGGCCATGCAGGTGATCCCCGACCTGATCCTCCTGGATCTGATGCTGCCCAAGGTGGACGGCCTCACCCTGTGCCAGCGGCTGCGCCGCGACGAACGCACCGCCAAGATTCCGATCCTGATGATCACCGCCCTGGGCGGCACCAAAGACAAGGTGAGCGGCTTCAACTCAGGGGCCGACGACTACCTCACCAAACCCTTCGATCTCGAAGAATTGATGGTGCGCATCAAGGCGCTGCTGCGCCGTAGCGAGCACGCACCGCTGTCTACCAAGCACAACGAAATCCTCAGCTACGGCTGCCTCACCTTGGTTCCGGAGCGGTTTGAAGCGATCTGGTTTGAACAGCCCGTGCGGCTCACCCACCTGGAATTTGAGCTGCTGCACTGTCTCTTGCAGCGCCATGGCCAAACCGTGGCCCCCTCGCTGATTCTCAAGGAGGTGTGGGGCTACGAACCCGACGACGACATCGAAACCATCCGGGTGCATGTGCGCCACCTGCGCACCAAGCTCGAGCCCGATCCCCGCAAGCCCCGCTTCATCAAGACGGTGTACGGGGCCGGCTACTGCCTCGAGCTGCCCCGCAATGATCAGCTCGCCGAACTCCTCCCCCTGGTGCAGCAAGCCCGCCAACAGCTCCAGGCCAAGGCCAGCTAGGCCTCCACGCCAACTGGCCCGGCCAGGCTCCACGCCAACCAGCCCAGCTAGCCCTAGTCCATCCCCCGCGCCAAATCCAGCAGGGCCACTTCCCAGGCCAACCGGGGTTGCACGTAGGCCAACAGATGGCTGCGCAGCCGATTGAGGCGATCCAGGCTGGCCGCCCCGGCCCCGGAGCGCCACAACACCAGCTGCCACCACTGCACCAGCCAGAGCTGCTGATCGCCATCAAGGCCTTCGCAGATCTCCCTGGCCAATTCGAGCCGCTGCAGGGGAAGCCCCGCCGAACCAAGCTGCTGCAAGCGCTCCGCCAACCCCTCAGGCAGGGACTGCCACTGCTGGCGATGGCTGAGCAGCGCCCCCGGTGATCCCGCCGCCAGCTCAACCAGGGCCAGTGGATCCACCAGGGCCAGTGGATCAAACGGTGGGGCTTGGGACTCGGCTTCGGGTTCCACTTGGGCGTTGGCAGCCGATACTCCGGCCATGGCCTGGCCGCGGGGTGTGGCCTGGCCGCGGGCCAAGACCTCGGCCATGGCGCCGGGGTTGAGGCGGCCAAAGGGGATCGTTTGACAACGGGAGCGGATCGTCGCCAGCAGCCGTTCAGGCGCCGCCGTGATCAGCACCAGCCGGCCTTCTCCAGGCTCCTCAAGGGTTTTGAGCAGCGCATTGGCGGCAGCCTCAGCCATCGCCTCGGCGCCGTCGAGCACCACCAGGCAGCCCGGGGCCTCCACCGCCCGACGCGCCAAAAAGCGCGACACGTCACGGATCTGCTCGAGACGCAGCTGGGGCGGTGTGCGTCGTGTCACCCCCTGCTCCAGGGCCCGGGAGGCAGGCACCAGCTCGCCTTGGTGCTGATAGGTGGGCTCCACCCAGAGCACGTCGGGGTGGTTGCCCTCAGCCAGACGCCGCCGCACACCAGGGTCGCCGCCGGGACCGGCCAGCACCCCTTCGAGAAAACGCAGCGTCGCCAAACGGCGGCCCACCCCCTCAGGGCCCGCAAACAGATAGGCCGGCGCCAGCCGGCGCCGCTCCAGGCCCGCCAGCAGCAGGGCCACGGCCTGGGACTGGCCGATCAGGTCGGCAAAAAGGCTCGGGTCTGGGCTCATCGCGACCCGCCAGCGGGGTCTGGGGCCAGGGTGTGGCCCAGCGCCCGCTGGCACGCCGCCATGACCTGGGCCGTGACCTGGGCAGCGGGCTGATCGGCGTCGATCCGCTGCCAGCCGTGGAGCTCGGCCAGCTCCGCAAAACCCACCGCCACCCGGGCCAGAAAGGCCTCACCGCTGGCTTCGATGCGGTCGGCGGGTCGATGGCCGCGGCGCTGCAGCGACACCGCCAGGGGTACCGCAAGCCAGAGGGTGAGATCGGGCTGCAGGCCACCCGTGGCGATCTGCTCCAGCTGCTCAATTAGAGGCAAGGGCAAGCCGCGGCCATAGCCCTGGTAAGCCGCCGTAGAGCCGCTGAAACGATCCGACAGCACCCAGTGACCGGCCGCCAAGGCCGGTCGAATCACCTGCTCCACGTGCTGGGCCCGGTCGGCTGCATAGAGCAGCAGCTCGGCGGTGGCCTGCGGAGCCGCCGCCCCCGGAGGGTGCAGGAGCAGCTGGCGCAGGGCCTGGCCCAGGGCCGTGCCGCCCGGCTCGCGGGTGAGCAGCAGCTCAGCGCCGGGGGGCATCAGGCCCGAACCCGGCAGCCAGGCGCTCAGGGCTTCGTGCTGGGTCGATTTGCCGCAGCCATCGATGCCCTCCAGCACCACAAACCGGCCCCTGGGCCCTGCGGCCATGGCAGCAGCTGCGATGACCCCAGCTGACCCAACAGACCCAACAGACCCAACAGACCCAGCATCCCCAGCATCCCCAGCAGCCAACGATGCGCGCCTCAAGTCTTGGGCTTAGCGCCATCCTGCAGCAGCAGGGCATTGGCCACGACGGTGATCGAACTCAGCGCCATCAGCAGGGCGGCCAGCGGTGGCGTGAGCAGCAGGCCGAAACGGGGCAGCAGTACCCCGGCCGCAATTGGAATCACGATCAAGTTGTAACCGAAGGCCCAGACCAGGTTTTGGCGCACCTTGGCCATGGTGGCCCGGGCCAGGCTGAGGGCTTCGACCACCCCCTCCAGGCGCTCACCCATCACCACCAGGGCGGCGGTGTCTTGGGCCACCTGGGTGCCGGTGCCCACGGCGATGCCCAGATCGGCAGCGGCGAGCGCAGGGGCATCGTTGATGCCGTCGCCCACCATGGCCACCGCGCCTGACGCCTGCAGGGTCAGCAGGTGCTGCAGCTTCTGCTCGGGTCGCAGTTCCCAGGCCAGCTCAGCGGGCTCAAGGCCCACTTGGCGGGCCAGCTGCTGCACCGCCGGGCGACGGTCGCCACTGAGCAGGCCGAGGCGATAGCCAAGCCGCCGCAGGCTCTGCACCGTGGCGGCGGCATCGGCACGGGGTTGGTCGGCCACGGCCACCAACCCCAGTAACACGGGTCCGCGGGCCACGGCGAGCACCGAGGCGCCCTGGCGCTCGAGCTGCTCCTGCAGCCGGCTCACCCCAGGAGCCACCGACACCTGCTGCTGGTGCAGCCACTCCAATCGGCCCACCCGGCACACCTCCCCCTCCACCTGGCCCTCGACCCCCTCTCCGGCCAGCATGCGCACCGCACTGGCCAGCTGAGCGGTGAGGCCCCGGCGCAGGGCCTCTTGCTGCAGGGCATGGGCCAGGGGGTGACGGCTCTGCTGCTCCAGGCCCGCCGCCAGCGCCACCAGCGCATCGGCCTCTGGAGCGGCAGAGCCGTGGGCATCGGCAGAGCCCTGGGCGTCGGCAGCAGCTGCGGCAGCGGGGGAACCATCGGGCTGAAGCGGTGCCACCGCCGTCACCAGCGGCCGCCCCAGGGTGAGCGTGCCGGTTTTGTCAAACACGACGGCGCTCAACTTGGCGGCCATTTCGATCGCATCACCGCCGCGAAACAACAGTCCGCGCCGGGCCGCCCGGCCCGAGCCCACGGTGATCGCCGTGGGGGTGGCCAAACCCAGGGCGCACGGACAGGCCACCACCAGCACCGCGATCGCCAGCTGTAGGGCCAGGCTGAGCGGGGTGTCGGCGGTCTGACCCAGCACGCCATGGCCGGCATGGGCCCCAGCGGTGTGATGGGAAGCCATCAGCACCTGGGGCCACAGCTGGGTGCCCCACAGCCACCAAAACAAAAACGTACCCACGGCTAGCGCCAGCACCGCCAGGCTGAAACGCCCCGCGACCCGATCGGCAAGCCCCTGGATCGGGGCCTTGCGGGCCTGGGCCCGCTCGACCAGGTCCATGATCCGAGCCACGGCGCTGTCGCGGCCGCTGCGTAGCACCTGCAGCTCCAGCACGGCGTTGAGGTTGAGGCTGCCGGCCGCCAGCTCCACACCGGGCTCGGCGGCGATCGGCATGGGCTCCCCGGTGAGGGCCGAGCCATCCACGGCACCGCTGCCCTGCTGCACCAGGCCGTCGACCGGCACCCGATCCCCCGGCAACAACTGAATGCGGTCATCGGGACGCAGGCCCCCCACCCGCACCTCGCGGGCTTCGCCATCGGGCATGAGCAGCCGAGCCGTCTGGGGCTGCAGGCAGGCCAGCTGCTCCAGCGCCCAGCCCGTGCGATAGCGGGCCCGCTCCTCGAGAAAGCGGCCCGAAAGCACAAAGCCAAGCAGCATCACCGGTTCGTTGAAAAAGCAGGGCCAGCCGCTGTCGGGCACCACAAAGCCCACCAGGCTGGCGCCATAGGCACTGGCCAAGCCCAGTCCCACCAAGGTGTCCATGCTGGGGACCCCCTTCAGCAGGCCGCGAAAGCCGTTGACCAGGATCGGGCGGCCCGGCCCCGCCAACGCCACCGTGGCCACCAGGGCGTGCACCCACAGCTGACGCAACAACCCTGCGGCTGGGGGCCAGGGAAGCTGGTTGGCCACGGCCAGGTGGCTCAGCACCGAGATCAGCAGCAGGGCCAAAGCCACCAGCAACTGGCGCCAGCGCTGCCACCAGTTGCGCTCCTGCAGGCGCTCGAGGCGGCTGGGAGGGGCCTCAGCGTCGCGCAGGCGGGCCTGAAATCCAAGACCATCGAGGGCCTCAATCAGACCGGGCAGGGGGTCGGCAGGCGCGGCAGTTGGGGCGGCAGTTGGGGCAGCCAGCGGCGGCTCCAGACCCACCCAGGCGGTGCGGGTCAACAAGTTGACACTCGCCTCCTGCACACCCGGTTGGTCGCGCAGCTTCTGCTCAACGGCCCGCACACAGCCGCCGCACTTCATGCCGTCAATTTCAAGCAGCAGCGTCGACATGGGGTGGCGTGGCTTGGTGAGCGGCAACCCAGCCGAGCCTCGCTCCGCCAGTTGAAAACAAGCTAGGGGGCTTTGCCGCAGCACAACGGGCCGGTGCGGCCCACCAAACAGTGCCAAAGCCATGGAGGCCGACACCCAAAGCCCAGAAGCGATTCCCTGATCGGGCGCCATCAACCGCAGCCATCACCGAAGTGACCAACGGAGGCGATCAACAGAGGCGATCAAGGGAGCGAAGGCCGCCCTGACTGTGCGATGCACCACGGCGCACGGCGCTGAATGGCCTTTGACAACACGACCCACCTGGCCCGGATCATTCCCCTGGCGACAGGCGGCAGGATGGGCAGCAGAAACCCAGGTCTGCGCCACCGTCGCGCCAGCCGCCGCCGTGCCCCGCTCCCAGCGCAACGACAACTTCATCGACAAGAGCTTCACGGTGATGGCCGACCTCATCCTCAAGGTGCTGCCCACCAACCGGCGCGCCAAGGAGGCCTTCGCCTACTACCGCGACGGCATGAGCGCCCAGGCCGACGGCGAGTACGCCGAGGCCCTGGACAACTACCAGGAGGCCCTCACCCTCGAGGATGACCCCAACGACCGAGCATTCATTCTCTACAACATGGCCCTGGTCTTTGCCTCCAATGGCGAACACAGCAAGGCCCTCGACTTCTACGGCCAGGCCCTCGATCTCAACGGCAAGATGCCCCAGGCCCTCAACAACATGGCCGTGATCCATCACCACCTCGGGGCGATGGCCGAAGAGCAGGGCGATGCCGACGAGGCCGACCGCCGCTACGACCTCGCCGCCGACTTCTGGGGCAAAGCGATTCGCCTGGCCCCCAACAACTACATCGAGGCCCAGAACTGGCTCAAGACCAGTGGTCGCAGCACGGTTGACGTGTATTTCTAATGACGGGTCGCCCAGAGATTTGTAGGGCCCCGGCGTCCAGACCCCTGCAAATCTCTCTTGGCTGAGCTCTCTTGACTGAGCTCTTTTGCTTGAGCTCTCTTTGCTTGAGCTCTCTTTGCTGTGATCTCTTGGCTGACCACTGTTGGCTGACTACCCAGCCGAAGCCATTGAAGCCAGGCTGAGCCCCGATCCCTTCAAGCCTCGGAATCATCGGCCGGATTGACGCCAAGCGCCGCCACCAGCGCCTCAGCAATCGTGCCGGCCTCAAGCAACTGCAGGCCCAGCCCAGCTGCAACCGCTCCCAGGCCGCTGCCGCGGGGCACCACCGCCCGGCTGAAGCCCAGGCGAGCTGCCTCGCCGAGGCGCAGCTCAAGTTGACCCACCACACGCAGCTGGCCGCCGAGGCCCAGTTCACCGATCAGCACCGTGCCGCTTGGCAGGGTGAGATCGCGATAACTGGCGACCACGGCGGCGGCGACACCAAGGTCAGCCGCTGGCTCCTCAACCTCCAGCCCCCCGGCCACCGCAAGGTAGCAATCGAAACGCGACAGGGGCACCCCCAGGTGCTTTTCGAGCACCGCGAGGATCTGGTGCAGCCGATTCACAGCAATGCCGGTGGCACTGCGGCGGGGGCTGGCATAGCTGGTGGTGCTCACCAGGGCCTGCAGCTCAACCACCAGGGGCCTGGTGCCCTCGCAGGCCACGATCGTGGCGGTGCCACTGCTGGGTTCATCGCCACCCAAAAACAACTCGCTGGGGTTGCTCACCTCAGCGAGGCCGCGACCCTGCATCTCAAACACCCCCAACTCGTGGGTGGCCCCGAAGCGATTCTTGATCGCCCGCAACAGCCGATGGCTGGCGAAGCGATCCCCCTCGAAGGTGAGCACCGCATCGACCAGGTGCTCCAGCACCTTGGGACCCGCCAGGGCGCCCTCTTTGGTGACATGGCCCACCAGCAGCAGGGCAGTGTCCTGGCGCTTGGCGATGCGAGCCAGAGCAGCGGCGCACTCCCGCACCTGGGCCACCGAGCCGGGGGCGCTGGCCAACTCGGCGTCGTGCAGGGCCTGGATGCTGTCGATGATCGCCACCGCCGGCCGCAGCGACTCGAGCTCCTGCAGCACCAGCTCCAGATCCGTCTCAGAGAGCAACTGAAAGTTGGCGTCGATGCCTGCAGCCTGGGTGCCCTCGCCAGCGGCGAGCGCCGCGTCGCCCTCCACCTGGGCCAGGCGACGCCAGCGCAACTTCACCTGCTGGGCCGACTCCTCGGCACTCACGTAGAGCACCGAAGCGCGGCCCGCCATCGCCCGGGCGCTCTGCAGCAGCAAGGTGCTCTTGCCGATGCCGGGATCACCCCCCAACAGCACCAGGGATCCGGGCACCAGCCCGCCGCCCAGCACCCGATCGAGCTCGCCGTAGCCACTGGAAAGGCGCTGCAGGGGCCGCTCCCCCACCGCGGCGATCGGCTCAGAGCGGCGCGGCTGACCGGCGCCAATGACGACGCCAGACGTTTCCCCAGCGCCACCACCACCGCCGCTACTACCGCTACCGCTACCGCTACCGGCCGCCGCGACCGGACGGCGGCGGCGGCGATCCACCCCGGCAGCCGGGGCCTGCAACTGCTCCACCAGCGTGTTCCAGCTGCCGCAGCTGGAACAGCGACCAAAGAACTGGCGGGTCTGGGCTCCGCAGGTGCTGCAAACAAACTGGGTGACGGACTTGGCCAAGCAACACAGACGGCAACTGGGGACGGAGCGGGCGCAACACCAGCGCACAGCACGGGGAACGACAGCAGGCAGACCCAACGACAGGGAGCCAATCCAACGGGGAGCCGATCCAAACGGTGACTCTTGATGGGGATCCTGGCGCTCCTGGCAACCGCCCCGCAGGCGGCGCTGATCGAGTCGCCGAACGCGTCGCTGAAGCGTCTGTATGAAGAAAGGCGTCGTTCAATGAACGAATGCCCCCTCAGGCCTTTTCAGTAGGTCAGATCCGTTGTATCGCCACGCCGCCGAAATGACGGCTTCACCCTCCGCAAAAGAAACGATCCTTGTCGTCGATGACGAGGCCAGCATCCGCCGGATCCTGGAAACACGCCTATCGATGATCGGGTACCAAGTGGTCACCGCCTGCGATGGGGAAGAGGCGATCGAGGCATTTCATCGCACCAATCCCGACTTGGTGGTGCTCGACGTGATGATGCCGAAGCTCGATGGCTACGGCGTCTGCCAAGAGATCCGCAAGGAATCGGATGTGCCGATCGTGATGCTCACGGCCCTCGGCGATGTCGCCGACCGCATCACCGGTCTTGAGCTCGGCGCCGACGACTACGTCGTCAAACCCTTCAGCCCCAAGGAGCTGGAGGCCCGGATCCGCTGCGTGCTGCGCCGGGTCGAAAAGGAGGGGGGCGTCGCCGGCATCCCCAATTCGGGCGTGATCCAGATCGGCAATCTGCGCATCGACACCAACAAACGCCAGGTGTATCGGGGCGATGAGCGAATCCGTCTCACCGGCATGGAGTTCAGCCTGCTGGAGCTGCTGGTGAGCCGCTCGGGCGAACCCTTCAGCCGCGGCGAAATCCTCAAGGAGGTCTGGGGGTACACCCCGGAGCGCCATGTCGACACCCGGGTGGTGGATGTCCACATCTCCCGGCTGCGATCCAAACTGGAAGACGATCCGGCCAACCCCGAGCTGATCCTCACGGCCCGCGGCACCGGTTATCTGTTCCAGCGCATCGTTGAACCCCGCCTCGACGCCGTTGCCTCCGAAGGATCCTGATACCAGCGGCCTGCCCCCCCGGCGGGCCAAGCCCAACCGGACGATCCGCCGCCTGGTGATCTGGTATCGCCGCAATGCGGCGGTGACCAGCCTGGTGGACACCGCCACCTCGGCCGCCGGAGTCGCGGGCAGTGTGGCCGGAGCCGCCGGCTCGATGGCCGGCACCATGGCCGGTTCGATGGTCTCCGGGGCGGGCAGCGTGGCCGGCACGGTGCTCGAGCCCCTGGTCTTTGATCCGCTGCGCCGCCTGCAGCGCAGCCGGGGTGGCCCCGGCGACGACGCCCCAATCAACGACGCCGATCGCCTGTGGGTGGCCGTTGACGGCATGGGCGGGGACCATGCCCCCGGCCCAATCCTCGAGGGCTGTTTGCGCGCCGTGGAGCGGCTGCCGCTGCGGGTGCACTTTGTGGCTGAAACGGCCCCACTGGAGGCCGCCATGGCCGCCATGGGGCTGCAAGCCGAACTCGACGAGGCGGTGGCCCGAGGCCTGATCCAGCTCGTGCCCAGCGGTCCCTCGGTGGGCATGCACGAAGAGGCGACGGTCGTGCGCAAGAAGCGCGACGCCAGCATCAACATGGCCATGGACCTGGTCAACCAGGGGCAGGCCACCGCCGTGTACTCAGCCGGCAATTCGGGTGCGGTAATGGCCGCGGCGATCTTTCGCCTCGGCCGCCTCAAGGGCATTGATCGGCCCGCCATCGGAGCGCTGTTTCCAACCAAAGACCCCGAACAGCAGGTGCTGGTGCTCGATGTGGGCGCCAACATGGATTGCAAGCCCGAGTGGCTGCACCAATGGGCCCTGCTTGGGCACATCTACAGCCGCGATGTGCTGCAGGTGGGCCAACCCCGCGTCGGCCTCGTCAACATCGGCGAGGAAGCGTGCAAGGGCAACGAGCTCTGCCTCAAGACCTATCCCGTGCTGGCCGCTGAGCGGCGCTTGAACTTCGCCGGCAACTGCGAGGGGCGCGACATCCTCTCGGGTGAGTTTGATGTGGTCGTGTGTGACGGCTACACCGGCAACGTGCTGCTCAAGTTTCTGGAGAGCGTCGGCAGCGTTTTGCTCGACGTGATCAAGGCCGAGCTGCCCCGGGGCCGCCGCGGCAAGGTGGGTTCGGCCTTCTTGATCGGCAACCTGCGCCGCATCAAAAAACGGCTCGACCATGCCGAGCATGGCGGTGCCTTGCTGCTGGGGGTCGACGGGGTGTGCGTGATCGGCCACGGCAGCAGCAAAGCCCTCTCGGTGCTGAGCGCCCTACGCCTGGCCCATTCGGCCGCGAGTCACGGCGTGATGGCCAACCTGCACGCCCTGAGCGGCTCAGCTGTGGTTGACTGAACCCCAACAGTGGGCTCAACTTGGCAGCGCTGGCAGCGGGATCGCAACACCACCAGTCCTTCAACCCCATGCAAGGGATGGCCCTGGTGGGTTGCGGCAGCGCCGTCCCGGCGGCCAGCGTCACCAACCAACAGCTCAGCGCGCGCGTCGACACCAACGACGATTGGATCCGCAGCCGCACCGGCATTGGCGCCCGGCGCATCGCCGGGCCGCTCGAGAGCCTCACAACTCTGGCCACCCGTGCTGCTCAGGCAGCGCTCGACCACGCCGGCTGGCGAGCCGAAGACCTTGACCTGATCCTGCTGGCCACCTCAAGTCCCGACGACCTCTTCGGCACCGCCCCCAGGGTTCAGGGCGCCCTGGGGGCCAGCCGGGCGGTGGCCTTTGACCTCACCGCCGCCTGCAGTGGCTTTCTGTTTTCTCTGATCACCGCCGCGCAGTATCTCGGCAGCGGATCGATGCGCCGGGCCCTGGTGATCGGCGCCGACCAGCTGAGCCGCTGGGTCGACTGGGATGACCGGCGCACCTGTGTGCTGTTTGGCGATGGGGCCGCCGCCGTGGCCGTGGAAGCCTGCCCCGCCGCCGAAACGGGCCTGCTGGGCTTTCGCATGCGCTCCGACGGCAGCCGCAACGCCTGCCTCACCCTGGCCCAGACCGATGGCCATGAGCTGCTGCTCGATGGGATCACGGCCCAGTGCGGTGGCTTCGCTCCGATCCAGATGAATGGCCAGGAGGTCTACAAATTCGCCGTGCGCGAGGTGCCGGCGATTTTGGCCGACCTGCTCGAAGGCACCGGCACCGCCGCCGCCGAGCTCGACTGGCTGCTGCTGCACCAGGCCAATCAACGCATCCTCGACGCGGTGGCCGATCGCTTTGCCGTGCCCCACTCCCGCGTACTCAGCAACCTGGCCCACTACGGCAACACATCGGCCGCCACGATCCCGCTGATGCTCGATGAGGCCGTGCGCGATGGGCGGGTGCGGCCGGGCCACCTGCTGGCCAGCAGTGGCTTCGGGGCAGGCCTGAGCTGGGGGGCGGCCCTGCTGCGCTGGGGCGGCCCTGAGCCGTAGTCTCCTGCCACCGACTACAGCGGTGACGTGATGGGCATTGCCTGGGTGTTTCCTGGCCAGGGATCTCAGAAGCTGGGCATGGCAGCTGGCGTACTGGAGCTTCCCGGTGCCCACGACCGCTTTGCCGCCGCCTCGGACCTGCTCGGCCGCGACCTGCTGGCGATCTGCGCTGGCGATGCCAGCGCCGAACCCAACGATCTGGGCGACACCCGCAACACCCAGCCCGCCCTGTTTGTGATTGAGAGCTTGCTGGTCGATGGGCTCAAGGCCCAGGGCCGCACCGCCCAGCTGGTGGCGGGCCACAGCCTCGGCGAGCTGGTGGCCCTCTACGCCGCCGGCGTGTTTGACGTGGCCACCGGGCTGCGGCTGATGAAGGTGCGCAGCGAGCTGATGGCCGCCGCTGGCGGCGGCGCCATGACCGCAGTCATGGGCTTTGAGCGCAACCAGCTCGACGCGTTGGTGGCCGCCACCGAGGGCGTGGTCATCGCCAATGACAACAGCGAGGCCCAGGTGGTGCTCTCCGGCAGCCCCGAGGCCGTGGCCAGCGTGAGTAGCCAGCTCACCTGCAAGCGGGCAATCCCCCTGGCCGTGAGCGGCGCCTTCCACTCCCCCTTCATGGCCCAGGCAGCCGAGGCCTTTGCCGCCGAACTGGAGTCGGTGCCCTTTGCCGATGCGGCCATTCCCGTGCTCAGCAACACCGACCCCAGCCCCGAGACCAAGGGCCAGGTCCTCAAGCAGCGCCTGCGCAGCCAGATGACCACCGGCGTGCGCTGGCGCGAAATCATGGCGCGCCTGGTGAGCGAAGACATCCAGACGAGCGTCGAGATCGGCCCCGGCAATGTGCTCAGCGGGCTGATCAAGCGCAGCTGCTCCGGCGTCACCCCCGCCCAGATCGCCACAGCCGCTGATCTGGGATTGGTTGGCCTGGGGATGGAGTCCTGATGAAGGATCCATCGGGTAGGACCGGGAGCGCCATCCGCAGGGCCTGGCAACGGCGGCGTAGACCGCCCGAGCCACCCGCCCTGATTCGCACGCCCCGCCCGAGCCTCACCTACCGGCTGATCAGCTACTTGCTGGTCTTTCCCATCTACCGCCTGCTCTACCGCGGCCGCACCGCCGGCAACACCAACGTGCCCCACGAGGGAGCCCTGGTGGTGGTAGCCAACCACGGCTCCCATCTGGATCCGCCGCTGCTCGGCCATGCCCTGGGCCGCCCGGTGGCCTTCATGGCCAAGGCCGAGCTGTTTCGGGTGCCGATCCTGGGGCCGATCATCCGGGCCTGTGGGGCCTACCCGGTAGCCCGGGGCGCCAGCGATCGTGAGGCGATCCGCACCGCCACCGACCGCCTACTGCAGGGCTGGGCCACGGGGGTGTTCATCGACGGCACCCGCCAGAGCAATGGCCGGGTGAACAACCCCCAGGCCGGGGCTGCGCTGCTGGCCGCCAGGGCCGGCGTACCCCTACTCCCGGTGGCGATCATCAACAGCCACCTGGCCCTGGGGCCCGGCGGCCATCGCTCGCGGCTGGTGCCGATTCACATCCGCATCGGCACCCCGATCCCGCCTCCGGCCAGCCGGCGCCGGCCCGACCTCGAGGCCACCACCCGGGCCTGTCAAGACCAGATCAACGCGCTACTCGATCAGGGCCTGGTGCGTCCGGCCCTGCCAGCCAGCTCCTGAGGTCTTGTCCGCTCAGCACCCACAGGGCTGAGCGGAGCCCATCGCGCCAGAGTTTACGGCGACCTTCGAGGCGGCAACGCCCCCCACACGACACCGGCACCGGCGTGAGGTGGATGCCGCGACTGCCCGCCACGATGCGGCCCACCAACAGGGCCCGCTCCATGTGGTCGCTGCTGGTGACCAGCAGGGCATGGCGGATCCGCGCCCGCTTGAGATCGTCGACCAAGGAGGTGAAATTGGAGACCGTGTCGCGGGCTCGGTAATCCAGCTGAACCTGATCGGGGGGCAGGCCCTGGCGCTGGCGAAACAGCCAGTCGGCGTATTCGGGGTTGCTGCCGCCGCTCACCACCACCGGCAGACCCCGCTGCTGGGCCAGCTGGGCGGCGACCTCCTCCCGGGCGACGTCGCCGCCGAGCACCAAAATCATCTGGGGCGGCGGTGGCTGGGGCCACAACCAGCCTCGTGAAAGCCAGAGCAAGCTCGCCCCAGCCATCACCAAAACCCAACGCCGGAGCGGGTGGCGAGCCGGGCGGCGCCGGGCCGGCTGGCCAGGCGTCGATTTCGGGCGGGAGCGGGGCCCTGGCATCAGCCGTCCACCGGGCTGGTGGGATAGATGGGCAACACCAACTGCCAGGGGGCTCCGGGGGTAGGCGAGCGGTGGCGGGCCCCACTGATCGCCAACAACTGCTCCACGTCGTCGGGGAGCTGCACCGCAGCCGGACAGCGAGGGCCAGCTGGAATCTCCGCCGGATCGCGAAACAGGCGCGGGGATTCCAATTGGGCCATCCCGCCGGGCAGGTCGGGCTGCGGGGCATAGAGCCCCGCCACCACCCCACGGCGCGGCAGCTCCTGCAGAAGCCAGGTGGGCTGCTGCAGCTCGAGGCGGCGGGCCACCAGCAAAAAACTGCTCACCCCATCCAGGGGCAGCGCTAGCTGCTGGGCCAGGGTGCGGGCCATCACCACCGTGAGTCGGGTGCCGGTGAAGCCCCCCGGACCCGTGGCCACGGCGAGGCGGGCCAGGTCTGACCAGTGGCCGGCGGGCAACACCTGCTCCACACAGTCGAACAACTGATTCGAAAGGCTGCGGCCCAGATCAAACTCGCGCCAGATGGGCGACTGGGGGTCGTCGAGCCGTTGCAGGCCCACTCCCAGCACCACACTCGAACTGTGCAGGGCCAGCAACCAGCTCATGTGGGCACCCGTTGATCGGGCCTGAGCCGTTGCCAGCGGCCGGGGTCAGCCACAAAGCTGTCACAGGTGCGCACATCCCACTCAACCCCAACGACGCCGCCCGGCAGATCAAGGACTTGCACGTGGATGCGGGGCTGGTCGGGCATCAGCGTGGGTGTGGCCGTGAGATGGGGCACGCCGTGCTGACGCTCCACTGCGTGGTAGGCCTGGCAGATCTCGACCCAGTGGCAGTCCACACAGATGCACATGCGGCCGCAGCCACGCCAGGTGCCCATTGTGACTGGCGAAGGGCCGGTGCTGTCGAGCGCAGCGGCCCTGTGGCAGCGGCTGGCTCCCCAGCGCTGGCCGCTGCCCCTGGAGGCCCTGCCGACGGAGGCGGCCCTGGTAGGGGGCGCCGTGCGTGACGGTCTGCTGGGCTGCCTGGCCGAAACCCCCGATCTCGATTTGGTGGTGCCCCGTGGAGCCATTGACCTCGCCCAACAACTCGCCAGGCGGCTGGGGGGCAGCGCCGTGGTGCTCGACGAACCGCGTGACATCGCCCGACTGGTGCTCCAGGGCTGGACCATCGACCTGGCCGCCCAGGAAGGCCCCAACCTCGAAACCGACCTGCGTCGTCGCGACTACAGCATCAATGCGATCGCCCTGCCTTTGGCCCCTGGGGCGGGCCTGCTTGACCCCACGGGGGGCCTCGCGGCCCTGCAGCGGCGCGAACTGGTCGCCGTGGCCGAAGCCAACCTCCTGGACGACCCCCTGCGGCTGCTGCGGGGGCTGCGGCTGGCCGCCGAGCTGAGCTTCACCCTCGAGGCCCAGAGCCAGGCCTGGATTGAGCGCCACCACCGGGCCATGGCCAGCGTGGCGGGGGAGCGGGTGCTGGCCGAGCTCGAAAAACTGGCCCAGGCCCCCGGTGGTGCCGCAGGACTGACCGCCGTGCTCACCGCCAACCTGCTGGAGCCCTGGCGGGGCAGCGCCCCCGCGCTGATGCCCCAGCTGCAGCGGCTCACCCCGACCTGGGCCCTGGCTTGCGGCCTCCAGGATCCCGAATGGGCCTGGGCCCTGCCCCTGGCGCGGCTGAGCTGCGTGGTCGATGGGGCCGGGCTTGGACGACTGCGCAGCAGCCGCCTGCTGCAAAAGCGCTGCCAACTGCTGCGCGATGGTTTCAACAGCCTGGCGGGCCGCCCCCTGGTCACCCTCCCCGACGATGAGCGCTTTGCTCTCCACAACAAGCTCGAAGCCGACCTGCCAGCCCTGCTGCTGCTGGCTGGCCCCGGCGCAGCAGAGCCCGAGCTGCTGGGGCGCTGGCGGGATCCTGGCGATCCGCTCTGCCATCCGAAGCCACCGCTCGATGGTCACCAACTGCAGACCATGCTGACCATCCCGCCCGGTCGAGAGCTCGGCGCGCTGCTCACCCACCTCAGCCAGGAACGGGCCTTTGGGAGGCTGGCCAGGGATGCCGAGGCGGCTGTGATCGTGCCCATCGCCAGGGCTTGGCTGGCACGTCGGCGTGATTAACTTTGTTCTGCAAAGGCGCATCAGCAAGCCCGCCCAAGCCGTTTTCCATCTTTTCTCTCCCTCCTTCCCATGAGCGTTCGTCTCTATGTCGGCAACTTGCCGTCTGCCTTTGATGCCCAAGAGCTCGAAGCGCTGTTCACGGCTGTTGGCGAAGGCGTGCGTTTTAAGGCTGTCAACGACCGCGACACCGGCGCCTGCAGGGGCTTTGGTTTCGCCAATGTCGACGACCAGAAAATGGCGGAGACAGTGATCGAACAGCTGAACGGCAAAGATTTCGGCGGCAACACCCTGCGCATTGAAATTTCCGAGCGTCGCGACGCCCGCAGCGGTGGCCCCAGCGAGCGCCGGGGCAGCACCGGCGCCAGCGGCGGCCCGGCCGTGGCCCGCAAGGCCGTCAACAAAGTCGTGCATTCCGACAGTGTTGACAGCGAAGCCCCCGACCCCCGCTGGGCCGGCGAACTCTCGAAGCTCAAGAACCTGCTCGCCAACCAGAAAGCACCTGTCTGATTCCGGGCCCCATCATTCAACCCAGCCTCCAACCCAGCCTCTGCCGGTCTGCGGCAGCACCTGGCGCTGGCAAGGCCATGCCATCCATATTGCCCAATCAGGTCCCCTTCAGGCTCCGGTTCGGGTGGTTTTGGTGCATGGCTTTGGCGCCAGCGTGGGCCATTGGCGGTACACCTGGGCGGCCCTGAGCGATCAGGCCCGGGTGCATGCCCTCGACCTGCTTGGCTTTGGCGCCAGCGACAAACCGCCCTCTCGGCTGGACGGGGAAGTTGGGCCTGCCGGGTCTGTGCGCTACTGCTTTGACCTCTGGGGCCAGCAGGTCGCCGACTTCTGCACCAGCGTGGTGCTCGCTGATCCAGCGGGCTCCCCTGGTGGTGCAGCCCCCCCTCGTCTGGTGCTGATCGGCAATTCGATTGGTGGTTTGGTGGTGCTCACGGCTGCCCGGCTGCTGCGCCGCCAGGGACTGGCGCCAGCCGAGGTGGTGCTGATCGATTGTGCCCAACGCACCCTCGACGACAAACGGGCCCAGCTGCTGCCGGCGTGGGAGCAGCTCAGTCGACCATTGGTGAAGCAGCTCGTGCGTCAGCGCTGGATTGTGGGGCCGTTGTTTCGCCTTTTGGCCCAGCCCGGCTTCATTCGCCAGGTGCTCAAGCAGGCCTATCCGAGTGGCGCCCATATCGACGACGACCTGGTGGCACTGCTGCACCGCCCCAGCACCGATCCTGGGGCAGCCGAGAGCTTCCGCGGTTTCGTCAACCTGTTCAATGACCACCTGGGGCCCGACCTCCTCACCGACCTCAGCGCAGGGCCATCGCCCGTGCCGGTGCGGATGATCTGGGGCGAACAGGATCCCTGGGAGAACCCTGCTGAAGCCCGGCGCTGGGCCGAGCAATTTGACTGCATCCAGGAGCTGCAAGTGCTGCCAGGGGTAGGGCATTGCCCCCACGATGAGGCCCCCGAACTGGTGAACCCAATCCTGAGGGATTGGCTGCCCTAGCGCATCTGGGCCACCACAAAAGAGAGCGGCAGATCGAGCAATTTGCCGGCCGTGGGCACGTAGGCGCGCTTGTTGAAGACGTCGTAGCCATGGTGCTCGATGACATCAAGGATGCCCCGATAGAGGCGCAACGAGGCCCACACCGGCCAACGCGCGTCGGGCGCCAGCCAACGCACCCCCGCCTCGGAGCGTGCAAACCAATCCCGGGCCCGTTGCAGCTGAAACGCCATGAACCGGCGCCAGTTGTCATCCACGGTGCCAGCCATCAGCTGGGCTTCGCTGACCCCAAAGCGCTGCAACTCATCGAGGGGCAAGTAAATACGACCGCGGCCGCGATCTTCCCCCACATCCCGCAGGATGTTGGTGAGCTGGTTGGCGATGCCGAGGGCCACCGCCGCTTGGGACGTGTCGGGCCTGTCACTCCAAGGGGCTGTGGTGTAGGCCGGGTCAAGCCCCATCACCTCCTGGGTCATCAAACCCACGGTGCCCGCCACGCGGTAGCAGTAGAGCTCCAACTCAGCAAAATTCGCGTAGCGATGCTGCTGCAAGTCCATGCGCTGACCCTCAATCATGTCGAGATAGGGCTGGATCGACTGGGGATAGCGCTCGAGGGTGTCGACCATCACACGGTCCAACCCATCGCGCACTTGGCCATCAAACAACTCGCGAGTGCGCTGCTCCCAGCCATCGAGCCGCTCGGCCAACTCAGCCACGGGCCGTGCCTGGGCCTCAACGCTGTCCATCAGCTCGTCGGTGCGGCGGCACCACACGTAGATCGCCCAGATCGCCCGGCGCTTGGCCGCGGGCATCAGCAAGGTGCCCAGGTAAAAGGTTTTGGCCCACTGGGCCGTTTCAGCCCGGCAAGCCTCATAGGCCTGCTCCAAACTGGGCAGGCGAACAGCCGCAGGGGCAGGGGCCTTGACCACCATCAGGCTGACGCGGCCGCAACGGCAGCGCGGCCCGATGCGGCGGCACTGGTGGAAGCTTGGGCCAGCGGCGAGCTCGCCACCGCCTGGGCACATTGCTTGCCACTGAGCACCGCTCCCTCCATGGAGGCCAGGTAACGCTGCATGGTGTAGCAGCCCGCCAAAAAGAAGTTGGCAATCGGGGAGGTCTGGTCGGGCCGCAGCTGCTGACACCCCGGCACCGTCTTGTAAACCGACAGGGGGGTCTTCACCACGATCGACTTGCGCAGGGTGGCCTGGTCGTCACCGGTGAAATGCATTGGGAACAGGCGCTTGAGTTCCTCCATGGTGGCGGCCACGATGTCGGCATCGGAGCGGCCTATCCAGTCTTTGGCCGGGGCAAAAACCAGCTCCAACATGGAGCGATTCGGGTCTTCGTACTCGCGACAGGTGTTGCTCATGTCGGCATACACACTGAGCAAATCACTGCGACTGAACAGCAGGTGGTCAATTTCAGTGAGTTTGCGGTCAAACCAGAGGTGGATGTTGATAACGGGCACACCATTAAGTCCATCTAACTTCTTGAAGTAGGGAATCTCCTTCCAGGCCTCGGGGATCAAGAGCTTGAAGGGATCGACCGGCATGGCACTCACATAGGCATCCGCGGTGAGGGTGCGGGGCTCCTGTCCCTTGATCCCGCCAATCTGAAACGCGTGCACCGTGCCATCAGGGTTGAGCTGGATCTCCCGCAGCGGCGCGTTGAGATGCACCTCACCACCATGGGCCTCGATGTACTCCACCATTGGACGGCACAGTCGCTCAGGCGGGTTGCCATCCAAAAAGGCCATTTTCGACCCGTCACTTTCCTGCAGGAAGCGATTGAGAGCGGTGAGCACCACCGTGCTCGAAATCTCATCCGGATCGATGAAATTCAACGCCTTGGCCATGGCGATGAACACTTCATCATTAACCCGCTCGGGGATATTGTGCAAGCGCAACCACTCGCTCCAGGAGTACTGATCACACTCCTCGACATAACCCTGCCCTCGCAGCATGGCCGGCACCAAACCGAGGCCAAAGGAGATCTTTTCGGGCCAGGTCAACATGTCATTGTTACCCAGAATGGCAGCAACGCCATTGAGAGGTGCCGGCAGATCGGGGAAATCAAAACGGCTGTAGGTTCCGGGCGTTTCCTTTTGGTTGAAGATCATCGAGTGACTCTTCCACTGCAATCGATCTTCGATATCAAGCTCGGCAAATAGCTGGCGCATGTTGCGATAGGCGCCAAAGAAGATATGCAGTCCTGTTTCGTACCAGTCACCGTCCTCGTCTTGCCAGGCCGCCACCTTCCCCCCCAGCACATCGCGAGCTTCCACCACCACGGGAGTGTGGCCGGCATCGCAGAGATATTTGGCGCACGACAAACCGGCCAGGCCTGCTCCGGCGATCACAATGCGCATGGGGGATTCTCAATCGAGGGCAACCTTAAAGCCGGCCCTGAAACTCCCGCGACCCCACCCAGTCCGCCCTGCCAGTGCCCCCCTGCCACCGGCAGTTCCTAGAGTCGAAACCTGAGCTCGCCCCAGCGGGCTGCCCCAGCTGCCTGCCATGGCCGAATCCCAGACCCAGACGAGCGCCACCTTTCAAAAGTGCACCACCCGCCACATCCGCCTGTTTACGGCGCGGGTGGATCAAGGCGATCTGGTCTTTGACCCCAACCAACTGACCCTGGATGTCGATCCTGACAACGAGTTTTTGTGGGATCAAGCCGCGCTTGAAACAGTGCAGCAACGCTTTCAGCAGCTGGTCGATGCCCAGGCTGGTGCCGAGCTCAGCGATTACAACCTGCGCCGCATCGGCTCTGAACTGGAAGGCTTAATCCGCCAACTACTCCAGGCCGGCTCGCTTCGCTACAACCCAGACTGCCGGGTGCTCAATTATTCGATGGGCCTACCCCGTACCCCCGAAACCCTGTGACCCGCTCCCGCAGCTCCCCGGGCCGCTACGAAGACTCGCGGGACTCGGGCTCTCGTAACTCGGGCTCCCGCGACGCCGATCCCCGCAACCCGCAGTCCCGCAGGGGCCAATCGCGCTACGAGGAGAGCTCCTACGAGGAGGCTGGCTACGAAGGGCGGCGGCGGCCCGGAGCCGATCGCAGCGATCCCAGCACTGGCCGGGGTGCACCTGATCGAGGGGGGGGCTGGCGTGGCGGCGGCACCGGAGGCGGCGGCACCGGTGGTGGTGCCAGCAGCGGTGGCCTCGGTGGGAGTGGAACAGGAGGGAGTGGTCCCGGTGGAAAAGGTCCCCCAGGGGGACCGTTTCAATTCAACGTTGGCACCATCGCCGTGCTGGCGGGGGTGCTGGTGGTGGGCATCGGCATCGGCACCGGCATCTCCAGCACCACCCAGGGCAACCAGGGCAACATCGCCAGCAGTCAGCAGCTCGATATGGCTGTGCCAGACCCCGAATTTTGCCGGCAATGGGGCGCAAGCGCCTTCGTGATGGACGTTGAGCTGTACACCACGATGAACCCCAGCTCCAGTTTCGTGACGCAACCGGCCCTCAAGCCGGGCTGTGTGATTCGTCGGGAAAACTGGAGCGTGCTTCAAAAGGAGGGGGCCATCACCGCTGAGCAAATGCGCCAGTGCAAGCAACGCATGAACACCTTCGCCTACATCGGCTCGATCAAAGACAAACCGATCGTGCGTTGCGTCTACCAGACCGACACCAGCGAAAACAAGTTCATCACCAAGGGCATCGCCGACGACACGGTGGGCATCACCCCCGAAGCCGACCAGTTCTGAGCCCTGGGGAGACCTAGGTCTCGAGCTGGCCCTGCTGAAGGGGCCGCCTCAGGGGGCTATCGGGGCTGGCAAACACCGGCAACACTTCGCGGCGGAAGGCGTCGGCAGCTCGCGAGCAGTAGCGGGCCGGGTGGGTGATCAACTTGAGCTGACGGCGCACCAACAGATCGGCCACCACCGGACGATGCACGGTGCCGGCGGCCAACTCCCGCTCGATCGATACCACCGGCAAAAACGCCGCCCCTAGACCGCTCTGAACGGCGTTCTTGATCGCCTCGAAGGAATTGAGCTCCATCTCGATCTTGAGCCGGCTCACCTCAAGCCCCGATCGGGCCAACAACTGGTCGACCATCTTGCGGGTGGTCGACTGGGCATCCAGACACACAAACCCGAGCCTGTAGAGGTCGTCTTTGGTGAGCTCAGGCAGCCGCGACAGCGGGTGCTTGGTGGGCAGTACCAGGGCGAGCTCATCGCTGGCATAGGGCAAAACCTGCAGCAATTCACTCAGCTCGCTCGGCAGCTCACCGCCGATGATCGCCAAGTCGACCTGACCATTGGCGACACTCCAGCCGGTGCGGCGGGTGCTGTGCACCTGCAGCTGCACAGCCACGTCGGGATATTTCTGCCGAAACAAGCCGATCATGCGGGGCATCAGATAGGTGCCCGTGGTCTGGCTCGCACCCACCACCAGGGAGCCGCCCCTGAGGTTGTGGAGGTCATCGAGGGCGCGGCAGGCCTCCTGGCACTGGCTCAAGATCCGATCGCAGTAGCTCAGCAGCAAGTGGCCCGCTTCGGTGAGCTGGGCCTTGCGACCGCCCCGATCAAACAGCGAAACATCGAGCTGCTTTTCCAGGTTTTGGATCTGCAGGCTCACCGCCGGCTGGGTCACATAGAGGCTGTCGGCAGCTTTTTTAAAGCTGCCCTCGCTGGCGATCGCCCGCAGAATGCGGAGCTGATCAAGGGTGAAGGGCAGATCAGCCATGGCTCAAGCAGGGCCCGGCGTTGGGGATTGAAACTCTAGGCGCCCCATCCAGAAGCGAGAATTAACTGCTTCACAAGCCCTTGCACAGCCTTGCCCACCAGCTCCTTGAACCACAGCAGCCTGGTGATGCTGGGCCTGCTGCTCGTCTTTGCCGTGATCCACAGCGGCGGGGCCTCCCTGCGGGCCTGGGGGGTGGAGCGCCTTGGGGAGCGGGCCTGGCGCCTGCTGTTTGCAGGCTTGAGCATCCCCTCGGCGGTGATCGTGATCGGGTACTTCTTGGCCCACCGCTACGACGGCATCCGGCTGTGGAACCTCCAAGACCAGCCCTGGATCGTGCCGCTGGTCTGGGCCGGCACCGCCGTCAGCTTCCTGTTCCTGTACCCGGCCACCTACAACCTCCTGGAAATCCCAGCGGTGCTCAAACCCCAGGTGAGGCTCTACGCAACCGGGATCATCCGCGTGAGCCGTCATCCCCAGGCGGTGGGACAGATCCTCTGGTGCGCCACCCACCTGCTCTGGATCGGCAGCAGCTTCATGGTGGCCGCCTGCATTGGCCTGATCGCCCATCACCTGTTTGCGGTTTGGAACGGTGACCGGCGCCTGGCCAACCGATTTGGGCAAGCCTTTGAAGAGCTGCGGGCCAACACCTCCGTGGTGCCCTTTGCCGCGGTGCTTGATGGCCGACAGCCGCTGGTGCTGAGCGAGTTTCTGCGGCCCTCCCAGCTGGGCATCGCGATCGCCGTTGGCATCTTTTGGTGGGCCCATCGCTACATCGGGCTGGGGGCGGTGAGCTTTGCGCGCACGGGCCTGGCCCACTGGCTGGGTTGAAGGGCTTCCTACACTCGGAGGCAACTGCCCGCCGGCGATGCCGTCAGCCGCCGAACTTGCCTGGTTGATTCCGGTGCTGCCCCTTGTTGGGGCCGTCATCACGGGCATGGGCCTGATCAGCTTCAACCGCACCATCAACCGCCTGCGGAAGCCGGTGGCGATCTTTCTGCTCAGCTGCGTTGGCGCCGCCGCGGTGTTGAGCTACGCGGTGCTGGCCGAGCAACTCGCCGGGGCAGCCCCCACGGAGGTGTTGTTCAACTGGGCCAGCGCCGGCACCTTCAACCTGGAGATGGGTTTTCGCGTCGACGCCCTCGGCGCCGTGATGCTGGCCCTGGTGACCACCATCGCCCTGCTGGTGATGGTCTATTCCGATGGCTACATGGCCCACGACAAGGGTTATGTGCGGTTCTTTACCTATCTGGCCCTGTTCAGCAGCTCCATGCTGGGCCTGGTGATCAGCCCCAACCTGCTCGAGATCTACGTCTTCTGGGAGCTGGTGGGCATGTGCTCCTACCTGCTGGTGGGCTTCTGGTACGACCGTGACGGCGCCGCCAATGCGGCCCAGAAGGCCTTTGTGGTCAACCGGGTCGGCGACTTCGGCCTGCTGCTGGGGATCCTCGGGCTGTTCTGGGCGACCGGCAGCTTCGGCTTCGAGGCGATCGGCAGCGGCCTCCAGATCGCCATGGCCAATGGCACCGTGCCGCGCTGGGCTGCCCTGGCCCTGTGCCTGTTCGTGTTCATGGGTCCGATGGCCAAATCGGCCCAGTTCCCTCTGCACGTGTGGCTGCCCGATGCAATGGAGGGACCCACCCCGATCTCAGCGTTGATTCACGCCGCCACCATGGTGGCGGCCGGCGTCTTTCTGGTGGCCCGGCTGCAGCCGGTCTATGAAGCCTTTCCCGAGGTGAATGCGGTGATTGCCGTGGTGGGCACCATCACCTTGGTGCTGGGGGCCACGATCGCCCTGACCCAGATGGATCTCAAGAAAGGTCTGGCCTACAGCACCGTGAGCCAGCTGGGCTACATGATGCTGGCGATGGGTTGCGGAGCTCCCGTGGCAGGGATGTTCCACCTGGTGACCCACGCGTTCTTCAAGGCCATGCTCTTTCTGGGCTCGGGATCGGTGATCCACGCCATGGAAGAGGTGGTGGGCCATGAGCCTGTGCTCGCCCAAGACATGCGCCTCATGGGTGGTCTGCGCAAGTTCATGCCGATCACCGGCGCCACCTTCTTCATCGGTTGCATTGCGATCAGCGGCATTCCGCCCCTGGCCGGCTTTTGGAGCAAAGACGAAATTTTGGGTGTGGCGTTTGGCCAGTTCCCCATCCTCTGGGTGGCCGGCTTCTTCACGGCCGGCATGACCGCCTTCTACATGTTCCGCTTGTATTTCCTCACCTTTGAAGGGGAGTTTCGCGGCGGCGACAGGGCCATGGCGGCCCAGCTGCTCACCGCGGCCGGCAAGACCGCTCCCGATCACGACGACCACGGCAGCAGCCATGCTCACCATCCCCATGAGAGCGGCTGGCAGATGGCCATGCCCCTGGTGGTGCTGGCCGTGCCCTCAGCACTGATCGGCCTGCTTGGCACCCCCTGGAACAGTCGCTTCGGCCAGCTGCTCGACCCCCAGGAAGCCATCGAGGCCGCCGAGCACTTCAGCTGGGCTGAATTTTTGCCCCTGGCCGGAGCCTCGGTGGCGATCTCGATCGCCGGCATCACCGTGGCGGTGCTCGCCTACGCCCTCCACAAAGTCGACTTGGGCACCGCCGTGGCTGCTCGCTTCCCAAGCCTCAACGCCTTCCTGGCCAACAAGTGGTATCTCGATGCCATCAATGACAAGCTCTTCGTGCAGGGCAGCCGCAAGCTGGCCAAACAGGTCCTCGACGTCGATTCCAAGGTGGTCGACGGAGTGGTCAACCTCACGGGCCTGCTCACCCTGGGCAGCGGCGAGGGGCTCAAATACTTCAACACCGGTCGGGCCCAGTTTTATGCCTTGATCGTGTTTGGGGGTGTGATTGCCCTGGTGGTCTTGTTTGGCTCGCTGGGCTGAAGCGGAGAACTCACCCTCGGTGCCGGGGCCCCCAGGGGTTCAGCCCTTGCCCTTTCCGGGGTTGGCGGGGTCTTCGCTCTGTGTGACTTCCCCCATGGCGGTGGAGTGCAGCAGGCAGAAATTTCTAAACTCCTTTGATAGCGCGTGCCTGATCTGTGGCCTTTCCCTGGCTGAGCGCATCGATCCTGTTTCCGATCGCCGCGGCCCTGCTGATTCCCTTTGTGCCCGATCAGGGAGATGGCAAACGGGTTCGCTGGTATGCCCTCGGCATCACCCTGGTGACTTTCCTGCTCACGGTGGGCGGCTACCTCAACGGCTACGACGCCAGCAACCCCGAGCTGCAGCTGGTTGAGCGGGTGGAGTGGCTCCCCGATCTGGGACTGGCCTGGTCGGTGGGCGCCGACGGCATCTCGATGCCGCTGATTCTGCTGACCAGCTTCATCACCTCCCTGGCCGCACTCGCGGCCTGGCCGGTGACTTTCAAGCCGAAGCTGTTTTATTTCCTGTTGCTCGCCATGGATGGCGGCCAAATCGCGGTGTTTGCCGTGCAGGACATGCTGCTGTTTTTTCTAGCCTGGGAGCTCGAACTGCTGCCTGTGTACCTGCTGCTGGCGATCTGGGGAGGCAAAAAACGCCAATACGCCGCCACCAAATTCATCTTGTACACCGCCGGCAGCTCGGTGTTCATCCTGTTGGCTGGGCTGGCGATGGCCTTCTACGGCAGCGCCGAAGGGGCGCCGATCAGCTTTGAGTACAGCCAGTTGATGGACAAGGGGATGCCTCTCGGCTTCCAGTTGTTCTGCTACGCCGGTCTGTTAATCGCCTTCGGCGTCAAATTGCCGATCGTGCCGCTGCACACCTGGCTCCCAGACGCCCACGGCGAAGCCACCGCACCGGTGCACATGCTGCTGGCCGGGATCCTGCTGAAGATGGGCGGCTACGCCCTTCTGCGCTTCAACTGCCAGATCCTGCCTGATGCCCATGCCCAGTTTGCGCCGCTGCTGGTGATTTTGGGGGTGGTGAACATCATCTATGCAGCCCTCACCTCGTTTGCCCAGCGCAACCTCAAGCGCAAGATCGCCTACAGCTCCATCAGCCATATGGGCTTCGTGCTGATTGGCATCGGCAGCTTCAGCGCCCTTGGCTCAAGCGGGGCCATGCTCCAGATGATCAGCCACGGCCTGATTGGAGCCAGCTTGTTCTTCTTGGTGGGCGCCACCTATGACCGCACCCACACCCTCCAGCTCGATGAAATGGGAGGTGTGGGCCAGAAGATGCGCAAGATGTTTGCACTCTGGACCGTTTGCTCCCTGGCCTCGCTGGCGCTGCCAGGCATGAGCGGCTTCGTGAGCGAGCTGATGATCTTTGTCGGTTTCGCCACCGATGACGCCTACACCCTCCCCTTCAGGATCGTGATCGATGGGCTCGCAGCCGTGGGCGTGATTCTCACCCCCGTCTATCTACTGTCGATGCTGCGGGAGATCTTCTACGGCAAAGAAAACCTCGAGCTGGCCTCCCACGCCGAGCTGGTCGATGCCGAGCCGCGCGAGATCTATGTGATCGGCTGTCTGCTGGTGCCGATCATCGGCATCGGCCTCTACCCCCGGCTGTTGACCGACACCTACCGCGCCTCCATGGAGGCGCTTGTGGCCCGAGACGAAAGCGCCATGAAGGCCCTCATCGCTCCAAGTGGCGGCAGCCTGATCCGGCAGCTCCCCCTGAGGGCGCCCATGTTGCCTGGCTGAAGCAGCCAAATCGCCCTACATTTCAAAGTCTCCTGAGCGCCAACCCATGAAACAGCTGAACTTTCTGCTGATCTTCAGCTTTGGTTTGGCGATGGTGATGTTCACCCTCGAAAACACGGCGCCCACCACGGTCCATTTCCTCCCCGGGCTGAACAGCACCCTGCCCCTGGCAGCGCTGCTGCTGTTGGTGGGCGGTATTGGCGCCACGGCTGCCTGGGTGTTTGCGGTGTGGACAGGGGTGGTTCGCAAGGTCGAGGCTGTCCAGCAGCAGGGCGCCTATCAAGCCCAACAGGTGCGGATCCGCGAGCTCGAAGACGACCTGCAGCGCTATCGCGCCACAGTCGATGCCCAGCTGGGCCTGTTGCCCGCCGCTGGCCAAACCTCAGGCCAACCCCATCGCCAGGCCGATGGCTCCAACGCAGCCACAGGCCTCGACAGCAACACCGACGAGGCCCTCGCCGTCACAGTGAGCTGACAGTGAGCTGAAGGAGAACTGACGGAGAAGCTGACGGGCGAAGCTGACGGCGAAGCCAGCCAGAGCGGCGCCAGTGGTCGTGGCCACTGGCCCAATTCGACCAGCACCGGTAGCGTGACTGGGTTCACCCTGCTCTGGCAGCAACACCTCTGTGGCTGAAGCGGGCGCTCGGCTGGCCATCCGACTGCTGCAAGACGCAGCAGAGAAGGGAGATCTTGACCCCTGGGATGTGGACGTGATCGCCGTGGTTGATGGCTTTCTCGACCAGCTCCGCAGCCGCATTGAGGCCCCGCGTCTGGCCGCCGTCAACGGTGGCAGCTATGAGCAAGAACTCGCCGAAACCAGTGAGGCCTTTCTGGCCGCTTCGGTGCTGGTCAGCCTCAAGGCTGAGGTGCTCGAGGCGGCCACCCTGCCGGTGGAGCCCCAACTCAATGACGACGATCTGGAGTTTGGCTTTGACGCCGACGACGAGGGCTTGCTCCTGCCCGGTCGTTTCACCCTGCCCAGCCGCCCAGAACGGCATCTGTGGCGACGGCCGGTGGCACCACCACCGCTGCAGCGCCCGGTGACCCTGGGCGAACTGATCCGCCAGCTTGAAGACATCGCCGAGCGGCTCGAGCAGGACGAAGACAAGAGTCGTCAACGGCATCGACCCAAGCGCTACAGCGAACGGGCAGCGATCGCCCAGGTGGCGGCCCTGGCCCACCGCGAAAAATTACCCGAAACCACCGCGGCCCTAAGCCGTTTTCTGCTCGACTGGCCAGCCGCGCTGGGCTGGGCCTCCTTTGACGACCTGGTGACAGCCTGGGCCCAGGTTGTGCAACGCGACGACAGCGGTGAAGAGTTCGACTGCGACCGGGCTGGCATCTTCTGGGCGCTGCTGTTCCTCTGCCACCAGGGCAAGGTGGAACTGGACCAGCAGGGCGGGTTGTATGGGCCGCTGAGCCTGAAACGGCTGCTGGACACCGGTGACGGCCTCCTGCTGCCGCTGGTGAGCCTGCCCGACGCAGGGGATGGGTCAGATCAGCGGCCGGCTCGCCAACCACTGGCTGCTTAGGGGCACTGATTAGGCTGGCATGTTCCGACCGATGTGAGCAAACGCCGATGAAGGCGATGATCCTGGCGGCCGGCAAGGGAACACGGGTGCGTCCCATCACGCACACCATCCCGAAGCCGATGATCCCGATCCTGCAGAAACCAGTGATGGAGTTTCTGCTGGAGCTACTGCGGGAGCACGGCTTCAACGAAATCATGGTCAACGTCTCCCACCTGGCCGAGGAGATCGAGAACTACTTTCGCGATGGCCAGCGCTTCGGCGTCCAGATCGCATACAGCTTCGAAGGGCGCATCGAAGACGGTCAGCTGATCGGCGAAGCGATGGGTTCAGCCGGTGGGCTCAAAAAGATCCAGAGCTTCCAGCCCTTCTTTGATGACACCTTTGTGGTGCTCTGCGGCGACGCCCTGATCGACCTCGATCTCACCGAGGCCGTGCGGCGCCACAAGGCCAAAGGAGCCCTGGCCAGCTTGATCACCAAGCGGGTGCCCATGGAGCAGGTGAGCAGCTACGGCGTCGTCGTCACCGACGAGCAGGGCCGGGTGCGCTCCTTCCAGGAGAAGCCCGACGTGGCCGACGCCGCCAGCGACATGATCAACACGGGCATCTACATTTTCGAGCCCGAGGTGCTCGACTTTGTGCCAGAGGGCGTGCCGTTTGACATTGGCTCGGATCTCTTCCCGAAGCTGGTGGCCGCCGGGGCCCCCTTCTACGCCTTGCCGATGGAATTCGAGTGGGTCGACATCGGCAAAGTACCTGATTATTGGCAAGCCATCAGAAGTGTGCTGCAAGGCCACGTGCGGCAGGTGCAGATTCCAGGCCATGAGGTGAGACCAGGCATCTACACCGGGCTCAACGTGGCCGCCAACTGGGACAAGATCAGCGTGCAGGGCCCCATCTACGTGGGCGGCATGACCCGCATCGAAGACGGTGCCACCATCATCGGCCCTGCCATGATTGGCCCCAGCTGCCACATCTGTGAGGGCGCCACGATCGACAACTCGATCATCTTTGACTATTCACGCATCGGGGCCGGAGTGCGCCTGGTTGAAAAGCTCGTCTTTGGCCGCTACTGCGTTGACCGCAACGGCGACCACTTCGACCTGCAGGAAGCGGCCCTCGACTGGCTGATCACCGACGTACGCCGGCAAGACGTGGCCGAGCCCTCACCGCAGCAGAAGGCCCTGGCCGAGTTGCTCGGCACCGATCTGGCCCTGAACATCGCCGCCAGCTAGGGGCTCGACCCCTGCCTGGCGCAGGATTGCCGGGATCCGCTCTTCGGCCTTGATCGCCATCAAATGCACCCCCTGGGCGACGTGCCGGTAGGCGGCCACCTGCTCAGCGGCGATCGCAATCCCCTCGGCCGCAGGGTCAAGAGCGGCGGCGAGGCGATCAATCACCGCCTGGGGAATGGCCACACCGGGCACCACCCGGTTGATAAAGCTGGCGTTCTTGGCTGATTTGAGCAGAAAGACGCCGGCCAGCACCGGCAACCCCATCGGGGCGGCGATCTCCCCCACAAAGCGTCGCAACGTCTCGAGATCCATCACCATTTGGGTCTGGACAAAGCGTGCTCCAGCTTCTTGTTTGCGCCGCAGGCGGGCTTTAAGACCACTGGTGCTCGGTGAGCTGGGATCGGCAGCGGCACCAGCAAAAAAGGCCGTGCCGCCGTCGGGGAGGTCCCCCTTGACCGGATCGTGACCCTGATTGAGCTGGGCCACGAGCTGCAACAACCGCACCGATTCGAGCTCATGGACCGGGCGGGCGCCTGGCTGGTCACCGGCACGCACCGGGTCACCAGTGAGACAGAGCAGGTTGCGCAGCCCGAGGGCATGGGCGCCGAGCAGGTCGGCCTGAAGAGCGATCCGGTTGCGATCTCGGCAGGCCATTTGCAAGACCGGCTCGATCCCCTGATCGAGCAGGAGCTTGCACACCGCCAAACTGCTCATGCGCATCACGGCCCGGCTGCCATCCGTCACATTGACCGCATGCACCAAGCCCTGCAGGGCCCTTGCCGCGTCAAGGGTGCGGCGTGGGTCGCCCCCACGCGGGGGGGTGACCTCAGCCGTGAGGGCAAAGGCACCGGCATCAAGAGCCTGTTGCAGCAACAAACCGGAGGGCTGGCGTGGATTCCCATCATGCGACACGAGCTGGGCGAATCGACACCAAGATGCAGGTCCATCTGCCTACAGTGCATTGAGCACCTGTGCGGTGGACGCATGGATAGCGCCGGGGTAAGACGTGATCAGCGCACCGATCGCCTAGGCGATCTGCAAAACGATCGCCTAGGCGATCAGCGCACCGAACGCCCAGTCGATCACCGCGGCGACCTTTCCGAACGCGAAATCGAAATCATTGATCAGGTCGCTCAGGGGCTCACGAATCAGGAAATCGCCGTGGCGCTGACGATCAGCAAGCGCACCGTTGATAACCACGTCAGCAACATTTTCACAAAGACCGGTGCCAAAAACAGGGTGGGGCTGCTGAATTGGGCCATGGATCACGGCAAGATCTGCCGCGACGGTTTCAATTGTTGTGCCATCAACCCAGGATCGCCTGAAGCCGGTGCCAGCCGGTCTTAGGGGCCTGCAGCCACACACCACTGCAGCAAATCATGGCGGTCACCGGCCTCCCAGGCCGCCAGTGGCCGGTTGGCGAGGGCGGCATTGCTGAGCTCATGGCGCCCGGTGAGCTCCAGCACGCACCAAGAGGGCACAGTGAGGGGCTGGTCGGCGGCCACCAACTCCACCTCGGCCACCACCAAGGGGGCATTGGGCCCTTCAAAGACATCCAGCACCCAATCACCTCCCGGCAGCTCAAGACCATGGCGCCATTTGCTGATCTGGCTGGGCGCCAGATCCAGCAAAGCCTCGGCATCCACCATTGGAATCGCATACTCGAATTCATGGCGCACCAGGCCATCGGGTAGGCCCGGTGCCGTGGCGGTAGCAGCCTTGATCGTGAGCCAGGCCTGCTCCTCGCTACTGCGCACCCGCAGGGTGAAGCCATCGGCACCGGCCGCCAGATAGCCCTGCTGCAAGCGGGCCTTCCACAAGACATGGCGGCGCCATTGCTGGCCACTCACCAAAAAACGGCGTTCGATCTCCAGGCCCATGGCAACAAACGCAGACGACTGAATGGTGCTGACCTCAGAACTGAACAAGTTCTGAACAAGTGCTGCACAAGTACTACACAAGTCCTACAGAATTGAGTCGTGAACTCAGTTGTGGGAGGGCTCGGCAGCGGTGAGACTGCCGGCCCAGTGGAGCTTGCGGGTGAGGGTGCGGTAATAGGAGGGATTCTGATCGAGCACCACCATCAGGGCCGGATGCTCACTGCGCTGCACCACGCAGCGGTCACCGGGTTCGAGCATGGTGGCGTGGGTACCGTCCTTCCAGAGCTTCACCCGCCGGGTGGCCTCGCCAAGGGGCCATACGCTGAGATGGGAACGCGGCGGCACCACCACCGCCCGGCTCGAAAGGCTCATCGGACAGATCGGATTGACCACGATGGCCTCGATGCCTGGATGCAGGATTGGCCCACCGGCCGCCATCGCGTAGCCGGTGGAGCCGGTTGGCGTGGCGATGATCAGACCATCACCGCGGTACTGGTCGACCACTTCGCCGTCGATCTCCAGCTCCAGCAGGCAAGTTGGGGAGACCTCATCAAGGCTTGGGCGGAAGTAGAAGTCATTGAGGGCCAGATGGGGCCCGTCTGAATCGCCGAGGTCTTCGGCAACCGGGCCGGCCGCATCGGCACGGGCCACGTGAGCCTCCAGCATCATGCGCCGTTCCAGGGCAAAGCGATCATCGAGCAGGCGCTGCCAGAGGTGATCGCCTTGGTCACTGAGCCGCAGCAGACGCCGTTCATGGGTGAGGAAGCCCAGGTGGCCACCCACGTTGAAGCAGAGGATCGGCACATCCAGGGCCGCCAGATGGCGAGCAGCCCCCAGCACGGTGCCATCGCCGCCCAGCACCAAAGCCAGATCAGGCAAGCTCGATTCGGTAGCCAGGAGACCGGGGAAGGGATTGCTGGCCAGCCCACTGGTGGCCGTGACCACCGCAATCCCCAGGGAGCGCAGGTCTTCTGCACAGCGACGTGCCTGGCGTTGGGCTGCCTGGCTGCCCGCTCGCACGATCAGCCAGATCCGCTCAAGACGCATGGAGAGGGATCACCAACGCAGCAAATTAAAGCGCTCCATATCAACCGTTTCACGGTTGCGATAGAGAGATAACAAAATAGCCAGGCCCACCGCCGCCTCGGCCGCCGCCACGGTGATCACAAAGATGGCAAAGACCTGCCCGCGGATCAGCTGGCCATCAAGGTAGCTGGAGAAGGCCATCAGGTTGATGTTGACCGCATTGAGCATCAGTTCAATGCTCATCAACACCCGCACAGCATTGCGGCTGTTGATCAGGCCCCAGACCCCAACGCAAAACAGCACCGCTGCCAGCAGCAGGTAGGCCTGCAGAGGGATGGTGGTAGGCAGCGAAAGGGTCATTTTGGGACAGTTAGGGGGAGGGTTTGCCCGTGAGAAGGGGAGTTCGGGCCTTTTCGATCAGACCCTGATCAGCCGGCTCTCCGGTGATCACATCGCTGCTATACACATCACGCCGGGCCAGAACAATCGCACCGATCATGGCCATCAGCAGCAGCACTGAGGCCAGTTCAAATGGCAACAAGTAGTCGCTGAAGAGGTGCTCACCGATTCTGATCGTGGCCCCATCCCCAATCGATGCTGGGCCTGGCAGCGCCCAGGGGGTAGTAATCGCCACCCTCACCAACAACAGAAACAGGCCACCACACACGGCGCCCGAGAGGACCCGCCGCAAAGCAAGGCCGGGAATGTCGGCCAAGTCTTCCTTTTTGTTCACGAGCATGATCGCGAACAGGATCAGCACGTTGACGGCACCCACATAAACGAGCACCTGGGCTGCTGCCACAAAACTGGCATTCAGCAGCAGGTACAACCCGGCAACCGAGAGGAAGACTCCGGCCAGCAAAAAGGCCGAATAGACAATGTTGGGCAGCAAGACCACCCCAAGGGCACCCAACACGAGGGTGGCCGAAAGGGCGACAAAGCAGATCAGCTGCGTGGTGGAGGCGATCGTCATGCTTCGGGAGCAGCCCCTGAGGCAGCCTTAGCTTCGGATGAAGACGGCGCTTTGGGCAAGGTTTCAAGGACCTGCTCAGGCAAGCGGCCCGCCCGCGGCGCCGAATCGGGCACGGTGTGGGGATCCATCTCACCCTTCGGCAGGTAGGCGAGCTCCCGCAGGGGAATCACAGCCGGATCGGTGGTGACGCTGGTGGGAAGACGGCCAAGGGCAATGTTGTCGAAGTTAAGGCTATGGCGATCAAAGGCCGCGAGCTCATACTCTTCGGTCATCGAGAGGCAGTTGGTGGGGCAATACTCCACGCAATTGCCACAAAAAATGCACACCCCAAAATCAATCGAATAATTACGCAGCTCCTTTTTCTTGGTGGCTTTATTCATCACCCAATCGACCACTGGCAGGTTGATCGGGCAGACGCGCACACACACCTCGCAGGCGATGCACTTGTCGAATTCATAGTGAATGCGACCGCGATACCGCTCCGAGGGGATCAACTTCTCGTAGGGGTACTGCACCGTGACCGGCCGGCGGCGCAGATGATCGAAGGTGACCGCCAAACCCTGGGTCATGTAATTGGCCGCACCCAGGGCATCACGGGTGTAGTCGCCAACTTTTTTGAGGAAACCGAACATGGTGACTCAGGCGATCGGTTGGGTGGGCCCATGATGGCGCGCCACCTGGGAGAGCTGAAGCGGCTGGGAGGGCTGAAGCCGGTGGGAGGGCTGAAGCGGCTGGGAGGCCAGACGAGCCTGCCAGCGCTGAAAAGGAAGCGGAACCAACAGCATGGTGATCAACCCCCAAACGCCAGCGGGAAGGCCAGCTTCAGCCCCGCCGTCACCAGCAGGTTGACCAGGGCGATCGGCAGCAGAAACTTCCAGCCCAGATCAAGCAACTGATCAATCCGCACCCTTGGGGTGGTCCAGCGCAGCAGGATCGCCACAAACACCAGCAGGTAGGCCTTGAGCACCGTCATCACGATGCCCACCGAAGCCGTGATCACCTGAACCAAAGGCGCATCAATCGGCTGGCCCAACCAGCCCGCCAACCACTCGACCGGAATCGGGAAACCCCAGCCGCCCAGATACAGCACTGAAACCAGCAGCGCCGACAGCACCAGATTGATGTAACTGCCCAGATAAAAGAGGGCAAATTTCATCCCGGAGTACTCGGTCTGATAGCCGGCCACCAACTCCTCCTCGGCCTCAGGCAAGTCAAAGGGCAAGCGCTCGCATTCAGCCAGGGCGCAAATCCAAAAGATCAGAAAGCCCACCGGCTGGCGCCAAATGTTCCAACTGAGGATGCCGGCGCCGGTCTGCTGGGCCACGATGTCGACGGTGCTGAGCGAATTGCTCATCATCACAATCGCCAACACCGCCAGGGCGAGGGGAATTTCATAACTGATCGACTGGGCCGCGGCCCGCAGCCCACCCAGCAGGGAATATTTGTTGTTGGAGGCATAACCACTCATCAACAGCCCGATCGGCTGAATGCTGCTGAGCGAAATCCAGAGAAAAATGCCGATCCCCACGTTGCTGATCAGCAGATGCTGGCCAAACGGCACCACCAGCCAGCTGAGGATCACCGGAATCAGCACCAACACCGGCCCGAGGGTGAAGAGCAGGCCATCGGCCCGAACCGGGATGATGTCTTCCTTGAAGACCAGTTTGAGCCCATCGGCCATCGGCTGCAGGATGCCGAGGGCACCTGCATATTCGGGACCGATCCGCTGCTGCACAGCTGCTGAGATCTTGCGCTCGAGCCACACATTGACCAGCACGCCCACCACGGCGGCCACAAGCACCAGCACCATGGGCAGGGGCAGCCAGAGCAGGTGAGCCGCTCCCGGACTCACCCCCAAACCGGCCAGGGTGGCTTCAAAACTGGCCTGAAGATCGAGGCCGGTGGAGGTGGTCACCATGGAAGGGGTCACCATGGACAGGGCATCCGTGCAGGCAACTTAGGCGCCCGGGGGCTGCGGGTGGGTGTCGGGGCCACGGCTCAACGCGACTGGAGTGGCTGCCAGTCGCGACCGGCCTCCCCGGTGTAGATCTGGGAGGGTCGGTAGATGCGGTTGGCGCCGAGCTGCTCCTTCCAGTGGGCCAGCCAGCCGGCGGTGCGGGCAATCGCGAAGATCGGCGTAAACAGATCTTCGGGAATGCCCAGCTTGCGATACACCAGGCCCGAATAGAAGTCGACGTTGGGGTAGATGCCCTTCGGCCCCAGCCGTTCAGCGGCGGCCGATTCGAGCTTGCGGGCCAGGTCGTAGAGGGGGTCGTGGCCAAACGCGTCAAACAGTTCCTCAGCCAGGCGCTGCAGGATCACGGCGCGGGGATCCTTGACCTTGTATTCACGGTGGCCGAAGCCCATGATCTTGTGCTTCTCGGCAATCGCCCGATCCAGCCAGGGCTCCACCTGATCACCACTGCCGATCTGCTCAAGCATCACCAGCACGTCTTCATTGGCGCCCCCATGCAGCGGCCCGGCCAGGGTTCCCACCGCCGAAGCCACCACGGCGTAGGGGTCCGTGAGGGTGCTGGCCGTCACCCGGGCACTGAAGGTGCTGGCGTTGAGGCTGTGCTCTGCGTGGAGGATCAAACAGGCGTCAAAAATGCGGGCCGCAATCGGATCGGGCTCACGCTCCGTGAGCATGTAGAGGAAATTGGCTGAGTAGGGCAGGTCGTCGCGCGGCTGGATCGGATCCTGCCCTTTGCGGATCAGCTGAAACGCCGCCACCATCGTGGGAGTCTTGGCGATCAGCCGCACCACCGCATCGACGATGTACTGGGGGTTATCGAGCGCCCGGCGCGAATAGAACAACCCCAGGGATGCCGCACTGCTCTGCAGGGCATCCATGGGGTGACCGGTGGCCGGGAAGCACTTCATCATGTCGCGGATGCGGAAGCTCAACCGCCGGTGCATCTGCACCTCCTGCTCGAAGTGCTGCAGCTGGGCCGCCGTGGGCAGTTCGCCCCAGATCAGCAGGTAGGCCGTCTCGAGGAAGGTGCTGTGGCCAACGAGCTCCGAGACCTCGTAGCCGCGATAGGTGAGCAGGCCGCGCTGACCGTCGATATCGCAGATCGACGACTGGGTGGCCGGCACCCCTTCAAGCCCAGGCCGAAACAGCGGGGCACCAGGCGCTGCCGAGGTCGCGGTGGGAGGTTCAGGGGCCATGGCCAAGGCGGCTGATCTTGCGAACCTACGGCCAACGGCCCTGAGCTGACGTAGCGCTCACTGCACCAACAGCCGGGGAGTCGCCAGCACCAGCAACTGCCAACCGGCTGGCGACCATTCGAGCAACGCCACGCCGGCCTTCTTGAGCTGGAGACTGCCAGGGGAGGCGCCGATCAGGCCGGCCGCCAGGGTGCTGAGGTCGGGCTCATGGCCCACCAGCGCCAGCCGCCGCCAACTCACCCCATGGCCCTGCAGCGTGCGCAGCAGAGCCGGAGCCTCGCCGCCGGGGGCCAGGGCCTGTGCCAGTTCGAGCTGCGGGGCCAGGCCGGCGGCCAGGGCCAGTTCGGCGGTCTGCTGGGCCCGCAGCAACGGGCTGCTCAGCAGGCGGTCACAGCCCCAATCCAACTGCACCAAGCGCTGCAGCACGGCGCTGGTGCGGCGCCGTCCGGCCTCGGTAAGAGGGCGCTCGGCGTCGGCCTGGCCCGGTGCCGGGTCAGCGGCGATGCCATGGCGCAGCAGCAGGAGCTGGCAGGGTTCGAACGGGGTCAAAGGGGGTCAACCAAAGCGAAGCTGGGCCTTCACCACAAGCTCGGCCTCGTCACTTTGCACCGCCACGGCCAGTCCCTCAATGGCCCCGCCTAGGGGCTGGCCGGCGAGGGTTGACAGCAACTGCCAAGGGCGCCATTGCCGCAGCAGCTCCTGGGCCGGTGCCGCCGACCACGCCCAGCGCAGCCTGGCGGTGGGTGTGGCCAAAGCCTCGAGCTGGGCCAGGCGCTGACGCCCCCCTGGCCGTTGCTCCTGCTGCGGCACCAGGCCCGCCAGCGACTGGGCCCACCAGGTTGGGCCTGGGGACACACCGGCTGCCACAACACTGCGCACACCCACCAGGGTGGCCTGCAGCTGGCCATCGCGCTGGCTGGAGGGAACGCGATGGCCAGCTGCCTTGCCAGCCTCGAGGCGTGTCCAGACCTGCACCGGCCGACCACGCCAATCGAGCGGCGCCGCCACCAAACCCTGGGCCGCCAGGGCCGGCTCGAGCTCAGCCGGGTCGGGCTGCAGGGCCTCCGTACCCAACTGCCAGCCCATGGGGCCTTCGGCCCAGAGCAGCGGTCCGTTTGCGGCAGCGGCCACCAGGGACGGCATTGGACTGCCCACCTGGCCCAGCGACGCCTGCAGCAGGGGTTGCAGCTCGGCGGGCCAATGGGCCGGATCCACAAGCAGCGCCAAGCTATCGGCATCGCCCCGGTAGGACTCGAGCAGGGTCTGGCCAGCCGAATCGGAGCCGACAACCTGGGTCGAGATCGGATCGGAAGGCCGATCGAACGGCTGGCTTGAAGGCTGGCCTAAAGGCTGTTCGAGGGGCTGGCCTGAAGGTTGATCGAAAGCCTGAGCCGAACCCTGAACGGAAGGCGTGGGCCAGGGCTGTGCCAGGGACAGCCGAGCCTCCAGGCTGAGCCCGGGGCCGTCGGGGCGGATCGCCGCCACCAGCTGCTGCCAGCCCAACGCTGCCACCGGGGCCGGCAGACCAAACCAGCGCTCCAGGGCCTCTGGCCGGGCCGTGAGCAGGGCTGCACCGTGGCCCAGCTGGGCCAGGCTGGCCTTCAGCATGCGGCTCGATGCCTGGTTGAGTTCATCGATCTGGGAGACATCGAGCGCCTGCTCCAGCACGCCGCGCCCCGAGGCGATCAGCACCAGGTTGTCGTTGATCAGGGCCGTGGCCAGGGGCACGGCCTCGCGGCCCACCAGGGCGCCGCGGCCACTGATCAACCCCATGCCGCGGTAGCTGCTGACCTGAAGATCGGTACCCGCCAGGCTGCGGGTCTGCCAGAAGCGCTGCAGAAAGCGGCGGGCGCCATCGGCGTCGCGGCTGCGCAGGCTCAGCAGCCAGCCCGTGGGGGGGCCGTCGCCGGTGTTGGCCAGCAGGGCCAGGCCGGTCTCGGGCGCCAGCCAGCCAGCCAGCTCAGTGCGGTAATCGAGGCCAGCCACGGCAAAGGCCCCATCGCGCAGCTGGGCGATCGCCTCGCCCGCCTGGCGGCGGCGGCGGCCGGGCGCCACGGCCCGGGCATAGCCCTCGAGCTGCTCGCCATCGCTCAGCAGGTAGAGGCTCAGCGGCGCCTGCCGCGGCACAAAGCGGGCCGCCAGCGGCATCGCAAGCGCCTGGTGCTGCAACTGCAGCGGCGAACGGGCCAGCACCAGCCACCAGGCTCCGATTCCGAGGGCCAACAGCGACAGCACCGCCGCCAGCACCACCGCCAAAAAGGGGCGGGCCTTCATGCGCCCAACGCAAGATGGCCCCATCTTGACCCCTGCCCCCGCCATGAGCAGCCCCACCAGCCCCACCAGCCTTCGCGCTGCCGAGCTGCAGGCCCGCCTGGAGCGGGGCGAGGCCATCCAACTGGTCGATGTGCGCGAAGACGTCGAGTTGGAGCTCGCCCGCTTCCCTTTGGCGGTGGTGCATCTACCCCTGAGCCGCTCGGAGGCCTGGGTGGGGCGGCTTGAGGAGCTGCTCAACCGCGATCGCCCGATTGCCGTGCTCTGCCACGCCGGCGTGCGCAGCTGGCAGTTTGGCTGCTGGCTGATCGAAGCCCAGGGCTACGGCCAGGTCTGGAATCTGCAGGGCGGCATCGATGCCTGGAGCGTCGAGGTCGATGCTTCGGTGCCCCGCTACTGAGGTGCCCCGCTTCGGAGCTGTCCGGCTACCCAGCTGGCCCTCTGCTGGGCAGCCCGCAGGTTCAAACGGCACGGCGGCCGGGCTGATCACGGGCCCGCCACGGGCTGATCGCAGGCCCATCGCCTTACGATCAACTTCTGATCCTGCGTGTGCCCTGGCCGCCACCCATTTGGAGAGCCTCTCCCGCCGACAAGAACAGGTGCTGCAGGCCACGGTGCGCCACTACGTCGACACGATCGAACCGGTGGGCAGCAAGATTTTGGTGCGTCGTTTTGGCCTAGAGGCCAGTCCGGCCACGGTGCGCTCGGCCATGGGGGCCCTGGAACAACGCGGCCTGCTCACCCAGCCCCACACCTCGGCGGGGCGCATTCCCAGCCAGGCCGGCTACCGCGTCTACGTCAACCAACTCCTGCCTGAGCCCGGGGCCTCAGCCCTGCAGCTCGACCGCGAGCTCGCCGGCCTGAGCCTGCAGTGGGCCGCCCTCGATGACCTGCTGCTGCATCTCTCGCGCCGCCTTGCCGATCTCACCGGCCTGCTGAGCCTGATCACCCGGCCCCGCCGGCGCCAGCCCCAGTTGCAGGCCCTGCGGCTGGTACCCAGTGGCGAGCGTTTGCTGGTGTTTCTCGTTGAGGGGGCCGCCCACACCAGCAGCCTCAACCTGCGCCTGCCCCAACAAGCCACCCCCGAACTGCCCGCCCTTGAGCGCTGGGCCACCGAGCAACTGCAGCGAGGTCGGGGCGGCACGATCGACTGGCGTGGTCTTCCACCCCAGCTCCAGCGCAGCGGCACCCTGCTCCAGCAAGCCCTCAACAGCCACCGCCTGGCCCGTCCGAGCGATGGTGACGGCGCCCTCACCGTGGGGCTAGCCGGCCTTCTTGGCCAACCAGAATTCAGCCAGACCGCCTATCTCAGGCCCCTGGTGGAGCTGGTCGAAAACAATCCCCAACACCTGGTGTGCCCGCCACAGGCCCTACTGGAACAAAGCCAGCCGGCCAGCATCTGGATCGGGGCCGAACACCCCCTCCAAGCCCTGCACTCCTGTGGGCTGGTGCAAGCCAGTTACCGGGCTGGCACTGGCGATGTGGGCCACGTGGCCCTCATCGGCCCGATGCGCATGGCCTATGCCACGGCCCGCGCCGCCGTGCGCTCGGTGGCGCGGGTGTTGGAGCGCCTGCTCGGTTAGGCGCTCCCAGGGAACTGGTCAAGAGGAGCTGGTCTAGAGGATCTGATCTAGAGGAGCTTTTCAGCCAATTTTTCGGCCACGGTGTTGACGTCTTTGTCGCCGCGACCCGAGAGGTTGAGCACCACCTCGGTGCCGGGAAGCAGGGTGGGGCAGAGCTTCTCGAGCCAGGCAAAGGCATGGGCCGTTTCGAGGGCCGGGATGATCCCCTCCAGGCGGCACAGCAGCTGCAGGGCCTCGAGGGCCTCGCTGTCGGTCACGGCGCCGTATTCGGCCCGGCCGATCGTCTTGAGGTAGCTGTGTTCAGGGCCCACACCGGGATAGTCCAGACCAGCGCTGATCGAATGGGCCTCCTGGACCTGACCCTCACTGTCTTGCAGCAACAGACTCATGGCCCCATGCAGCACGCCCACGCGGCCCTCGGTGATGGTGGCGGCATGGCGACCAGTGGCCACACCATCGCCAGCGGCTTCCACACCGATCAGCCGCACGGCGGTATCGGCCACAAAGGGATGAAACAGGCCCATGGCATTGGAGCCGCCGCCCACGCAGGCCACCAGCACATCGGGATTGCGGCCGAAGGCCCCATGGCATTGGCGCTTGGTCTCCTCACCGATCACGGCGTGGAAATCGCGCACCAGCATCGGGTAAGGATGCGGACCCGCCACCGACCCCAAGATGGAATGGGTTGATTCCACGTTGGTGACCCAGTCGCGGATCGCCTCGCTGGTGGCGTCCTTCAGGGTGGCGGTGCCGGCGGTCACCGGCTGCACCGTGGCCCCGAGAAGCCGCATGCGAAAGACATTGAGCGACTGACGGCGCATGTCTTCCGCGCCCATGTAGATCACACACTCGAGCCCAAAGCGGGCGCAGACCGTGGCCGTGGCCACGCCGTGCTGGCCCGCACCCGTCTCGGCAATGATCCGCTGCTTGCCCATGCGCAGGGCCAGCAGGGCCTGGCCGAGGGCGTTGTTGATCTTGTGGGCACCGGTGTGGTTGAGGTCTTCGCGCTTCAACCAGATGCGCGGCCCACCCTCAGCCCGGCGGTAGTGCTCCGTGAGCCGCTCCGCCTCGTAGAGAGGGTTGGGTCTGCCCACGTAGTTGCGCAGGAGATGGTTGAGCCGATCGGTGAAGGCGGGATCGGCCCAGGCCTCGGCAGCGGCCTTCTCCAGCTCCGCCAGGGCGGGCATCAGGGTTTCGGGCACGTATTGACCACCGAACTGGCCGTAGCGCCCCAGGGCGTTGGGACGGGCACCCAGGGCCAGCGCCGCAGGGTCGCTGCTGCCGGGTGCCGAGAGGGTCGGGGGAACGGTGCTGGTCACCGGCGGCAGAGCAAGATCGTTCCAGCGTAAGAAGCGGCCATGGCCAAGGGCGGCTGGCAAGAGTTCACCAGCGGGGCGAGCCTGCAGCGGCCCGCGGGGGCAGCGTCGGCGCCCACCGCCAAGGTTCATCAACGGGTGCGGGTGCAACGCAGCAAGGCGGGCAAGGGCGGCAAGCTGGTCACAGCGATCACCGGCCTGGAGGCCTCCGAGGCCGAGCTCAAGGTTTTGCTCAAGCAGCTCAAAGCCCGCGCCGGCACCGGCGGCACCCTCAAAGACGGCGTGATCGAGCTGCAGGGCGACCAAGTGGCCGCCGCCCTCGAGGCGCTGAGCCAAGCCGGCTACCGCCCCAAGCAGGCAGGGGGCTAAAGGGCACCCTCATGCGCAGCCTCTGAATCCAGCGAGCGGTGCTGACCGCGTGGCCCACCACGGCCAGAGGAGCCGCCCCAGCCGCGTCCGTCCAAACGAGAGAATTTGGCCGCTCCCTCCCCAACACCGCCGCCATGACCGCCTCTCCCACCTACGGCGCGCTCACCACCCAGGGGGCCTCCACCAACATCGCCTGGCACCACACCTCGGTGGATCGGGCCGCCCGGGCCGAGCAGCGCGGCCACCGCAGCGCGATCCTGTGGTTCACGGGCCTGAGCGGTTCGGGCAAGAGCACCCTGGCCAATGCGGTTAACTCCGCCCTGTTTGAGCAGGGATTGGCCTGTTACGTGCTCGATGGCGACAACATTCGCCACGGCCTCTGCAATGACCTGGGCTTCTCCGATGCCGATCGGGAGGAGAACATCCGCCGGATCGGCGAAGTGGCCAAATTGTTTCTCGATGCCGGCGTGGTGGTGCTCACGGCCTTCGTCTCGCCCTTTAAGGCCGACCGCGACAAAGCCCGCGCCCTGGTCGACCCCGGCGACTTCATCGAAATCCACTGTGCCGCCGATCTCGATGTCTGCGAAGAACGCGACACCAAGGGGCTCTACGCCAAGGCCCGCGCCGGCCAGATCCAGGAGTTCACCGGCATCTCCAGCCCCTACGAAGCGCCTGAGGCACCCGAGCTGCGGATTGAGACCGGCAGCAGCAGCCTCGAGGACTGCGTGGCCCACGTGATCACCCACCTGCAGGCCAAGGAGCTGATCCCGGCCCAGGGCCCGAGCTAACCCCCTGCCACCGACCCCTCGCGGGCGCGCAACTGGGCGCCCCAGGCGTCGAGGATGGTCTTGGCGCAGCTGGCCAGTGGCACAGCCAGCAGCAGCCCAATCAGGTCGCCCAGCCCCAGCAGGCTGCCCAGCCGGGCTCCCAGGGGCAAGCAGATCAGCAGCCAGGCGGGCTGCAAGCCCACGATGGTGCCCATGAGCCGGGGCTGGATCACCTGATCCACAACCTGCCCCACTGAAATCGCCGCCACCAGCACTTCCAAGGCGGTGCGGGGATCCTCAAGGGCCAGCAACCCACTCACCAACACGATGGTGAGGGCGCTGGCATAGGGAACCAGGGTGGTGAAGCCGATCGCCACGGCAAAGAGCACCCCATAGGGAATGCCCAGCAGGGTGAAGACCATGATCTGGGCCAGGCTGAGGATCAAGGCCAGCAAAACCTGGGCGGCAAAGTAGCCCCGAAAGGTGCGATTGAGCGTGGCGCCCACCAGGGTGCGCACCCCGGGGGGCAGCCACTGCAGCAACCCCCGGCTGATCGGTTCGCCCCCCAGCAGCAGAAAAACCGCCAGCACCACCACGATCAAGCTGTTGACCGTGAGTCCGAGCGTGGCCCCCAGCAGGCCGAGCAACTGCTGGCTGAACTGACTGGCCAGCTGGCTGGCGCGGGACAGCACGTCACTGCTGAGGTCACCGAAATCACTGGGCAGGCCGCGCGCCGCCGCCAGGGCCTGCGCTTGACCGAGCAGCACTTCGCCTTCGGCCAACCATCCCGGCAGGGCCGTCACCAATTCACCGAGCTGTTCGATCAGCCGCGGCACCAGCCACAGCGCCGCCAGGGCCAGCCCCCCCAGGCTCAGGCCCACCACGCCCAGCACCGCCAGGGGCCGGGGCAGACCACGGCCCACCAGCCAACGGCTGGGCAGATCGAGCAGAAAGGCGATCAGGGCCGCGGCCACAAACAGGGCCGGAAACGGCGCCAAGGGCAACAGCAACTGGCGCAGCACCCAGAGATTGAGCACCAGCAGGGGCAGGACCAGCCCGGCCTTGAGCCAGGGGGGCAGCACCAAACGCTCAAGCATCAGCCCATCTGCGCCAGGTAGGCCGCTGCGCCGAGCTCCACCAGGCGGGCATCCTTGGCCACCACCTGGTCATGGAGCTGCTGGCGATAGGCCGCCACCTGCAGCGCCAGGGCGGGGTTGGCCGTGGCCAAGATCTGAGCCGCCAGCAGGCCGGCATTGGCGCCGTTGCCGATCGCCACGGTGGCCACCGGAATACCAGCCGGCATCTGCACAATGCTGTGCAGCGAATCAACCCCTGAAAGGGCCCGGCTCTGCACCGGCACACCGATCACCGGCAGGGTGGTGAGCGAGGCCACCATCCCGGGCAGGTGGGCGGCACCGCCGGCGCCGGCAATGATCACCTTGAGACCCCGGCCGCTGGCCTGCTCGGCAAACGCGACCATCTCCAGCGGTGTGCGGTGGGCTGAGAGCACGCGCACTTCGGTGGCGATCCCGAAGCGCTCCAGCATCGCCACGGCGGGCTGCATGGTGGGCAGATCCGAGTCGCTGCCCATCACCACCGCCACCCGGGGGAGATCGGCGGCAAAACCCGGCTCAGCAGAAGGGGCGTCCAACGGGCAACGACACGGCGAGACTGGCATTGTCACCTGTTCTGGCCGGGCGGCCAGCACCCCCGCTGCGATGCGCTGGCTCACCAATGTTCGTTTACCCCAGGCCAGCCGCTACCGCCACAACGAGGCGCAGCGCTGGCGCATCGGCCTGAAGCGCGTCGAGCAGCCCCAGGGTGACGCCGCTGCTGGGAGTGGCGAGGTGATCGGTGCCGTGGAGCCGATTGGCGCGGCAGCCGCCGCCGCTGGCGACGACTGGCGCGGCGACTGGCTCAGCCCCATGGGCGTTGATCTGCAGATCAACGGCGGCCTGGGCCTGGCCTTTCCCGAGCTCACCGCCGCCGACCTCCCCAAACTGCTGGACCTGCTGGAGCTGCTCTGGCGCGATGGGGTGGAGGCGATCTGCCCCACCCTGGTGACCTGTGGGCTGGAGCCCCTCCGCGAAGCCCTGGCGGTGCTGGGCCGTGCCCGCAGCCAGCACCGCCCCGGGCGCTGCCAGCTGCTGGGGGCCCACCTCGAGGGCCCCTTTCTGGCCCCGGCACGGCGCGGCGCCCACCCTGAGCAGCATTTGGCCGCCCCCAGCCTGGCGGCCCTCAAAGCCCGCATCGGTGGCTTTGAGCCTGCTATCGCCCTGGTGACCCTGGCCCCCGAGCTCGCGGGGGCTGCCGATGTGATCGCCGAGCTGCGCCGCCTGGGCGTGGTGGTGAGCCTGGGCCACAGCGCTGCCAGCGAATCCCAGGCCGCCGTCGCCTTTGCGGCGGGCGTGTCGATGCTCACCCACACGTTCAATGCCATGCCAGGCCTGCACCACCGCGACCCCGGCCCGGTGGCCGCTGCCCTGCTGCGCCCAGATGTGGCCCTGGGCCTGATCGCCGACGGTGTGCACGTGGCCCCCTCGATGGCGGTGCTACTGCAGCGCCTCGCCCCCGAGCAGGTGGTGCTGGTGAGCGATGCCCTGGCCCCCTACGGCCTGGGCGAGGGCCAGCACCGCTGGGATGAGCGTCTGTTGATCGTGGCCGACGGCAGTTGCCGCCTGGCCGACGGCACCCTGGCCGGCGTCACCCTGCCCCTGCTCGAGGGGGTGCGCCGCCTGGCGGGCTGGGGCGGCGAGCCAGGCCGGGCCATCGCCTCAGCCACCGTGCTGCCGCGGCGGGCGCTGGGCGATCGCCGCCCCGTGGAGCAACTGCTGCTGGGCCGGCCCCTGGACGCTGCGCTGCGCTGGCAGCAGGGAGCCGAGGGGCTGAGCTGGCGCTCAGCGCGTGAACCTGGGCCACCTGGGCCAGGGTCTCCCTGGGCAGCCCCTATCCTTCCCGAAACTCAGACTGCGACGTCGCAGCACGCTGCCGATGACCTCCCCTGACCAGCTCGACAAAGCCCTTAACAAGGCGGCCGAGAAAACAGAGGTCAAGGGTTACTTCGAGACCACGGGCTTCGAGCGCTGGAACCGGATCTACAGCGACAGCACCGAGGTGAACCGGGTGCAGCGCAACATTCGCATCGGTCACCAAAAAACTGTTGATAACGTGCTGGCCTGGCTCCAAGAGCAGGGCAATCTGGGCGGGCGCAGCTTCTGCGACGCCGGCTGCGGCGTGGGCAGCTTGAGCCTGCCGCTGGCCCAGCTGGGCGCCAGCACCATTGCCGCCAGCGACCTCTCGGAGGCGATGGCGGCTGAAGCCGCCCGCCGCGCCGAGGCCGCCGGGATCCCATCGGAGCAACTCCAGTTCAGTGCCTCGGATCTGGAGAGCCTGCAGGGCACTTACGACACGGTGATCTGCCTGGATGTGTTCATCCACTACCCCCAGCAGCCCGCCGAAGACATGGTGCGGCACCTGGCCTCGATGGCTGAGCAGCATCTACTCGTGAGCTTTGCCCCCTACACACCGCTGCTGGCGGCGCTCAAGAGCATCGGCCAGCTGTTTCCCGGCCCCAGCAAGACGACCCGGGCCTACACCCTGCGTGAAGACGGCATCGTGGCGGCCGCCGCCGAGGCCGGCTTCAAACCCGTTCGCCGCAGCCTCAACAAGGCACCCTTTTACTTCTCACGGCTGATCGCCTTTGAGCGGGGCTGAGCATGGACACCTCCCTGCTGGTGATCACGGCGCTGCTGGGCGCCGCCGCCGTCGCCACCGGACTGGCGCGCCGACACCAGGCGCGCAAGTTGGCCCATTTATTGGATGCCCGCAGCACCAGCGTGGCCGAACTGCTTGATCTGCAGGCCACGGTGGTCGAACAGATGGGGGCAGGATCCTTTAGCGAACGGGTGAAGCTCTCAGGCGAGATCGTTTGCGCCCAACCGCTCACCGCCCCGTGGAGTGGTGAACCCTGCGTGGCCCACAGCAACACCACCACGTCGCTGATGGAGGTGCGGGAGGAACGCACCAGCACCGACAGCGAAGGCAGGACGCGCAAGGAGGTGTCGTGGGAACGCCGCGAAGAAACCCTCGAGACCCTGGAGCGCCGCTGCAGCTTTGAGCTGCGGCATGGAAGTCAGACACTCACCCTCGACCCCACGGCGGCTGAGCTGGACCTCGACAAGGTGTTCAGCGAGGTGGAGCCACCCCATGGGGCTGCCACCTTCAACACCCGTCCACTCGGGATCCGGCGCGAGGAATCAATTCTCCGCCCCAACGGCATGGTGTTTGTCGTCGCGGAATGCAACGACAGCACCGGCAAGCTGCAGCTGCAGGCGCCAGCCAATGCAGGCCTGTTCGTGGTGCGACGCGGCAACGAGGACGACTTCAGCCGTGCCATCCGCCGCTGGCGGCGGGTCTGGATGGTGAGCACCTGGGTGCTGATCAGCCTGGCGATTGCCCTGCTGCTGGCCAGCCTTTGATCCGGGGCAGCGCAACGCTTTCAAAACCGAGAGACCCAGCCCCAACCTCAGACCCAGAACGGGCAACTCCAAACCGCAGTTTCGATGGCCTCGAGGACGTTCTGCCGACGAACTTTCTTCTTGGCGTAGATCTGCTCGTCATCCATGCAACCCAACGGAAGGGCAACGAGCATCCGTTGCCAGTTTCAACCTTGAACCTGGCCTTATTCCATCGGGTTATCCAGATGTTCCCTAACAGACAGTCTTCACATAGACCAGACTGACGCCAACACCAAATCAAACCCCATGGAACGCAAAATCGGCCTCACCCTGGCGCTGTTTGCAGCGATCCTTGCCGTGGTCGACCTAGGCGGCGGCAAATTCGGCGACGACGAGATCATCGGCACCAACGAAAAAGCCAACCTTTATCAGTGGTACCAGAGCAAGAGCATCAAACAATCGATCATCGAGCAGGAAGTGCAGCTGTTGCAGGGCCTGATCGATGCCGGCGCGGTAACAGCAAAGGGACAGTCAGCCCTGGCACAACAACTCGCCCGCGCCGAGCAATCGGCAAAACGATACGACCTGGAAAAGCGCGAGATTCTTCTGGGCTCAGCAGCCGTTGGCCCCAGCCAACAGGTGCTGGATGTGGATGGCGCCAAGGGGAAAATCATTGGCACCAAGCCATGGGAACGGAAGCTGGAGACACTTGGGCTAGCGGGTGACAAGTTCGACCTAGCCACACTTTGGCTACAGATCGCCCTGGTCTTTGGTGCCATCAGCCTGATCCTGAGCTCCGAAAAACTGAAAACAAGTTTTTACTACGCCCTCGTAATAGGTTCACTAATTGGAACCAGCTTCGGCGTTCAGGCCTTCCAAATTGCACTCTCATCGCCACCAGAACAGCAGGCGGTGGTCGCCGTCAAACGCTGAG